>DASVDE010000023.1:0-4479 GCA_036381235.1 Solirubrobacterales bacterium | reverse complement strand
TTGAAGACGAGCACCACGAGGTTGATCGAGGCCAGCCAGGCGATCATCGCCGTCAGGCCGGAGATCCCGGCGTTCGATGTGCCTTCCGCGGCCTCCCTGAACTCGGTGAAGCCGGCACTGACGGCGCCGGCCAGCAGCAGCACGACCACTATCGCCAGCGTCACCAGCGGCCCGGCGATCGCGACCTTGAACTCGGTCGCGGGCGAGTCGGTCTCGCGGACCATTCGGGCCATGCCGCCGAAGATCCAGAGCTGAATGCTGGTGATGCCGATGCCCGCCCGCTGCGCCGCCACCGCGTGGCCGAGCTCGTGCAGCAGGATCGAGGCGAAGAAGCCGACCGTGGTCAGCACCGCGTAGACGAAGGGTTCCGTCGCCGTCGCCGATTGATCGAGCACGTCGCCGAAGACCTGCGAGAGGTAGACGATCAGCAGGAAGAGGATCAGAAACCAGGACCAATCAACCGCGATCCGGATTCCGCGGACATGAAAGAGGGTGATGGACCCGCCGCCGAGCATCGCCCAATGGTAAGCGGCGGCGGTCATCGCCGGCCGTAAATCCGACCGCGGGGTCGGATTTTCGCTCTATAGCATCCGCGCTCGTGCCGAACCATGACGTACTGGTGATAGGGGCCGGGCTCGCGGGGCAGAGGGCGGCGCTCGCCGCCGCCGAGCAGGGCGTCAACGTCGGGATCCTGAGCAAGGTCCACCCCGTCCGCTCGCACTCCAACGCGGCGCAGGGCGGCATCAACGCGGCGCTCAACCCGGAGGACAGCTGGGAGTCGCACGCCTTCGACACGGTCAAGGGCTCCGACTACCTCGGCGACCAGGACGCGATCGAAGTGATGTGCCGCGAGGCGCCGGAGGAGATCCTCCACCTCGAGCATCTGGGCGTCACCTTCCACCGCAACGAGGAGGGCCGCCTCGGCACCCGCGCCTTCGGCGGCGCCTCCGCCGCGCGCACCTACTACGTGGCCGACATCACCGGCCAGGCGATCATGCACGTGCTCTACGAGCAGCTGATGAAGCACTCCGAGCAGGTCAGCCGCTACGAGGAGTGGTTCTGCACGGCGCTGGCGCTGGACGAGCAGGGCGAGTGCTGCGGGGTGGTCACCCGCAACATCGCCGACGGCTCGCTGGAGCTCTTCACGGCCAAGGCGGTGATCCTGGCCAGCGGCGGCAACGGGCAGGTCTGGAAGCCGACCACCAACGCGCTGATCTGCACCGGCGACGGGATCGCGATGGCCTACAGGGTCGGGGCGAAGCTGATGGATATGGAGATGATCCAGTACCACCCGACCACGCTGGCGGGCAAGGGCTTCCTGATCACCGAGGGCGCCCGCGGCGAGGGCGCCCACCTGCTCAACGCCAAGGGCGAGCGCTTCATGGAGCGCTACGCGCCCAACAAGATGGAGCTTGCCTCGCGCGACGTCGTCTCCCGCGCCGAGCAGACCGAGATCAACGAGGGCCGCGGCTTCCCTGACGGGACCGTCGCGCTCGACATCACGGTCGTCCCGAAGAAGCGCGTGCACGAGGCGCTGCGCGAGATCGTCCTCGTCGGCCGCGACTTCGCCGGCGTCGACATCACCAAGGAGCCGATCCACATCAAGCCCGGCAACCACTACACGATGGGCGGCGTCAAGACCGACGTCGACGGGCGCACCGACATCCCCGGCCTCTACGCCGCCGGCGAGACCGCCTGCGTCTCCGTGCACGGCGGCAATCGGCTCGGTGCCAACTCTCTGCTCGACACGCTGATCTTCGGCCGCCGCTCCGGCGCCGACGCCGCCGCCCGCGCCAAGCGGATCGATGGCTCGCGGCCCTCAAAGCGGATCCTCGAGGATGAGCAGGCGGGGATCGAGGCGATCTCCTCACGGGAGAAGGGGTCGGGCCGGCGCGTCTCGGAGATCAAGCTGGAGCTGGGGCAGGCGATGGACAAGCACGTCGCCGTCTTCCGCGAGGAGGCCGGCATCAGCGAGGCGCTGGAAACGGTGCGACGGTTGAAGGAGGAAGCCGAGTCGGCCTATATCGACGACAAGGGCAGCATCTTCAACCAGGACATCCTGGCGGCGATCGAGCTGGGCTACATGCTCGACAACGCCGAGGCGACATGCGTCGCCGCGCTGGAGCGCAAGGAGAGCCGCGGCGCCCAGTACCGAACCGACTTCCCGGAGCGAAACGACGAGGAGTGGCTCAAACACATCGACCTGCAGCAGGGCGACGACGGGCCGGAGATCTCATACTCAGAGGTGACCATCACCCAATGGGAGCCCCAGGAGAGGACCTACTGATGGCCGAGTACACGCTGAAAGTCCGCAGGTACCAGCCCGAGAGCGGCGAGGGCGCGTACTGGGAGGAGTTCAAGGTCGACCTCGACCCCTCGCTCTCGGTCCTCGACGGGATCCTCCAGGCCAAGGACCGCGACGACGGCTCTCTCAGCGTGCGCTGCTCCTGCCGCGCCGCGATCTGCGGCTCCTGCGGGATGAAGATCAACGGCGAGTCCGGCCTTGGCTGCAAGACCCAGATCGGCGAGGCGCACGAGGCGGCCAACCGGCGCAACGGCGGCTCCGAGCCAATTGTCGTTGAGCCCATGGGAAATATGCCGGTCATCAAGGACCTGATCACAGACATGGAGTCGACGCACTGGACCAAGATCCGCCGCGTCACCCCCTGGCTTCTCCCCCACGGCGAGCCGCCCGAGCGCGAGTACATCGTCGAGCCGGAGTCGATGATCGACATCACCCAGTCGATGGCCTGCATCCAGTGCGGCGCCTGCGTCTCATCCTGCCTCTCGATGGAGGCCGACCCCGACTTCATCGGCCCGGCGGCGCTGGCCAAGGCCTACCGCTTCGTCGGCGACCCGCGCGACGCCGAGACCAAGGAGCGCCTGCACGACCTCGCCCACGACCCGCACGGGATCTACGACTGCACCCACTGCTTCAGCTGCATCGACGCCTGTCCGAAGGGCGTCGCGCCGATGGACCAGATCATGCGCCTGCGCCGCAAAGCCGGCGAGCATGGCATCGACGACGACCCCAACAACGGGCACAACCACGAGGACGCCTTCGTCAAGATCATCGAGAAGAAGGGAACGCTCGACGAGTCGCTGCTGCTGCAGGAGTCCTACGCGCCCGGCGTCAAGGGCAAGCTGAAACCGACCAAGGGCGCGATCAAGGGGCTGCTCGGTTCGATCCCGACCGCGATCCGCGGCCTGAAGACGGGCAAGATGCGCTCGCTGCCGAAGCTGATCCCAGGCGTCCACCCGAAGCTCCCCGACGGAGCCCAGGACGAGGTCAAGGCGATCTACAAGCACGCCGAAGAACACCGCGAGGAGTTCAACATCTACATCAAGGGCGAGGAGAGCGACGAGCCCGCGCCCAACGAGGCCGAGACGGAGGAGAAGGTATGAAGCTCGCCTACTGGCCCGGCTGCGTCTCGCGCGGCTTCACGACCGAGCTGCACGGCTCGATGGCGTTCACCGCCGAGAAGCTGGGGATAGAGCTGGTCACCCTCGACCGCGCCAACTGCTGCGGCGCCGGGGTGATCGCCGAGCACAACCAGGAGCTGGCCGACACGCTCAACGCGCGCACCTTCGCGCTCGCCCAGGAGACCGGGCTGGCGATGATGAACATCTGCTCGACCTGCCAAGGCGCGCAGTCGGAGTGCCAGCAGCGCCTCGATGCCGACTCGGCCTATCGGGCCCACATCAACGAGGTGCTGAGCGGCCAGGGCCTTTCCTATGAGAAGGGCAAGAACGGCTTCACCAACAAAAACTTCCTCTGGGTCCTAGTCGAGGACTACGGGCTCGACAAGCTCGCGGAGAAGATCGTGCGGCCGCTGTCGGGCCTGCGAGTCGGCCCCTTCTACGGCTGCTACGTGGTGCGGCCGAAGGAGCGGCTCGGCTATGACGAGTACCCCGACCGCGACCTCTACCTGGAGAAGGTGATCGAGGTCCTCGGCGGCGAGGTGGTCGAGTACGACGGAGCCCGCAAGTGCTGCGGCTTCCCGGTGATCACGATGAACCGCGAGACCTCGCTGCGCCAGGCCGGCACCCACGTCGGCGACGCGCTCGACGCCGGCGCTGACTGCCTCGTCACCCCCTGCCCGCTCTGCCACCTCAACCTCGACATGCAGCAGCCGGAGGCGGCCAAGGTCGTCAACCGCGACCTCGGCCTCGCCGTCCTGCACCTGCCGCAGCTCGTCGGCCTCGCCCTCGGCGCCGAGCCGAAGCAGCTCGGGATGAGCAAGCACATCGCCTCGACCGGTTGGGTCGAGGAGCGGTTGAGCAGCGGCGTCCCCGCCTAGCTTCGATAGCCTCAACCGGCAGGTGAGCCGGGAAGACTGGTCGGCAACACTCGTCGTCGACCAGAAAGCCCCGGATGGCCATAGCAGTAGCCACCTTCCTCCTCGTCCTGGCGATCGTCGCCAGCGAGAAGATGCACCGCACGAACGTGGCACTGCTCGGCGCGGCCATTGTCGTCCT
>DASVDE010000022.1:0-182752 GCA_036381235.1 Solirubrobacterales bacterium | reverse complement strand
CGGACTCGTCGATGCGGATCGTCGGGTAGGTGTCCGACCGCGACTCCTCGTCGAGGAGCAGCGCATCGCAGACCACCTTGGACTTGGTCTCGGTCGCGCCCTCGGCGACCTCGAGCAGGCCGCGGTAGGTGGCGCGGCCGCCGTCCTTGGAGATCGACTTGGAGAAGATCGAGGAGGAGGTGCGCGGCGCGCCGTGGATGATCTTGCCGCCGGCGTCCTGGTGCTGGCCGGCGCCCGCGAACGCGATCGAGAGGATCTCGCCGTGGGCCTCCTCGCCGAGCAGGTAGATCGACGGGTACTTCATGGTCAGCTTCGAGCCGAGGTTGCAGTCGACCCATTCCATCGTCGCGTCCTCGTAGGCGATCGCCCGCTTCGTGACGAGGTTGTAGACGTTCTGCGACCAGTTCTGGACGGTCGTGTAGCGGACGCGCGAGCCCTTGAGCGCCTTGATCTCGACGACCGCGGAGTGCAGCGAGTCGGTCGAGTAGACCGGGGCGGTGCAGCCCTCGATGTAGTGGACGTCCGAGCCCTCCTCGGCGATGATCAGCGTCCGCTCGAACTGGCCCATGTTCTCCGTGTTGATGCGGAAGTAGGCCTGCAGCGGCATCTCGACCTTGACGCCCGCCGGCACGTAGACGAAGGAGCCGCCCGACCAGACCGCGCTGTTCAGCGCCGCCAGCTTGTTGTCGTTGGGCGGGATCACGGTGGCCCAGTGCTCGCGCACGAGGTCCTCGTGCTCGCGCAGGCCGGAGTCCATGTCGAGGAAGATCACGCCCTGCTTCTCGAGGTCCTCGCGAACCTGGTGGTAGACGACCTCGGACTCGTACTGGGCGCCGACGCCGGCGAGGAATTTGCGCTCCGCCTCGGGGATGCCGAGCCGGTCGAAGGTGTTCTTGATGTCCTCGGGGACGTCGTCCCAGTCCTGGCTCGCCTTTTCGGAGGCGCGCACGAAGTAGTGGATGTCTTCCCAGTCGATCTGGCCCAGGTTGCCGCCCCAGGTCGGGGTGGGCCGGCTTTCGAAGTGCTCCAGCGCCTTCAGCCGGAAGTCCCGCATCCACTGCGGCTCGTCCTTGTACTCGGAGATCGACTCGACGACCTCGCGGGAGAGGCCCTTAGGGGCTTTGTAGGCGTAGCCCGTCTCGGGATCGTGGAAGCCGAACTTCTCCTTGTAGTCGGCGTTGATGCCGGCAAGCTCTCTCTTCTCTGCTACTGCCTCTGGCGTTGCCATGGCGTCAGACCTCCAGGACGATGTTGTCGTCCACGACGGCCGCCGTGAACGTCTGCACCGGAGCATAGGCGGGGAGGGTCTTCGGCCTGCCGGTGGTCAGGTCGAAGAGCGAGCCGTGCCGGGGGCACTCGACGGTGCAGGCGGAGGTGTCGAACTCGCCCTCCGCCAGCGGCCCGTCGTCGTGCGAGCAGCGGTCCTCGATCGCGTACAGCGAGCCGTCGCAGTTGAAGACGCCGATCTTGCGACCCTCGTGCTCGACCAGGCGCCTGCCGCCCGGCGGCAGCTCGGCCAGCGGGCACACTGCGATGGTTGTTCCTGCGGCGTCCGACAAAGAGGCTCCTGGGTTCTCGCTACCCGCTCTCGTGCGGGATGCGACTTAATCCTACTTCCAAGGTCGGATTTTAGCGATAACGCGATGGCAACCCGCGGGACGTCGCTGGTGGGAAGATCGGGTGGAGCGATGAGTTTCGCCGTGCAGTGCGGTCTTTGAGGTGGACCTTCGAGCGAGAGGAGCAGCGATGACCGTGAAGACCAGCTACAAGCCCGGCACGCCCTGCTGGATCGACCTCGGCACCCCCGACCAGGATGCCGCCGGCGAGTTCTACGGCAGTGTCTTCGGCTGGCAGCTGCAAGAGGACGAGAACGCCGAGCAGACGGGCGGCTACCGCACTGCCCAGCTCGACGGCAGGAATGTCGGTGGCGTGATGAGGCTGATGCAGGAGGGCCAGCCGCCCGCCTGGATGACCTACATCGCCGTCGAGGACGCCGACTCGACCGCCGCCAGGGCGGGCGAGCTCGGCGGCAGCGTCCTGGTGGAGCCGATGAGCGTCCTCGACTACGGCCGGATGGCGGTCCTCTCGGACCCGACCGGCGCCGTCTTCGGCATCTGGCAGCCCGGAAAGAACGTCGGCGCCGACCTGGTGAGGGAGGCGGGGGCCCTGACCTGGAGCGAGCTGAACACCCGCGACCCCGAGAGCGCGAAGCCCTTCTACGCCGAGCTCTTCGGCTGGTCCTACGAGGATGAAGAGTACGAGGGGACCGGCACCTACACGACGATCGCGGTGGACGGCGAGTCCTTCGGCGGGGTCCTCGACATCACCGGTCGTGTTCCCGAGGAGGTGCCGGACAACTGGCTCGTCTATTTCGCCGTCGACGACGCCAACGCCACCCTGGCCACCGCCAAGGAGCACGACGGCAGCGTTGCCTTCGGGCCGATGGACATCCCCCGCGTGGGACGGGTGGCCGTCGTCCAGGATCCCTTCGGCGCCGCCTTCGCGGTGATCCAGCCGGATCCCGAGATGCAGCCGGGCGGCTAGAGCGACCCGAGGTCGGCGGCCGCCAGGCGACAACGAGACTTCGGCGTCACTCGCTCGCGTTGAGCCAGATTTCGTCGCTCGCTCGTTCCGCCTCAGCGGGGTCGCCGGCCTCACCCTCGTCCTCCCATTCGGCCGGCTTGCCGAGGCTGGCGCTCTTCACGACCTTGAGGCCGAGCATCGCGCACTTCATGCGCGTTGCGGAGATGTCGATGCCGAGGAGGTCGAGGACGAACTCTTTCGGCAGCCGCAGCAGCTCCTCGCGGGTCTTGCCGAGCAGCTCGTCGCTGAGCAGCGAGGTGGCCGCGGTGGAGATCGCGCAGCCCTTGCCCTCGAAGGCGACCTCGGCCACCCGGCCGTCCTCGTCGAGGCCCAGCATCACGTGCTGTTCGTCGCCGCAGAAGGGGTTGGTGTCCTCGAACTCGAGGTCGGGCGCCTCGAGGCGGCCGAAGTTGTGCGGCCGCTTGTAGTGCTCGAGGATCTGCTCGCGATAAAGCTCGTCCATCGCTTCGAGGCTAGCGCAGCCTGGTCAGTCGACCCCGAACACCCGCCGCGCGTCCAGCAGCCCCTCGACCAGCCGGTCGATCTCCTCGGGGATCGTGTAGACGCCGAAGCTGGCGCGAGCCGTGGCGGCGATGCCGAAGCGGTCCATCAGCGGCTGGGCGCAGTGGTGGCCGGCGCGGACGGCGACGCCGTGGCGGTCGTGGATCTCGGAGACGTCGTGGGCGTGGACGCCGTCGAGCTCGAAGGAGACCGGTCCCACCCGCTCGCCCCCGCGCGGCGGGCCGAACACGCGCAGGCCGGGCACCTCGGCAAGCCGCTCCAGCGTGTAGTCAGCGATCCTGCGCTCGTGCGCGAGGACGGCCTCCATGCCGAGGCCGTCGAGCCAGCGCAGGGCCGACGCCATCCCGATCGCCTGCGCGATCGCGGGCGTCCCGGCCTCGAAGCGGGCGGGCGGGTCGGCGTAGGCGGTTCCCTCCCTGGTGACCTTCTTGATCATCGAGCCGCCGCCGAGGAAGGGAGGCATGGCCCGCAGCAGGTCCAGGCGGGCCCAGAGCGCGCCGATCCCCGTAGGCGCATAGAGCTTGTGGCCGGTCAGCGCATAGAAGTCGACGCCGAGCGCCGCGACGTCGACCGCGAGCTTCGGGGCCGCCTGGGCACCGTCCACCAGCACCACCGCGCCCGCGTCGTGCGCCAGGCGGGCGATCTCCGCGACCGGGTTCTCGGTCCCCAGCACGTTGGAGACGTGGGTGACGGCGACCAGCTTCGGGCCCCGCTCGAGCAGGATCTCGAGCGCCCCCATGTCCAGCAGTCCCTCGTCGTCGACGGGCACCCAGTCGATCTCGGCCCCGACCCGCTCGGCGAGCTGCTGCCAGGGCACGACGTTCGAGTGATGCTCCATCTCGGTGAGGACGATCCGGTCGCCCTGCCCGACGTTGGCGTCGCCCCAGGCCCTCGCCACCAGGTTGATCGCCTCGGTCGCGTTGCGGACGAAGATCACCTCGCGCCGGTCGCCGGCGCCGAGATGGTCGGCGACCGTCGCCCTCGCCCCCTCGTAGGCCGCGGTCGCCTCAGCCGAGAGGGTGTGGGAGCCGCGGTGGACGTTGGAGTGGTGGGCGCGCTCGTAGCGGTCGACCGCCTGGATCGAGGCCAGCACCCGCTGGGCGCTGGCGCCGCTGTCGAGATAGGCGACCGGTTGCCCGTGAATCTCGCGTTCCAGCGCCGGGAAAGCGGCGCGGACCTTCTCGATCGGAAAAGTTGCGACCGTCATCGGGAAGCCCCCCGCATGAATGCTTCGCGCGAGCTCCGGTCGCGAAACATCAGACCGTGACGCTCCCTCCGCTCGCGCTCGCGGCAACCTCCTCGCGGATCCAGCCGTAGCCCTTCTCCTCGAGCACACCTACCAGCTCCGGGCCGCCCTCCTTGACGATCCGCCCCTCGAACATGACGTGGACGAAGTCCGGCTTCACCATGTGCAGGATCCGCTGGTAGTGGGTGATGATCAGGACGCCCATGTCGGGGCCGGCGAACTTGTTGACCCCGTCGGCGACCGTGCGCAGGGCGTCGATGTCCAGGCCGGAGTCGGTCTCGTCGAGGACCGCGATCTCCGGCCGCAGCAGCGCCAGCTGCAACAGCTCCATCCGCTTCTTCTCGCCGCCGGAGAAGCCGTCGTTGAGATAGCGGCTGGAGAAGTCCTGTGGGATGTTCGCCAGGTCCATCGCCTCCCGCGCGAGCTTGGCGAAATCTTTGATCTTCACCTGCTCCTCGCCGCGCGCCTCGCGGTGGGCGTTGATGATCATTCGCAGGTACTTGCTGACCGAGACGCCGGGGATCGCGACCGGGTACTGGAAGGCCATGAAAAGGCCGGCGCGCGAGCGCTCGTCGGGATCGGCCTCGGTCAGGTCCTCGCCCTTGAAGACGATCGAGCCCTCAGTCACCTCCAGGGCCGGGTGGCCCATGATCGCGTTGGCCAGAGTCGACTTGCCCGAGCCGTTGGGACCCATCAGAGCGTGGACCTTGCCCTTCTCGACATCGAGGTCGAGCCCGCGCAGGATCTCCTTGTCCTCGGCGCTCACGTGCAGGTTGCGAATCTCGAGCTCAGCCAACTCCACTCCGTTTCAGTCGAATTTGTCTAGGCGGCGCTGCCGACCGGCACTCGCTCGGCGCGGGCATCGGGGCCCGAGAACTCCACCAGCTCGGCGAGCGTCGTGCCCGCCAGGGCCTTGGTGACGCCCCCCTGGACCCGCGTCCACAGCAGCTTCGTCGCGCAGGCGCGATCGCCGTCGTTCTCGTGCGAGCACAGGACCTTGCCCTCGGGCGTCTCGTGAAAGCACTCCATCGGGGCGATCTGGCCCTCCAGCGCCTCGACCACCGAATCCATCGTGATCTCCTCGGCCGGCTTGGCGAGGCGGTAGCCGCCATGGGCGCCGCGGGTCGAGGTGACCAGGCCCGCGTTGCGCAGCTTCGCCACCAGGTGCTCCAGATAGGAAAGCGGCAGCCGCTCCGCTTCGGCCACGGCGCTGAGAGAGATCGGCATCGAGCCGGGCTGACGGCCCAGCTCGACCATCAGTCGCACTCCGTACTCGGCTTTGGTCGAGAACAACATCTTCTTAAATCCTACAAAAGCGGTCGGTTATGAGGCTGCGCCATAATTGAAAGGCCAACCAACGGAGGAGCAACAGCGGCAATGACCACCACCAAGCAGTCGACTTTCGGTGCCACCCTGCGGACCACGATCTTGCTCGCGGTGCTGTCCGGTCTCTTCGTCGTGATCGGTTTCGCGATCGGCGGACAGAGCACGGCCCTGCTCTTCCTCGGGATGGCGGCCCTGATGAACATGGGCGCCTACTTCTTCAGCGACAAGATGGCGCTGAAAATGAGCGGCGCCAAGCCGGTCTCCGAAGACGAGGCGCCGAAGCTCTACCAGTCGGTGCGGGAGCTGACCACACGCGCCGGGCTGCCTATGCCGCGCCTCTACGTGATCCCGCAGGACCAGCCCAACGCCTTCGCCACCGGCCGCAACCCCGAGCATTCGGCCGTCGCCGTGACCCGGGGAATCCTCAACCTGCTCTCCGAGGAGGAGCTGCGCGGCGTCCTCGCCCATGAGCTGGCCCACATCAGACACCGCGACATCCTGATCCAGTCGGTCGCGGCGACGATCGGCGCGGCGATCACCTACCTCGGTTACATGCTGCTCTGGTTCGGCGGCGACGAGGACTCCGGCCCGTTGGGGCTGATCGCCTCGCTGGCGCTGGTGCTCTTGGCGCCGATCGCGGCGACGATCATCCAGCTCTCGATCTCACGCCAGCGCGAGTACGCGGCCGACGCGGGCGGGGCGGCGATCTGCGGTAACCCGGAGTCGCTGGCCAGCGCGCTGCTGCGACTGGAGCAGGGGGCGGCGGCGATGCCGATGCACGTCAACCAGGCGGCGGAGCCGCTCTACATCGTCAAGCCGTTTGCCGCAAAGGGCATCGGCAGCCTGTTCTCCACGCACCCGCCGATCGAGGAGCGGGTGAAAAGGTTGCGGCAGATGCGCCCCAGTCTCGCCTGATCTCGTCGCTCCACCGCCTCGCTACACTTTTTGAAGTAAAGCCGATCCGGATTTAGGAGATTTCGAATGGAGGGTGCAGTCCAGGCGCCGATCGAGGAGATCGAGCCCTTCGAGGCAGAGCAGGAGATCGAGGCCGGCGACGTCGTCCTGATCGATACCCGCGAGCCGCATGAGCACCAGGAGGCCCACATCGAGGGCGACAAGCTGGTGCCGCCGGGCGTGCTGAAGGACGAGATCGAGGCCGCCGCGCCGGACCGCTCGGCGCGCACGATCCTCTATTGCCGCAGCGGCAACCGCTCGGCGATCGCCGCCGCGCAGATGCAGGAGATGGGCTACGAGGACGTCGCCTCGATGGCCGGTGGCATCCTCGCCTGGCAGGAGCAGGGCCTTCCGGTCCAAGCCGTCGAGGGGATGAGCGCCGAGCAGCGCGACCGCTACTCCCGTCACACCCTGCTGCCGGAGGTCGGGGTCGAGGGTCAGCTGAAGCTGCTGAACGCGAAGGTACTGCTGTTGGGTGCCGGCGGGCTGGGTGCGCCGACTGCGCTCTACCTGGCGGCGGCCGGGATCGGCACCCTCGGCCTGGTCGACGACGACGTGGTCGACGCCTCCAACCTGCAGCGCCAGGTGATCCACAACACCGAGCGGATCGGGGAGCCGAAGACCGCCTCGGCGCGAAAGACGATCGAGGCGCTCAACCCCGATGTCGAGGTGGTCGAGCACAACACGCGCCTCGACGCCTCCAACATCCTCGACACGATCCGCGACTACGACGTGATCGTCGACGGGGCGGACAACTTCCCGACCCGCTACCTGCTGAACGACGCCTCGGTGCGGCTGCGCAAGCCGGTCGTCTCGGCCTCGATCCTCAGCTTCGACGGGCAGATCTCGACCTTCGTCCCCTTCGAGGGTCCCTGCTACCGCTGTCTGTACCCGACGCCACCGCCGGCCGAGTTGGCGCCTAGTTGCTCCGCCAACGGGGTGCTCGGAGTGATGGCGGGAACGATGGGAACGCTGCAGGCGAACGAGGTGATCAAGCTGGTGCTCGGCGTCGGCGAACCGCTGATCGGTCGCCTGCTTCTCTATGAAGCGCTCGGCACACGCTTCACCGAGTTGAAGGTGCGGCGTGACCCGAACTGCCCGATCTGCGGCGAGGACGCACCCGAGATTCCGGAGTCGGAGATGGGTCAGTTCCCCGACTACGAATCGTTCTGCGCCGGTTAGTCGGTAGGTTTTCGGCCCGATGGCGACCGTTCGCATCCCCCCAGTCCTGCGCCCGCAAACGGGCGGACAGCCCGAGGTCGAGGCGGAGGGCGGCAACGTAGGCGAGGTGCTGCGGGCGCTGACCGCGGCGCATCCGGATACCGAGTCCCAGCTGTTCGGCGCCGACGGCGACCTCAACCGCTACGTCAACGTCTACCTCAACGACGAGGACGTGCGGGTCCTGGACGGGCTCGACACCGCGGTGTCCGATGGCGACACGGTCGTGATCCTCCCGGCTATGGCCGGCGGCTGAGCCATCCGTCCCAGCTCCGCGACACGGGGCTATACTTTTTGAAGTAATGCTGGAGGAACTCCAGAACCGGCCCTGCGGGGGGCGTTTCGGCGACATCATCGAGTCGATCGGCGGCACACCGATGGTGCAGCTGTCACGGCTCTCGCCGAAGCCCGAGGTGAAGCTCTACGCCAAGCTCGAGGGGCGCAACCCGACCGGCTCGGTCAAGGATCGGGTTGCCAAGGCGATGATCGAGTCGGCCGAGGAGAAGGGGCTGATCGCGCCCGGGCAGACGTTGCTGGAGCCGACCTCCGGCAACACCGGCATCTCGCTGGCGATGATCTGCAAGCTGCGCGGCTACCCGCTGAAGGTGGTGATGCCCGACAACGTCACCGAGGAGCGGAGCCAGCTGCTCAGCATGTACGGGGCGGAGATCGTCTACTCGGAGGGGGCGAAGGGCTCCAACGGTGCCGTCGAGCTGGCGCTGGAGATGGCCGAGGCCGATTCCAGTTATTACATGCCCTACCAGTACGGCAACGAAGCGAATCCCCGCGCCCACTACGAGGGAACCGCGGTGGAGATCCTCGAGGACCTCGACGAGGTGACCGCGTTCGTCGGCGGCCTCGGCACCGGGGGCACGTTGATGGGAAACGGCAAACGCTTGAAGGAGGCCGACCCCGAGACGCTGATCGTCGCCGCCGAGCCAATGCAGGGCGAGCTGGTGCAGGGCCTGCGCTCGCTCGACGACGGCTTCATCCCGCCGATCATCGATCTCTCGATCCTCGACCGCAAGATCATGGTCTCCAACCGCGACGCGATCGTCTGGACCAAGCGCCTGCTGGAGGAGGAGGGGATCTTCGCCGGCGTTTCCTCGGGCGCGATCGCCGCGATCGCGGCTCGGATCGCGGGCGAGCTGGACGGTGGCAACGTCGTCTTCCTGATTCCCGACGACGGCTGGAAGTACCTCTCCTCGGGCGTCTATACCAAGCCGATCGAGGAGCTCGAAGGGATCGATTCCACCGTCTGGTGGTAGGTCGCCGACCTCGTCCGATCATGCGGATTTCGCAGCGGTTGATCGACGAGATGATTGCCCACGCGCGAGCTGACCTTCCCAACGAGTGCTGCGGGTTGGTTGGCGGCAAGGACGGCGAGGCAAACGTCGTCATTCGCGTCGCCAACGCGGCGGCGAGCCCGCTGCGCTACGAGATGGACCCGCAGGAGCAGTACAACGCGTTGAAGGCGATCGAAGACGGGGGTGACGAGCTTCTGGCGATCTACCACTCCCACACCAAGAGCCCCGCTTATCCGTCGCAGACCGACGTCAACCAAGCGGTGGCCTGGCCCGATCAGATCTACCTCATCGTCTCTCTGGCAGATGCGGACGCGCCGGACGTGAAGGGGTATCTTCTGAAGGACCTGAAGATCGCCGATGCCGAGATCGCTATCACGTAGCCGCCGTTCCGACTCCGCCACCACCGGCGCCGGTGGAAACGATGGCCTGGGTGGGCACGATGACGAGGGCGGCGGCGGTGGCGGCGGAAGGCTGGTCAAAGTGGCCTTCGCCCCAAGCCAGGTGGAGGCCGAGATGATTCAGGGCCTGCTCTCCGAGCACGGTATTCCCAGCATGCTGAAGCGTGGGCCCGGCTTCGACGTCCCGGAGTTCATGCCGGTTGGGCCACGCCAGGTTTTCGTCGCCGAGGCATCGGCCGCGCGGGCGCGCGAAGTGCTCGAGGGAACCCCGGGCGGCGAAAGCTAGACCGTCTAGGCGACGTTGGGCCGGGCGGTTGCGCGCAGGTAGTCGCGCCAGGCGCCCTCGATCTCGCCGATTCGCGCTCCGAAGGCGGCTTCGAGCGTCGGCTCGGCGCCGCCCGGCAGCAGCCGCAGCGCCAGCCGCTCGCAGGCTTCGGGGCCACGCTCGTTCTCCAGCAGGTCGAAGATCGTCCCGCCGAGGAGCACCGCGTCGCGCCGCGAGGGCGGGAAGGAGGGGCGGGAGCTCTCGCGCAGGCGGCGGATCACCGCCGCCCGGTAGAGGCCGACCTGGCGGGAGAAGTACTGGGCCGCGCCCTCGGCCAGCCACGCCCAGCCCAGGTAGCGGAGAAAGCGCCGCGGCGTCCAGGAGGGGGGGAGATCGGGGTTGTTGGTGGCTATCACCAGCTGCGCGTAGAGGCGCTCGGCGGTGCCGCGCAGCGCCTCGTGAGAGTCCTCACCCGCGGCGCGGCGCTCCATATGAGGGTCGTTGAGGATGTGCAGCTCGGTCGCCATCGCCCAGCCGGCGAGGTAGCGGCGCCCGGCGGGCGCCGCCGACCAGCGTGCGGCGGGCAGGAACGGATGGGCTACCGACAGCCACGCGGGACTGGTGTGGACGACGACCGTGACGTCTCCCGGGACCTGCTCGAAGCGGTCCTCGAGGCGCAGCCGCAGGTCCTCCATGCGATCCAGCGTGCGTTCGGCGAATGCCGTGTCGCCACTGTCGTGGCGAGCGGTGAAGGAGAGTGATTCAGTCTCGATCCAGGACATCTAAGGCCAGGTGGGCCTTAGACCAAGACCGGCTCGACATCGCAGACGTCGCGAATCTCCTGGCGAGCGCGGTCGAACTCTTCATCGGCCATCACCGGCGTTCCCTCGAAGGAGAGATCGCGATCGATCTCGACCCAGGAGCGACAGCCGTGGTATTCCTCGCGGACGCGGACGGTGACCGGGCGGGGGATGCGGTGGACCCTAAGCAGCAGCAGGTGCAGCGGGTGACGCCGCTTCCAGTTGAGCCGCTTCTCGGCGTAGTCGGGTGTCCAGACGTAGAAGGGGGAGAGCGCGTCGACGACGCGGGGATCGGTGATCGTCACGTGGTCGGTCACCTCGGCCCATGCTCGCAGCCGAACCCGATCGGGCTGGGAGATGCCGCCGTCCTGCAGCAATGCTCCGGGCGGTGGCTCCTCGTCCGGCCAGACTCCCTCTTCCAGTGCTCGCCGCAGCTCGGGATGGTGGGACTCGCGAACGAGGTTGTTGCGCTGGTGATCGAAGGTGGGGTAGAGAAAGAAGCGCTCGTGCTCGAGCTCGAAGTGCTTGTTCTCCTCGCGGATGCCTCCCTTGCGGAGGGTCAGGAGTTGCTCGCCCTCAGCGAGCGCACGCACCGTTACGGCCCATTCCTTGAAAGCGATCGGCATTTGAAAGCAGTACCTGAGAAGGTTGTGAACTGTGGCTGGGAGGACGCCTCAGCCCCTGTCAGAGCAGCGCACGCCGCCCGGATCGGGCATTCTAGACGAGCCTGGCCCAATCGCCAAATGAAAAGCCTGCTAAGAAGGCAAAAGTCCGGCTAATGGGCCGAAATTCGGTCTGAATCTCCACCATTCGTCCCTTCTAGGGGCATCAGCCGTAGCCGCCGCCACCCGGAGTCTCGATTCGCAGGGTGTCTCCTGGGCGCAGCTCCCCCTCGGCCTTGCTCGGCAGGGGCTCGCCATTGCGCAGATTGCGCCCGGGGGCGCCGCTGGCGCCGCCGTCGCGCCCGCGCGGAGCATGGCGCCGGCGCTCTGAGATCAGGGTGAACCGCATCGGCGCCAGGACCTCGATCTCACGGACGATGCCTTCGCCGCCCGGGTGCCGACCTTCGCCGCCGCTGCCCCTTCGCACCGACAGCTCGCGGACCCGCAGGGGAAACTCGGTCTCCAGTGCTTCGACCGGGGTGTTGAGGGTGTTCGACATCGCCACGTGGATCGCGCTGGGGCCGTCGGCGTCCGGACATGCGCCCTGTCCTCCGCCGAGGGTCTCGTAGTAGGTGAAGCGGTCGTTGGCGAGCGTGAGGTTGTTCATCGTTCCCTGCCCCTGAGCCGGAACCGGACGGGCGCCGCCCAGGGCTGAGATGACAATGTCGGCGACGCGACTCGAGGTCTCGACGTTGCCGGCGGTGACCGCAGCCGGCGGACGGGCGTTGAGCAGGCAGCCTTCCGGGGCAAGCACCTCGATCGGCCTGTAGGCGCCGGCGGAGGGCGGCGCATCCGGGTCGGTCAGCACCCTCACCGCAAAGAAGGCGGCCGATTTGGTGACCGAGAGCGGGCAGTTGAGGTTCCCCGCGACCTGGGGGTCGGTGCCGGAGAAGTCGAGGGTGAGCTTCTCGCCCTCGACTGTCGCGGTGACCCGCAGCGTCACCTCGCGGTTCGCTCCATCGAAGTCATCCTCCAGCACGTCCGCGGCCGTATAGGAGCCGTCGGGCAGAGCGGCGAGGGCGGCGCGGGTGCGGCGCTCCGCATAGGCCAGGATCTCACTCATGCCTTGGCGCAGCCGCTCGGCGCCGTGGCGTTCGGCAAGCTCGGCGAGCCGCAGCGCCCCCACTCGGTTGGCGGCGCTCTGGGCACGCAGGTCGGCCAGTCGCTGATGGGGAAATCGCATCCCCGAAACCAGCTCTCTCAGCTGCCGGGCGTCGGCTCGGGTCGGCGGTATCACCACCCCTTCTTCATCCAGGCGCGTCGATGAGGCCGGCATGCTGCCCGGCGTTGTCCCGCCCACATCGGCGTGATGGGCGCGACTGGCGGCGAAGCCGATCGTCTCCTCGCCGACGAAGACGGGCGAGATCAGCGTGATGTCGGGGAGGTGGGTCCCGCCCCGGTAGGGGTCGTTGAGGATCCAGGACTCGCCGGGGCGCTGTTTGAGGTCGAGGACGGCGGCGACCGCGTCCGGCATCGAGCCGAGATGGACTGGAATGTGCTCTGCCTGCATCACCAGCTCCCCGCAGGAGTCGAAGAGGGCGGTCGAGCAGTCGTGGCGCTCCTTGATGTTGGCCGAGTAGGCCGAGCGAATCAGCGTCGCTCCCATCTCGTCGCAGGCGGCGCGCAGGCCGCCGATCATCACCTGGAGGGTGATGGGGTCGAGGGCGCTCATCGGTCCTGCTCCGCGCGGATCGTGCCCGCGTCGTCGACCTCGGCGCTCCATCCGGGGGGCAGCACCAGGGTCGCCTCCGGCAGCTCGAAGATCGCCGGCCCCTTTGCGCGGGAGCCGGCCGCCGGCTCTCCTCGCAGGACCCGGGAGTCCAGCCACTCGCCGGCGAAGCGGGCACGGCGCCTGGTTTCGGTCAGCCTCCCGCTGGGAGCTGCGGCTGGGCGGGGTCGTGGGCCGGGCATGATCCTGGCCAGCCTGATGTCGACCAGGACCACCTCGCCATCGGGGTCGCGGTGTCCGTAGCGCGCTTCGTGGGCGGCTTCGAAGCGCTCGGCGAGCTCGGCGGGCTGGGGGTGCTCGGAGCCGCTCACTGGAAGCTCGAACGCCTGTCCGGCGTAGCGCATCCCGTAGGTGACCTCATGACGGGCGTCGGAGGACTCGCCGTCGATGCTCGCCGCGAGAGCCTCCACCTCGGCCGCGATTCGCTCCGCGGTCAGCTCCTCGCCGCTGAGCATCACCGTGCGGGCGGTGTCGCGGCGGTGGTCGGAGGCGCAGAGGCCAAGCGCCGACAGGACGCCCCCCGCCCGCGGGCAGAGGATCCGCTCGACTCCCAGCTCGGCGGCGATTGCCGCCGCGTGCATCGGACCGGCTCCGCCGAAGGGGAGAAGGGCGAAGCGGCGCGGATCGACGCCGCGCTCGACGGTGACCACGCGCAGCGCCCGCACCATCTCCTGATTGGCGACGCGGACGATTCCCTCGGCGGTTTCCGTCTCATCCAGGTCGAGCGAGGCGGCCAGGCGACCGACGGCCTCGCGGGCGGCTTCTTCGCTGAGGGCGACGCCCCCGGCAAGTGTCGAGTCGGTCGCCAAGTAGCCGAGCAGCAGGTTGGCGTCGGTGACCGTCGGCGCGCCGCCGCCGCGTCCGTAGCAGGCGGGACCGGGGTCGGCGCCCGCCGAGCGCGGTCCGACCCGCAGCGCTCCGCCGGAGTCGCGCCAGCCGACCGAACCGCCACCGGCGCCGACTGTGTGCACGTCGACCATCGGCAGTTGGATCACGCGCCCCCCGATCTTCCGCGAGTCGGTGCGACGCACCTCGCCGTCCTCGATCACGCAGACGTCGCACGAGGTTCCACCCATGTCGAAGCCGAGCGCGTTGCCGTCGCCGGAGGCGCGGGCGAGCAAGCCCGCGCCGACTGCGCCTCCGGCGGGGCCGGAGAGGACGCTCCAGGCACCGGCGCGACCCGCCTCGACGGCACTGGCAACGCCACCGGAGGACCTCATCACGTGCGGTTGCGGAAGTCCCGCTTCGCCGGCTGCGGCGCCGAGCCGTTCCAGGTAGCGACCGAGCAGCGGCGAGAGATAGGCGTCGATCGTGGTGGTCGAGCAGCGCTCGTACTCGCGGAAGCGGGGGAGCACTTCGTGCGAGGCGGAGACGTGAACCTCCGGGAGAGCCTTCCGCAGATGGGTGGCGATCTGTCGCTCATGATCGGGATCGAGGTAAGAGAAGAGCAGGCAGACGGCGACCGACTCGGCCCCCGATTCGCGCAGCGCTGTGGCGAGCCGCTGCGGCTCGCCGTCGCCGAGCGGCTCGATCACGCCGTCGGGGCCGGTTCGCTCGGCGGCCTCAAAGCGCAGGCCAGGCTCGACCAACGGCGCCGGCTTCGGCGCGCAGAGGCGGTAGAGATCAGGACGGTTCTGGCGACCGATGTCCAGCAGGTCGGCGAAGCCGCGAGTCGCGACCAGCGCGGTTCGGGCGCCTCGCTCCTCGAGCAGGGCATTGGTTCCCACCGTCATTCCGTGTGAGAAGGACTCCACCCCGGAGGCCTCCGCCTGCGCGCGTCGCAGAACCTTCTCGACGGCCGCCATCGTCCCCACTTCTTCCCTGCCTGGGGTGCTCGGCACCTTTGCCGTATGGAGTTCGGCGCCGTCGAAGAGGACGGCATCGGTGAAGGTTCCGCCAACGTCTACCCCCAGGAGCATGGTGTGACGCTACCTGCCCGGTTCCGTTCGCTATGGGGCTATGACTGCGAACGCTCGGCTCAGTCCCATCGTTCGTGGTGGGTCTGGCCGTCCGGGTCGCGGACGATGTGGATGCCGTCAAGCGCGGGATCGACGGTGGTGAAGTCGGTGCGCAGATGGCCGCCTCGCGATTCGCGCCGCTCCAGGGCGCAGGCGGCAATCGCCGCGGCGAGGGGGTAGGGGTCCTCGAGCAGCTCGCGCAGCCGCTCGGGATCGCGCATCGGACCGGCGAGGCGCCAGACCGCGTCCCGGGTCGTCTCGGTCGGCGGCTGAAAGCGCCACTTGGGCAGCGGTGGCCGCTCGGGGGGGAGCACCTCCTCGAGGGCCGCGGCGGCGGCACGGCTGCCGAAGACAAAGCACTCGCTCAGCGAGTTGGACGCTAGCCGGTTGGCGCCGTGAAGGCCTGTGCACGAGCACTCGCCTACCGCGTAAAGGCCTGGGAGCGAAGAGCGCCCGGCGAGGTCGACCGCTATCCCCCCCATCACGTAGTGGGCGGCGGGCGCGACCGGGACTGGCGCTGCGCGCGCATCCAGCCCCGCTTCGGCGATCGAGGAGAAGATGCTGGGGAAGCGGCTCGAGTCGACGGGTCGCAGGTCGAGCTGGACGTGTGACGATCCGTCGGTCTCCATGCGGGCGAGGATCGCCGCGGTGACCGCGTCGCGTGGCGCCAGTTCGTCGGTGAAGCGCTGTCCGGAGTCGTCGAGCAGGGTGGCGCCCTCTCCACGCACCGCTTCGGTGATCAGCATCCCGTCGAAGTTGGTGCCGGGCAGGGCGAGCGCCGTGGGGTGGAACTGGCAGAACTCAAGGTCTGCAAGCGCGGCGCCAGCTGCCCCCGCCATCACCGCTCCGGCGCCGATCGCCCCCCAGGGGTTTGTCGTGCGGCGCCAAAGCGCCGCCGCGCCGCCGGTCGCGACGACGGTCGCTGCCGCGGTCAGCGGCCCACTGTCGGTCAGCAGGCCATGGCAGCGTTCACGGTCGCTCCAGATGGCCAGAGCCGAGGTCCGCTCCAGGATCGTGATCCGTTCGTTGACGGCCACCATCGCCGCCAGCTTGGAGGTGATCTCGTGCCCGGTCTGACTGCCTCCCGAGTGAACGATGCGGCGCCGTGTGTGGCCCCCTTCGAGGCCCAGCGACAGCTCTCCGTTCGGTTCGCGGTCGAAGACCACGCCGCGGGCGATCAGATCCTTGACCGCGGCAGGCGCCTCTTCGGCAAGGACCCGAACGGCCGAGGGGCGACAGAGCCCGCGTCCCGCCGCGATCGTGTCCGCCGCATGGCGCTCGGATGAGTCGCCCGGCTCGAGAGCCGCGGCAAGGCCGCCTTGGGCCCAGAAGCTGGCGCTCTGGGAGAGCGGGGTGCGGGAGATCAGGCATACGCGGCCGCCCTCCTCGGCGGCGCGCAGCGCCGTCCACAGCCCGGCCGCGCCGCCACCGATCACGGCGACGTCGTACTCCGAGACAGCGGTGGCTATTGCCGCGCCTCTCGGCGGATCGCGTCTACCTGTCCACGAAGCCAGGCGGCGGCGGAATCACGGGCCCGCGCCGTTTCGGCGGCGATCGCGGCTTCGGCTGCCGCGGCGCGGCGCTCGGCCTCCTCGACCCGCCTCTCGGCTTCCTCGGCGTGCTTCTCTATCTCCGCCAAACGGCTCTCGGCGGCGGCGATCGCCTGCTCTTTGGCCTGCCGCTCGGCGCGCAGCTCCTCCTCGTAAGCCGCCTGGACCTCTTCCAGGGCGCCGGCGGCCCGATTGCGCTCCTGCTCGAGGCGGGTGCTCAGCTCACTGACGCTCGGCTTGGCGGTTCCCTCGCTCACAATGGTCAAGTTTCGCGCTTCACTCGCTGCACGAAGAAACAGAGATGGACGTTTGCTCCCTCCGCACTCATGGGCTCCAATCTATTACGAGGCGGCGAGAACGTCACGGTAAGCCTCGATCACCCGCTCGGCCATTCGCTCTGCCGAGAACTCCGCGGCGCGGTCTGCGCCCTGCACCCGCGGGTCCGCCGAGTCGAGGTGGGGCCTGGCGGCGGTGCTCCAGGAATCGATCTCGAATCTTGCGCAGAGCGTTCCGGCGACGCCGCCGAGGACGAATGGCGCCACCCCCACCGGAGTCGAGAGGATCGGCACATCGCAGGCAAGGGCCTCGACGCAGACAAGGCCGAAGCCCTCGTAGTCGGAGGTGACGAGAACGGCGTTGGCGGCATTGATCCAGGCCGGCATTCGATCGGGATCGATCGAGCCTCCGGTAAGCAGTTCTGCGTCGCAGGCCGCGGCCAGCTCCCGGGCCCGGTCGGCGCGCTTCTCCGGCCGCTCGGGGTTGGCCGGAAACAGCAGGTAGCGGCCCTCGGGCTCTAGGTCCAGTTCGCGCCGGGCGTCGCTGCGCGGCATCGGCTTGAAACGGCTGAGGTCGGGGCCGCATGGGAGCACAGCCGCCCCCGGGACTCGGGGCAGGCCCGGCCGGCCGTCCTCGGGTGCGAAGAGCGCGCGCGAGACGCCTGCAACCAGGTCCGAGCGCCAGGCGAGCCGGCGGGACATCGGCCCGACGACGCCGTGGCGAACGTCGGTGCCGTGGAAGGTGACGATCAGCGGCCTCGCCCCAGCCAAGCGCGCGCACCATCCGGGCAGGCCGTAGTGGGCGTGGACGAGGTCGAAGCGCTCTCGGCGCAGCAGTCTTCGCAGGCGGGCCGTCGCCGGGATGTAGTGACGAGAGCCCGGCGGGAAGGCGAATACCTCCACTTCGACGCCGCGATGCCGCACCGCGTCGATCTGATCCTCGACCCAGCGGCCCCGCTGGGGAGCGGAGGCGTCGGGCACGAAGTTGGTCACGACCAGGACCCGCACGCGGGTGAGGGTATCCCGCTGTCCGTACGTGAGCCGCACCCCCGGTGTTCGGGACTTTTCACAACCCCGTCGCAGTTTCGGCACTCCGGCGTCTAGATCGGTCACGCGCGGGGGTTGAGCATCGGGCTCGAATCGCGACAAGGAGGTTTCGATGATCTACGCGTTGATGGGGTACCTGCATGCCGTCGCCGGCCAAAGGGTGCGGGCGATCCGCGCTCTGGCCGACGGGGAGCGTGGGCAGGGGACGGTCGAGTACGTCGGCCTGATCCTGCTCGTCTCGCTGCTGATGGTGGGGATGGTGGCTGCGATGAAGGGCTTCAACGGCAAGCAGGGCACAGAGCTGGCCGATGTGATCGTGAACAAGATCAAGGAGGCCGTCGACAAGGTCAGCTTCAAATGAGCCTGGGGGGCGGCTCGCCGCATCGAGCTGCCCCTCCATCTTTTCGCCGGAGCCAATCGATGATCCCCGCAGAGTCTCCAATTTCCGCAATTCCGACCGCCGCGCGACGTATGCTGTATTACAGCATGAAGCATCGCACCCAGCTATATCTGAGCGAGGCGCAGCACCGCTGGCTGAAGCGGCGTGCCGGCAAGTCGGGCAGCATCGCCGCGGTCGTGCGGGAGTTGATCGACGCCGAGCGCCTACGACGGCCCGATCCGTCTGCCGATCCGCTGCTCCGCTATCTGGTGTCGGAATCTCCGGGCAAGGGGCGCGAGGGCACCAGCGTCACCACACTGGATCGCGACCTCTACGGACGGTGAGGTCCGTCTTCGTCGACACCAGTGCCTTCGTTGCCCTGCGCAACGAATCGGAAGCCGAGCACGAGCGGGCGCGCTCGGCCCTGGCGAGCCTGATCTCCCAGGGGGTGGGCCTCTTCACTTCCAACTATGTCTTCGCCGAGACCTACACGGCGCTGATGGTCCGGGTGGGGCGGGAGGAGGCAGTCGAATGGGGGCGGAGGTTCCGCGCAAGTGGCGCGGTCGAGCTGGTCCGCCTCGAACAGGATGTCGAAGATGAGGCATGGGGGATTCTCGAGAGGCATCGCGATAAGCGCTGGAGCTATGTCGACGCGACCTCCTTCGCTTTGATCGAGCGCGACGGGGGGAGCGAGGCGTTTGCCTTCGACGTCCACTTCGCCCAGCGCGGGCTGCGCGTTCTTCCCGAGGATTGAGGCCCAGTCGGCCGCTCGCATGACAGACTCGCGCCAGATGCCCGCCTCACGCAGCTATGACCGCGCCCCGGCCGATATCCGGCCGGTGGTCATCGACCCCGGGTTCGTCGCCACTGCCGACGGCTCGGCGTTGATCTCAATCGGGAAAACGCGGGTGATTTGCACTGCCTCGATCAGCTCCAGCGTGCCGCGGTGGATGCAAGGCAGGGGCAGCGGCTGGGTGACCGCCGAGTACGCGATGCTCCCCGCCTCGACCGGCGATCGCAAGGCGCGCGACGTCTCTCGCGGCAAGCAGGACGGCCGCTCGGTGGAGATACAGCGCTTGATCGGCCGTTCGCTTCGCGTGGTCGTCGACTTCGAGGCGATGGGCGAACGCAGCGTTTACGTCGACTGTGACGTGCTCCAGGCCGACGGCGGCACTCGCTGCGCGGCGATCACCGGCGGCTACGTGGCGCTGCGCCAGGCGTTCCAGCGCCTGCTCGACGCGAAGGAGATCGAGACGATGCCGCTGACCGGCTCGGTAGCCGCGATCAGCGTCGGGATGGTCGACGGGCGGGCGCTGTGCGACCTCGACTACGTCGAGGACTCCGCGGCCGAGGTCGACGCCAACGTGGTGATGACGGGGGAGGGAGGGTTGGTCGAGGTGCAGGCGACGGCGGAGCGCACGCCTCTCTCCCGCGCCTCGCTGGACGATCTGCTCGGCCTCGCCGAGGCCGGGATCGGACGCCTGCGGGAGGTGCAGGAGCGAGTGGCATGATCTTGGCCACTCGCAACGAGCACAAGTTGCGCGAGCTGGCCGAGATCCTGCCGGGGGTGGAGTTGCGACCGCTGTCGTCGGGGGTGGAGATGCCGCCCGAGGACGGGGACAGCTTTGCTGCCAACGCGCTGATCAAGGCCCGCGCTGCGCATGCGGCCACCGGCGAGGCGGCGATCGCCGACGACTCCGGGATAGTCGCCAGGGCGCTCGGCGACCGCCCTGGGATCTACTCCGCACGCTACGCCGGCGAGGGCGCGAGCGATGAGGAGAACCTGGCGAAGCTTCTGCGCGAGGTCGCCGCCGCCGGCGAGGAGCGCGGCGCCGCCTACGTGTGCGTGATGGCGCTGGTCGACGAGGACGGTGAAGAGCTGACCTTCGAGGGCCGCTGCGAGGGGCGGTTGACGATGGAGCCTCGCGGCGCCGGCGGCTTCGGGTACGACCCCGCCTTCATCCCCGCCGACACCGGCTCCGAGGACGAGCGCACTTTCGCTGAGCTGAGCGCAGGCGAGAAGCACGCGATCAGCCATCGTGGGCGAGCGGCGCGGTTGCTTGCCGAGCACTTCGCGACGGCGGAGGGCGGTGAATGATTCGCACCAAGAGCGACGCCGCTGCGCTGTCGATCGCCTCCAACGCGTTGCTGATCGCGATCAAGCTGGCGGCGGGGGCGATAACCGGCTCGATAGCGATCATCACCGAGGCCGTCCACTCGCTGATCGACCTGGTCGCCTCGGTGGTTGCTTTCGTCTCGGTCCGAAAGGCCGACGAGCCGGCCGACGCCGAGCATCCCTATGGGCACGAGAAGGTCGAGAGCCTGGCGGCGACGATCGAGGGAATGCTGATCCTCGTCGGCGCGGGGATCATCGTCTACGAAGCGACCCGCCGCTTGGTGAGCGGCGCCGGGGTCGAGCTGCTGGGTGTGGGGATAGCGGTGATGGGGTTCTCTGTGGTGGCGAACCTGGTGGTCTCGACCGTCCTCTACCGACAGGCCAGGACCCACGATTCGCCGGCCTTGGAGGGAGATGCAGCGCACCTCCGGACCGACGCGATGACCTCGGCCGCTGTGCTGGTTGGATTGGTCCTGGTCGAGATCACCGGCAGCGCCGCCTTCGATGCGATCACGGCTCTGCTCGTCGCGGCGGCGATTGTCGTCGCCGGCATCAGGATCATCCGTCGCTCCTCCGGCGTCCTCGTCGACGAGACCCTGCCTCCCGCCGAGATGGATCGGATCGAGGCGGCGATCGCGGCGGCGCGCACACTCGAGGTCGCCGGCTACCACAAGCTGCGTGCCCGCCGGGCCGGCAGCAGGCGGCACATCGACTTCCATGTCCAGTACCGCTCCGGCACCAGCCTGGAGCGCGCCCATGAGCTTGCCCACGCGATGCGTGCAGAGATCGAGGGGGAGATCCCCCACGCCGAGGTTCTGATCCACGTCGAGCCCGAGACGTCGTTCCACGACCCGGAGCACGACCGCGGCCCCTATCGCGCCGGCTGAGAGCCGATCCCGGCAGGGGTTCCGCTCAACCTTTCCCGAAGATGGTTTGCGGCTGTCCGCCGACGTCGCCGCGAGAAAAGTACAAGACGCTCCACCCTGCCGGGATCGGCTCTAAGGGCGGGGTAGGAGATTGACGGCCGCGGCGAGGCCGACGGCGGCGACGGTGATCGAGTAGCCGGTGTAGCCGCTGAGCGCGAACAGCACTACGGCGATCGCGCAGACGGCGACGACTGTGATCCATGAAGCTCGAGCCAAGGACATCTATGAATCCTCGCGCTTCGCTCGCAGCGCGGTGAACCAGAGATGGACGCTTGCTCGCTCCGCGCTCATTGCCCGGTATTTTCATCGAAATGCCCGACGGTGCCGCAGCAGAGGTCGTTTCCGGCGAAGCAGCCGAGCATGCGTTGGCCTTCCTGACCGAGATGTCACCCGACCTCCGCGGCGGCGCAATCCTCGACTCCGGCGGTCTGGTCCTGGCGGCGAGCGGCAGCGCCGATCGCTGGCGCGAGGACATCAGAGCGCTCCTGGAGGTCGCCGACCGGGCCGGCGCCGAGCCGATCGAGCAGGTCCACATCGCCACCGAGCAGGGCGAGGTGTTTGCGCTGCGCCATGCGGGCCTGACGGCGGTGGTGGTCACCGATCGCTTTGCCCTCGCCTCCCTCCTCTTCTTCGACATGCGCTCCGTCCTGCGTGACCTCGCCGCCGGCGGGGCCGGCTGATGCCGCCCAAGCCGCACCGAGTCCTGCTCGACCGCGTCTCCGGCTACGCGGACGAGGCCGCCGCCTACATGCGCCGCCGCCGCGTCTCCCGGCGACCCTTCGCCCGCCTCTACTACGGCGGCGGGCGCAGTGGCGATCACGCGGCTGACTCGGTCGAGGGAGGCGAGTTGTTTGTCGCCGCCGGGCGATTGATCGAGGTCGCCGGGAAGAGGCCCAAGCCGTGAGCGAGCCTTCCCCCTTGATCGAGCCCGCCGTCGCGGAGCGGGCTCTGTCTCGAGCCCTGGCCCACGGAGGCGAGTTCGCCGAGGTTTTCGCTGAGCGACGCAGTGGTCTGGCGATGTCGATCGACGAGTCGCGGATCGAGGCGGTCCAGTCCGGGGAAGAGGGTGGCGCCGGCGTTCGCGTGGTCAGCGCGGGCACGACCTACTTCGCCCACGTCGACGGCCTTGACCCCGACGACGTCGAGCGCGCCGCTGCGGAGGCCGCCGCCGCCCTGCGCGGCGACCGCGCGGCCCAGCCACGTCCGCTGGAGGCGGTGGCGACGACGCCTCAGTCGATCGCGCTCCGCCCCGAAGAGGTGCCCGCCGAGCGCAAGGCGGCGCTGCTGCGCGAGCTGGACGATCGCGCCCGCTCTCAGGGGGGCGAGATCGCGCAGTTCTCAGCCGCCTACACCGAGGCCCGCCGAGAGGTGACGGTTGCCAACTCCGATGGGCTTTTTACCGGAGACGATCGCACCCGGGTGCGGCTCGGCGCTCAGGCGGTGGCGCGGCGCGGGGAGACCGTCGAGACGGGCTTCGAGACCCTAGGGGCGCACCGCGGCTTCGAGCTGCTCGAGGACGATCCGGCGGCGATCGCCGAAGGGGCAGCCCGCAAGGCCCTCACGCTGCTCGATGCCGACCCGGCCCCGGCCGGCGCGATGCCCGTCGTGGTGGGGGGCGGCTTCGGCGGCGTCCTCTTCCACGAGATGACAGGCCACGGGCTCGAGGCCGACCACATCCAGAAGGAGGCGAGCGTCTACGCGGGCAAGCTGGGAGCGACGGTCGCTCAGCCGCTGCTCAGCGCCTACGACGACGGCCGCCTTCCGGGCGAGTGGGGCACCGACGCGATCGACGACGAGGGGACTCCGACCCAGAAGACCCTGGTGGTCGAGGAGGGCAGGCTCACCTCGTTCCTCTATGACCGGCTTCGCGCCGAGCGCGACGGTGTCTCCTCGACCGGGAACGGTCGCCGCGAGAGCTTCCGTCACCTGCCGATCCCGCGCATGACGAACACCTACATCGCCCCCGGCGACGCCAAGCCGGAGGAGATGATCGCCGAGGTCGCCAACGGCTTCTATGCCGTCTCCTTCGCCGGCGGCCAGGTCGATCCGGCGACCGGGGACTTCGTCTTCGGCGTCTCCGAGGGGTACCTGATCGAGGGCGGCAAGGTGACCCGGCCCTGTCGCGGCGCGACTCTGATCGGCAACTGCCTCGACGCCCTGGCCGCGATCGATGCCGTCGGCAGCGACTTCGAGATGAAGACCGGCTTCTGCGGCAAGGGCGGGCAGAAAGTCCCGGTCGGAACCGGCCAGGGCCACGTGCGGATCGCGGCGATGACGGTGGGAGGGACCCAGGTTTGATCGAACTGGCGAAGCGAGCGGTCGAGGCGGCGCTCGGCGCCGGCGCGTCTGACGCGGAGGCCTACGCGTCGGAGGAGCGCGCGCGCGAGGTGCGCGCTCATGGCGGCGCGATCGAGAGCTTTACTGCCGCAACCCAACGAGGGGTCGGGGTGCGTGCGTGGATCGAGGGCCGGGTCGGCTACGCCTTTGGAACCGACCTCTCGGAGCCCGGCCTCGCCGCGGTCGCCGCGCGCGCGGCGCAGGCTGCGACGGTGGCCGACGAGGATGAATTCGCTGCACCGCCCGAACCCGTGGGGGCGGTTGAGCAGATCGAGGGCCTGAGCGATCCCTCCCTCGCCGAGTGGGGGACCGCGAAAGTCGCCGACCTCGCCCTTGCGGTGGAGCGGTCGGCGCTCGAAGCCGACCCGAGGATCGCCGGCGTGGAGCAGGCGGTCTATGCCGAGAGCGCCGATCGCGTCGCGATCGCCTCCTCGACCGGCGTCGACGGCGAATACGAGGCCTCCAGTTGCTACGCCTACCTGCAGGCTCTCGCCGAAGGCGACGGCGGTCGGGAGACCGGGCTTGGCTTCGATCTCGCCCGCGGTCCGGCGGGACTCGACCCGGCCGCGATCGGCCGCGAGGGCGCCGAGCGCGCGGTGGCGATGATCGGCGCCGGCAAGCCGGACTCGCGCTCCTGCCCAATCGTGCTCGACCAGACCGTCGCCGCCAGCTTCGTCGGGTTGATCGGCGGCACGCTGGGGGCGGACGCCGTGCAGCGGGGTCGCTCCCCGTTTGCCGAGCGGCTCGGCGAGGAGATCGCAGGAGAGGCGCTCGTCCTGCACGACGACGGCCTCCAGCCCGCCGGCCTCGCTTCGGCCCCCTTCGACGGCGAGGGGATGCCGCACCATCGCATCGCGTTGATCGAGGGCGGTTGCCTGCGCAGCTACCTGTTCGACACCTACACGGCCCGGCGTGGCGGCGCCGTCACGACCGCGAACGCGGGCCGCAGGAGCTACCGCGCCCAGCCCTCCGTGTCCGCTTCGAACCTGTTTGTCGCTCCCGGCTCGCTCTCGACCGAGGAGCTGCTGCGCGAAGCCGGCGACGGCGTTTATGTCACCGACGTCGCCGGCCTGCACTCCGGCGTCAATCCCGTCTCCGGCGTCTTCTCGGTCGGTGCCTCGGGCAGGCGGATCGCTGCCGGCGAGCTGGCCGATCCGGTGCGCGAATTCACGATCGCCAGCGATCTGGTCTCGATGCTGCGCGTGGTGCGCGAGGCGGGCTCGGAGGCCCGCTGGGTCCCCTTCGGCGGGTCGGTTTGCACCCCGCCTTTGCTGATCGCCGAGATGACGGTCAGCGGCGCCTGAGCACGTCGCACGGGAGGCCCGCCGAGCCCACTGTTAGATTGCCCGCGTCTTCAAACACCGAGGAGGAGCTTCGACGTGACTAAGGCTGAGTTTCTGGACCAACTGGCGGGCGACGAGCGGATGGGCAGCAAGAAGGCTGCCGGCGATGCCGTCGATGCCGTGCTGGAGGCGATCACCGACACGCTTAGCGGCGGCGGCGAGGTCAACTTCACCGGCTTCGGCAAGTTCCATGTCGCTGAGCGCGGGCCCCGGCAGGGCGTCAATCCCCGCACCGGCGAGCGAATCACGATTCCCGGCGGCAAGGTTCCCCGCTTCTCAGCCGGCTCTGCTCTGAAGACCAAGGTCAAGGGCTAGGCAAGCTCAATTCCGGGCGCGTCGCAATCTCACTCTTCGCGCCCGGAATTGGGCGCAGACCATTTGTGAGTCCTTCGGCGCCCTTTGCGGATCGGCTTGCGGCGCTCGTCGAAGAGCGCCGCAGTCAGATCTGTCTCGGTCTCGACCCCGACCCCCTCAAGCTGGGGCCGGAGGGAGAGGCCGCCGCGGCCGGCGCAGACGCGCCGGCCGCTGTGCGTGCGGGGTCGGCGGTATCCGCCCACTGCCGGGCGTTGATCGAGCGGGCCGGCCCCGCTTGCGTGGCGGTCAAGCCGCAGCTGGCCTGCTTCGAGCGCCTCGGCGCGCCGGGTTTGATGGCGCTCGCCGAAGTTCGCGACGCCGCTCGCGACGCCGGCTTGCTGTTCGTCGCCGACGGCAAGCGTGGCGACGTTCCGGTGACCGCGACCGCCTACGGCCAGGCACTGGTCGGCGAGACGCCGACGCCCTGGGGGTCGGTTGCTGGCCTCGGCGCCGATGCTTTCACCGCCAATCCCCTGCTGGGCGCCGATGCGCTGGAGCCCCTTGTCGAGGCCGCGGCGGATGTCGGCGCCGGGGTCTTCGCCCTCGTCCGCACCAGCAATCCCGGCGCCGCAGACCTTCAGGACCTGCCGGCCCCCGAGCGGCCTCTGCATGAGCGCCTCGCCGCGCTCGTCGAGGGCTTCGCGGAACGCCTGGTGGGAAGAACGGGCCTCAGCGGGATGGGCGCGGTTGTCGGCGCCACCGAACCTCACCACCTCGCCCGCCTGCGCGAGCTGATGCCGCGCTCGATCTTCCTGATTCCCGGAGTCGGGGCGCAGGGGGGCCGCCCCGAAGAGCTGGGCGCTGCCTTTGCGCCCGGCCCGGCGTCGGGGCTGGTCGCCGCCTCGCGCGGGATCGCCGCCGACCCGGATCCGGCTGCGGCCGCCGAGCGCCTGCGTTCCGCCGTCTGGGAGGCCGCCACCGCTTAGATCTCTCCCAGCGCCTACCATCCTGGCGCTCATTCGATCGGTCGTCCCGCCCAATGGAGAAACGCACCACAGCCCGCGCCCGGGTTCTCGCCCTGACTGCACTGATCTCGAGCTTCCTCGTGTTGATCGTGGTGATCGCGTCTTCGCTCGACGGGGACAGCGGCCCGAGCGTCTCCAACCACCGCACCCCGGCGGGCGAGGTGACGACGACGGGCGCCGGCGGGGGCGAGGTCGCCGCCGCCTACGTGGTCCAAAACGGCGACACGCTGACCTCGATCGCGCACAAGACCGGCGTTTCGGTGGCTCGCATTCAGGAGTTGAACCCCGACGTCGACCCGCAAATTCTCATTTCTGGCGAAAAGCTGAAACTTCGGTGAGGAGTACCGGCATCGGGGCGTTCCTGCTTGCGGTACTGGCCACCCTGGCCGCGGGTCCTGTCGCCGCAGGGGACCCACCGCCCCCTGCGGTAGCTAAAGCTTCCTCGGGGGCGGTACCCCCTACGGCGCCACCCGCGGTCAGGGTGGCGCCACCCGAACTGAACGCCCGAGCGTGGGCGCTCATCGACGCGCGCAGCGGAGAGGTGCTGGCATCCCATGCGGCGGCCCGGCACCTGCCGGTTGCCAGCACGACGAAGCTGATGACCGCCTACCTGGCCTTGAAAGAGCTGCCGTTGGGGAAAATCGTGCGCGCCGCTCCCTACCATGCGATCTACGGCGAGTCTCTGCTGGGGCTGCGACCGGGACAGCGGATAAGCGTTCGCGATCTCCTCTACGGATTGATCCTGCGCAGCGGCAACGACGCCGCCTATGACCTGGCGAACGCCGTCGCCGGCACAGAGCGTCGCTTCGTCGGTCTGATGAACCTGCGAGCCGCGGCGCTCGGGCTCTCCGACACTCACTACGCGAACCCGATCGGACTGGACGATCCCGCCAACTACTCCAGTGCCCGCGACCTGACCACCCTCACGCAGCGGTTGCTGCGGATCCCCGTATTCGCCAGGATCGCGGACTCGCGCAGTGCCAGGCTGCGCAGCCTGCGTCCGCCACGGCGGATCGAGACGCTCAACGACCTGCTGTGGCGCGAGCCGTGGACGACGGGGGTGAAGACCGGCCACACATTCGGTGCTGCCTACGTGCTGGTCGGCGCCGGTCGGCGCAAGGGGACGGAGCTGATCTCGGCCGTGATCGGCGCCCCGACCGAGACCGATCGCGACCTCGAGAGCCTGAAGCTGCTCGACTACGGCTTCTCGCTCTACCGAAAGCGGGTGCCCATTCGCGCCGGCGAGGAGCTCGCCTCTCCCTCGATTGCGTTCAGCGGCGGGGAGCTGCCGCTGCGGGCAGCCCACACGGTCGCAGTCGGCGTTCGCCGGGGGGAGCGGTTGCGCGTCGGGGTGCGTGTCCCCGGAGAGGTCGAAGGACCGATCCACCGAGGCGCCGCTCTCGGTCGGGCGGTCGTTTACGTCGACGGCCTGCCCGCCGCTTCGGTTGCGCTGCTCGCCGGGCGCTCGGTGCCGGAGGCGAGCACCTTCGATCGGGTGCGCAGCTTCATCACCGGACATTGGATCCTCACCGGGCTGGGTGTCTTTTGCGTGATACTTCTCTTTGCAGCGATCTGGTGGCGCCGCAGGCGCCGCGGCGGCGAAGGAGAGGAAACGATCCAGGCGAATCGCGAGCAGAGGCGCGCTGAGCGACAGCGACGGCGCGAGCAGGAGGGGGCTGTCGAGTGATCCTCACGGTCACGCTCAACGCGGCGATCGATCGCACGGTTGCCGTCCCGAACTTCCGCCTTGGCCATCGCCACCGCGCGGTCGAGAGCCGCACCCTGGCGGGCGGAAAGGGCATCAACGTCGCCCGTGCGCTCAGCCTGCTGGGACGGCCGGTGATCGCAACCGGCTTCGCCGGCGGGCCCACCGGGACGAGGGTGCTGGAGCAGCTGCGCGAGGAGTCGGTGCTGACCGACTTCACCCGGATCGCCGGGGAGACGCGGATCAACCTGGCCGTGGTCGATCCGACCTCCGGCGAGCAGACCGAGATCAACGAGCGCGGCCCGGCGGTCAGCCCCGAGGAGGTACAGGTCTTCTTCAATCGGATCCGCTACCTGGCGCGCGGCGCCTCGATATGCGTGCTCGCCGGGACGCTCCCGCCCGGCGCCGGGGACGACCTCTACGCAAAGCTCGTCGACGACCTGTGCGGGCAGGACGTGACGGTGGTGCTGGACGCGGAGGGCGAGGCGATGCTGTCCGGGCTGCGTGCCGGCGCCTCGATCGTCACCCCCAACGAGCGCGAGGCGGAGGAGATCGTCGGCCAGGAGTTTGCCGACCGCGGCGACCTCGTCCACGGCCTTTCCGAGCTGGTTCGGCTCGGCGCCGGCGAGGCGGCGATCACCCGTCCCGACGGCTGCGTCGCGGTGGTCGGCGAGGGCTCCGAGCGTCGCTTCCTGGAGGTGCGCACCGAGCCGCTGGACCCGGTTTCGACGGTCGGCTCCGGCGATGCCTTCCTGGCGGGGTATGTCGCCGGCCTCTACGAAGGCAGGCCCGCCGACGAGTGCCTTGCCTACGGCGTCGCCTGCGGCGCCGAGTCGACCCAGCACTTCGGCGCCGGCACCGTCGACCGCGGCCAGGTCGAGCGCCTGCTTCCGCAGGTCGAGGTGCACGATCTGGAGGTCCCCGCCGAGGTGTAGTCTGGCTCCTCCAACGCCATCCCTGGAGGACCAATGGAGATCGACATCGGTCGAGGCAAGAAGGGGCGGCGCGCATACGGATTCGACGACATCGCGATCGTCCCGTCGCGCCGCACCCGCGATCCCGACGACATAGACATCAGCTGGACCCTCGGCCCCTATCGCTTCGAGCTGCCTCTCGTCGCCTCGGCGATGGACGGGGTGGTCAGCCCCGACACCGCCGTGCTGGTCAACGAGCTGGGCGGGCTCGGGGTGCTCAACCTCGAGGGGATCTGGACCCGCTTCGAAAATGCCGAGGAACAGCTGGAGAAGATCGCCGCCGCGCCCAAGCACGTGGCGACCAGGCTGATGCAGGAGATCTATACCGAGCCGGTCAAGCCGGAGCTGATCGGAAAGCGGGTCGCGGAGATCAAGGAACGCGGCGCGGTCGCCTGCGGCTCGCTGACTCCGCAGAAAGTGCGGGAGAACTACGAGATCGCGGTCGAGGCGGGCCTCGACATCCTCGTCATCCAGGGCACGGTGATCTCGGCCGAGCACGTTTCGACCACGGTCGAGCCGCTCAACCTGAAGGAGTTCATCGCCGAGGTGCCGGTGCCGACCGTGGTCGGGGGCTGCGCCTCCTACTCGACCGGCCTGCACCTGATGCGGACCGGCGCTGTCGGCGTCCTGGTCGGAGTCGGCCCGGGGGCCGCCTGCACGACCCGGGGCGTGCTGGGGATCGGCGTGCCGCAGGCGACGGCGATCGCCGATGTCGCCGCGGCCCGCTCGCAGCACATGCTGGAGACCGGCGAGTACGTCAACGTGATCGCCGACGGCGGCATGCGCACCGGCGGCGACGTCTCCAAGGCGATCGCCTGCGGCGCGGACTCGGTGATGGTCGGCTCGCCGCTGGCTCGCGCCAAGGAGGCTCCCGGCCGCGGCTTCCATTGGGGGATGGCCACTTTCCACCCCTCGCTGCCGCGCGGCACGCGCGTCTCCACCACTCAGGACGGCACGATGGAGGAGATCCTGCTCGGGCCGGCCCAGGAGAACGACGGCACCTTCAACCTGATGGGGGCCCTCAAAACCTCGATGGCGACCTGCGGCTATGAGGACATTCGCTCCTTCCAGCGGGCCGAGGTGATGGTCGCGCCGGCGTTGATGAGCGAGGGCAAGAAGCTGCAGAACGAGCAGTCGGTGGGCATGGGGTCGAACGGACGCGCGGCGGTTTCCGCTGGGGTGGCCGTATCGGATGACTAGCAGCATGGGAGTGTCCCGGCCGGCGGGTCCTGTCGCCGCAGGGGACCCCCCATCCCCTGCGGTAGCTAAAGCTTCCTCGGGGATGGGCCCCCCTACGGCGCCACCCGCCGGAAGAGACGCGCTCGAGGAGGTGTTGGTTCTCGACTTCGGTGGTCAGTACTCCCAACTCATAGCCAGAAGAATCCGTGAGTGCGGGGTGTTCGCGGAACTCCTCCCGGCGACCACTTCGATCGAGAAGTTGAAGGAGCGCGCGCCGAAGGCGCTCGTTCTCTCCGGGGGACCGGCCTCTGTGTATGAGGAGGGGGCGCCGCCGTTTCCCACCGAGCTGTTGGACCTGGAGATCCCGATGCTTGGCATCTGTTACGGGATGCAGGCGATGGTCCAGGCGCTGGGCGGCAAGGTCGAAGGCGCCGAAGCGGGGGAGTTCGGCCGCACCGACCTGGTCCTGCGCGACGGCGGCGGTCGCCTGCTCGGTGGCCTGCCCGAGGAGCAGCATTGCTGGATGAGCCATCGCGACGCGGTCTTCGAGCCGCCACAGGGATTCACGGCGCTCGCCTCCAGCCCCGGCTCGCCTGTGGCCGCCTGCGAGTTCCCCGACCGCGGCCTCTACGGCATCCAATTTCATCCCGAGGTCGTCCACACTCCCTACGGGACGGAGATCCTCACCCGCTTCCTGCGCGATGTTGCCGGGTGCGAGCAGCAGTGGTCGCCGCAGTCGGTGATCGCCGAGCAGGTGGCGAAGATCCAGGCCCAGGTCGGCGATGGGCGGGTGATCTGCGGCCTCTCCGGCGGGGTTGACTCCTCGGTTGCGGCGCTGCTGGTGCATCGCGCCGTGGGGGAGAGGCTGACCTGCGTTTTCGTCGATCACGGGCTGATGCGGCTGAATGAGGCCGAGCAGGTGGTCGAGGCCTTCCAGCAGTTCGGCATCCCGCTCATCCACGTCGAGGCCGAGGAGCGCTTCCTTGCCAAGCTGGCCGGGGTCGACGAGCCCGAGCGCAAGCGCAAGATCATCGGCGAGGAGTTCATCCGTGTCTTCGAGGAGGAGGCGACCAAGCTCGAGGACGTCGGCTTCCTCGTGCAGGGCACGCTCTACTCGGACGTGATCGAGTCCGGCGGCTCAGACCACGCGGCGACGATCAAGTCCCACCACAACGTCGGCGGCCTGCCCGAGGAGTTCGACTTCGAGCTGGTCGAGCCGCTGCGGATGCTGTTCAAGGACGAGGTGCGGGCGGTCGGCGCCGAGCTGGGCTTGCCGGAGCGGATGGTCTGGCGCCAGCCCTTCCCGGGCCCCGGCCTGGCGATCCGCATCGTCGGCGGCGAGGTGAACCGCGAGCGGCTCGACATCCTGCGCGCCGCCGACGCGATCCTGCAGGAGGAGATTCGCGCCGCCGACCTCTATCGCCGGCTCTGGCAGTCCTTCTGCGTGCTGCCGGTCGTCCGCTCGGTCGGCGTCCAGGGCGACGGCCGCACCTACGCCTACCCGATCGTGATCCGCGCGGTCACCTCCGACGACGCGATGACCGCCGACTGGGCCCGGCTCCCCTACGACCTGCTGGAGCGCGTCTCCAACCGCATCATCAACGAAATCCGCGACGTCAACCGCGTCGCCCTGGACATCTCCTCGAAGCCCCCAGCCACCATCGAGTGGGAGTGACCGCGTCCCCTATCCGGGATGCCCAAGCAGCGTGATGCCGTAGATCGCCGCGAAGCCGGCGAAGGTGAGGGCCACTCGCCTCCATGAGCCGTGGCCATCGTGCTCGTGGGCGTGGGCCTCGGGCAGGAGGTCGGTGGCCCCCATGTAGAGGAAGAAGCCGGCGTAGACGGCGAGGAAGTAGCCGAGGGTCTGGTCGGAGACGGAGATCAGCGAACCGACCGTGGCGCCGAGCAGCGGCGCTATCGCGTCGATCCGCAGCCAACGCAGCGCCTGGCGGCGATCGCCCGACTGGCTGAGCACGAAGCCGACTGTGTTCAGTCCGTCGGCGAAGCCGTGGCTGACGACGGCGAGGAAGACGAGGAAGCCGGTCTCGGCGTTGACGCTGAAGGCGAGCCCAATCCCGACCCCGTCGGTGAAGGTATGCAAGGAGAGCCCAAGCGCCCCCAGCACGCCGACCCGCCCGTGGGAGCGCGCCTGCTCGGGGTCGTCGCGGTGATGGAGAACGAGGACGCGCTCGAGCAGGAAGAAGGCGAGAAAGCCGATTGCCACCAGGGGCACCGCATCGTGCGCGTCGCCGATGTTCTCGATCGCCTCCGGCAGGACTTCGAGCAACGCCACGGCGACGACGATGCCGCCGCTGAGCGCTATCACCGTCGGCAGGGTGTGGGCGAGCCGCAGCGCCAGCAGGCCGCCACCGAAGATGGCGAGCACGGCGACGCCGGCGAGAGGGATGGCGACCTCAGGCATCGCGTCCTGCGCAGCTGGGGCAGGTTCCCTTCAACACCACGTCGTGCACCTTCACCTTGAAGCCCGAGGCGCCGCTGACCGCGTCGATCGCTTGCTCCAACGCCGGGTCTGCGAACGGGGCAAGCAGGCCGCATTCCTCGCAGACGAGGTGGTGGTGGTGCTCATCGGGGTCCAGCCGCTCATAGCCCGCCGCTTCGCCACCGGTGTCGATCCGCTGCACGAGGTGGAGGCGCTCCAGCTGCTCCAGGGTCCGGTAGATGCTCGCCCGCCCCGCCGGCAGCCGCCGGTCCATCTCCAGCGCCGTCAGCGCGCAGCCCTCGTTCGCCAGCAGCTCGATCACCTGTCGTCGCGCGGCGCCGCTGCGGTATCCCGCTTCGTCCAGCCGCCGCGATGCCTGCTCTGCCCAGTCCATCGCCGGGGCAGGCTATCAGAGAATGAGATTCATTCTCAAAAAGAGCTTAGCTGTAGCGGTCCCATTTCGTCAGGTAGGGAAGCGGGTCGATTGGGCTGCCGCCCTCATACCAGCCGGGGGCGGTCCAGATCTCGAAGTGGAGGTGGCAGGCGGTGGCGTCGCCGGTCTGGCCGACCACGCCGATCGGCTGGCCGGTGCGAACCAGGTCGCCGGTCCGCAGCGGTGAGGGCTGGGCGAGGTGCATGTAGGCGGTGTCGAGGGTCGAGCCTTTCGCATCGATCACGACGTAGTTGCCGGCCGCGTCCTGGAAGCCGGAGTACTGGACCCGCCCGCCGCGGGCGGCGACGATCGGGACGCCGCAGTCGGCCATCACGTCCTGGCCCTGGTGGGTGTGGCCGGAACGACCGGCGCCGAAGCGACCGGCGCTGGCGCCGAAGTCGTGGTCGCCAAGCAGAGGGAAGGCGAACCCGTAGAGGGCGAAGCCGAGTTCGAGGGAGGAGGACCGCGTGGCCGGGCGGGCGGCGGGGATCCCCGTCTGCGCGGCGATCCGGAAGGAGTAGCGGCCGTTGCGGGCCGGCCTGCGGTCGGCTCCGTCGCCGTCCCAGCGGATCGTGTTCGCCACTCCCGGCGCGACGTCGTTGCGGTAGAAGCTGCGGATCACAGCTCCGGAGGAGTCGATCACGTCGATGCGCAGATCGTTCTGCGCCTGGGTGCTGGCAATCGTGTAGCTGAGGCGGGGATAGCGGACGCCGAAGTAGAAGCTCTTGCGGGGGGAGGTGGTGGCGGAGATAACGCTCAGCGCGCCGGCGCTGGGGCCGTCGGCGGGGGCGCCGGTGGGACTGCCCGGCGGCGGCGGGCCACCCGCGGGGGTGGGGGCGCCGCCGGTGGTGATCGCGGCAGACGACACTCCGGTGAAGCCCCCCAGGAGCAACGCCGTCGCTATCAATGCCTTGCCGGCCAAGCCAGGCCGAGCGCCTCCGGTACCGCGTCCCACATGCCCTCTCTTTCCATGGCCTGCGGAGTTAGCTGTCGGGCTCGCGCTGAAAGAGTTCGCGCTACGGACGTGTTCGTCCGATTCGCCCCCGGGACCTGCAACGGTCCCTGCGGTTCCTCCGCTCCCACCCGGATGCCGGGCGGGATTCGGCACTACTGGCGCGGCAGTATAGGCACTTGACCGGCGACAGCGCGGATGCGCTCCGGCGGCTATCATCACGAGGCCGCTGGGGCCGCTCCCTGCGGTTTTTCTCTGATGAAGACCTATGTAGCCACACCTGCCGACCGCCAGCGTGACTGGTACGTGGTCGATGCCGAAGGCCAGACCTTGGGTCGCCTGGCGACGCGGATCGCCGACGCCCTGCGCGGCAAGCGCAAGCCCGAGTACACACCCCATATCGACACCGGGGACTTCATCGTCGTCATCAACGCGGAGAAGATCCACGTCACGGGCGACAAGCTGGCGCAGAAGACCTACTGGCGGCACAGCGGCTACCCCGGAGGGATCAAGTCGCGGACCCTGGCGGAGATGCTCGACCGTCGTCCCGAGGAAGTGATCCGCAAGGCGGTCAAGGGAATGCTTCCCCGCAACCGCCTCGCCCGTCAGCAGCTGACCAAGCTGAAGGTCTACGCCGGCCCGGATCACCCCCACGCCGCCCAGCAGCCAAAGCCGATGGAAGTAGAGAGATGACAGAAGAAGAGAAGAAGGACGAGACTTCAGAGCAGGAGCCCGAGGCCGTCGAGGAGACTCCGGATCAGGGCTCAGACGCCTCGACCGCGGGTCCTGACGCGGCCGATGGGGGGGAGCCTGCGGGCGAGGTCTCGTCCTCGGCCCCCCCATCACCCGCGCCACCCGCGGAGGAGGCGGATGAGGCTGAGCCCGAGGCCGAAGCGCCGGAAGCTGAGGAGCCTGAGGCCGAAGAGCCTGAGCCTGAGGCCGAAGCTCCGGAAGCTCCGGCCGCTGAGGAGAAGTCCGAAGAGAAGAAAGCTCCCGCCATTCCGGGTGCCGATCTTGAGCCGATTGCGGTTGAGCCGGAGTCCCGGCCTCTGAGCGCCGAGGAGCAGGCGCGGCTGGAGGCCGAGGAGGAGGAGAGGGCTCGGCGTGAGGCTGAGTTGAGCGGCGAGGCGGAAGAGGAGCCGAGTGCGGCCGGACGGGCCCCGGCGAAGATGGAGAGCGGGGCCCGCTACCTCGCGACCGGCAAGCGCAAGCGCTCGATTGCTCGCGTCACCCTGCTGCCCGGCGACGGCAAGATCGAGGTCAACAAGCGCTCGCTGGAGGAGTTCTTCCCACGGCCGCTGCATCAGACGATGGCCCGTCAGCCGCTCTCTGTCAGCGGCTATGAGGGCAGCGTCGATGTAAGCGTTCGAGTTCACGGCGGCGGGATCAGCGGCCAGGCCGGTGCGGTTCGCCACGGGATCGCAAGAGCGCTGACCGAGGTCGATCCCGAGCTCCGCGGCGACCTCAAGCGACGGGGCTTCCTCACCCGCGACGCTCGCGTCAAGGAGCGCCGCAAGGCGGGGCTGAAGAAGGCCCGTAAGCGGCCTCAGTTCAGCAAGCGCTAGGTCCCTTTGGCGGCGACGGAGCGCAAGCTCTTCGGAACCGACGGGGTCCGGGGAGAGGCTGGAACGTTCCTCAGCGCCGAGCTGGCGATGTCACTCGGCCGGGCGGCGGCGGCATCGCTGGAGGTCAAGCGACCCCAGGTGCTGATCGTTCGCGACACACGCGAGTCGGGGCCGATGCTGGAGGCGGCGCTGGCCGCCGGGGTCGCCGCAGCGGGCGGCGATGCGCTGCTCGGCGGAGTGCTGCCCACTCCCGCCGCCGCGATCTTGATCAAACGGCTTGGCCTCGATCTCGCCGCGGTCGTCTCCGCTTCCCACAATCCATATCGGGACAACGGCATCAAGTTCTTCTCGGCCACGGGAACGAAGCTCGACGACGAGGCCGAGGCCACGATCGAAGCGCTGCTTGCAGACGGCGCCCCCGAGGTCGGTGCCATCGGGCGCGTGCGCGAGTTGAACGGAGGCCTTGAGGACTACCTGCGGGCTTTGGAGTCGGCCTTCCCACTGGACCTCGCGGGCCAAAAGGTCGTTCTCGACTGTGCCAACGGTGCTACGCACCGCGCCGCCCCGGCGATCTTCGAGCGGCTCGGCGCCGAGGTCGAGACGCTTGCCGCCGAGCCCGACGGGCGCAACATCAACGACGGCTGTGGCTCGACCCACCTCGACAACCTCGCCGCCGCCGTCTCGGGCTCCGAGGCGACGATCGGCTTTGCCTTCGACGGCGACGGCGATCGGATGCTGGCTGTCGATGGCGACGGGCGCCCACGCGACGGTGACGAGTTGATCGCGCTGATGGCTCGGGGAATGGTGCGGCGGGGAGAGCTGGACGGGGGTGTGGTGGTCACGGTGATGAGCAACTACGGCTTTCACCGCGCGATGGAGGAGGCTGGGATCGAGGTCGCGGTGACCAAGGTCGGCGACCGCTACGTGCTGGACGAGCTGCGTGCCCGGGGCTGGGCGCTGGGAGGGGAGCAGTCCGGCCACATCATCGCTACCGACTTTGCCGCGACGGGCGACGGGATAGCGGCGGCGCTGGCGACGATGCGGGAGTTGGAGGGGCGTGGGCTCGCCGAAGTCGTGTCGATGGAGAAGCTGCCGCAGACGCTCGTCAACGTCGAGGTCGCTGACCGAGAGGCGATCGAGGGGGCGGCCTCGGTTTGGCAGGCGGTCAAGCGCGAGGAGGAGTCCTTGGAGGGCCGGGGCCGAGTTCTTCTGCGTCCCTCCGGGACCGAGCCTCTGGTCCGCGTCATGGTCGAGGCTCCCACCGCCGAGGAGGCCGACACTGTCTGTGAGCGCCTTGTCGCACTGGTCAGGCGGGAGTTGGCTTGATGACTGCGAGGCGAAGGGTGGAGATGTAAGTCACATTTCGGCCCTGGGGCCGGCGGGCTCTACTCTTACCGTCCTCATGTGCGGAATCGTTGGATACGTGGGCGGACGCCCCTGCCGGGACCTTCTCGTCGCCGGCCTCGAGAAGCTCGAGTACCGGGGCTACGACTCGGCTGGGATCTCGGTGATCGCCGGGGATCGCATCGACAGCGTGCGCGCTGTCGGCAACCTCTCCAACCTGCGCGCCGCCGTCGCCGAGCATGACGGCGGCAACGGGGCGGTCGCGACCGCTGCGATGCCGGCCACCACGGGTGTCGCGCACACTCGCTGGGCCACCCATGGCCGGGTCACCGAGGAGAACGCTCACCCACACAGCGACAGCTCCGACCGTGTCCACATCGTCCTAAACGGGATCGTCGAGAATCACGCCAAGCTGCGGCGCAGGCTCGAGTCCGAGGGGCAGGAGTTCACCTCCGAGACCGACGCCGAGGTGGTCGCCCACCTGATCGCGGATCACTACGACGGCGACTTGGCGGCCGCAGTGCGCGCTGCCTTCAGCGAGCTGCGTGGTCATTACGCCTTCGTCGCCATGCACGCCGACGAGCCGGGGCGTCTGGTGGGCGCGCGCAAGGAGTGCCCGCTCGTCGCGGGGGTCGGCGACGGGGAGGCCTTCCTCGCCTCGGCGATTCCCGCCTTCCTCGCCGAGACACGCGTCGCGGTGTCGATCGAGAACGACGAGATCGTCGCGATCGATGCTTCAGGGGTCAAGATCACCGACGCCGCGGGAAACCCGGTCGCGCGCGATCCCGAGCGGGTGACCTGGGACGAGGATGCCGCTGAGAAGGGCGGCTATGAGACCTTCATGCTGAAGGAGATTCACGAACAGGCCGATGCGGTCGCAGAGACGATCGCCGACCGCCTGCCCGGCGACGATGGTGTGGATCTCTCCGAGGTCGACCTGGACGACGACTTCCTACGCGAGGTGAGGCGAATTGTGATCGTCGCCTGCGGCACCTCCTACCACGCCGGCCTGGTTGGCCGCTACGCGATCGAAGAGTGGGCGCGGGTGCCGGTCGAGATGGACATCGCCTCCGAGTACCGCTACCGAAACCCCGTTGTCGGCGCGGATGACCTGGTGATCGGCATCACCCAGTCCGGGGAGACCGCCGACACTCTGGCGGCGATGCGGCTGGCCCGTGAGGCCGGCGCCAAAGTGTTGGCTGTCACCAACATCATGGGCAGCCAGGCGACCAGGGACGCGGACGCGGTTCTCTACACCCGCGCCGGGCTGGAGATCGGCGTAGCCGCGACCAAGACCTTCGTCGCCCAGGTGGCGGTCATGTATCTGATCGGGCTGCGACTGGCCGAGCTGCGCGGGACGCTGCCTCCGGAGCGGATCGCCGAGCTGGTCGCCGAGATGAAGGCGCTGCCGTCGAAGATCGAACGAACGCTCTCGGACTGCGAGGACCGTGTGCGCGCGGTCTCCGCCACCCACAGCACCCAGCAGTTCTTCCTCTACCTGGGGCGCCACATCGGCCTCCCGGTCTGCTTGGAGGGGGCTTTGAAGCTGAAGGAGATCTCCTACATCCCGACCGATGCCTACGCGGCGGGAGAGATGAAGCACGGCCCGATCGCTCTGCTCGACGAGTCGACCCCGGTTGTCTGCGTCGCCACAGACAGCCCGGTGCTGGACAAGGTCCTCTCCAACGTCGAGGAGGTGCGCGCCCGCGGCGCCGACACGATCGCGATCGCGACCGAGGGCTCGACGCGGGCCGCCGAAGTTGCCGACCAGGTGATCGAGGTCGCGCGCACCGATTGGATCCTGCAGCCGATCGTCGCGATCCTCCCGCTCCAGCTCCTCGCCTACGACATCGCCCGCGCCCGCGGTCTGAACGTGGACCAACCGCGCAACCTGGCGAAGACGGTCACGGTCGAGTAGCGGGATAGGATGCCCCGGCTTGAAGGCTCGTCTCGTCCTCCCGGTTATCGCGGCCCTCGCCGCTCTTGCCCTCGCCGGCTGCGGCGGTAGCTCGGGCTCCAGCGACCCGGCGACCCTCGCGCCGGCCGACACGCCGCTCTATGTCCAAGTGCTGCTTCGTCCTCAGGGGCAGCTGAAGAAAGATGTCGAGACGCTGACCTCAACGGTAAGTGGCTTCTCCGACCCGATCGGAGAATTGATCGACTTTCTGAATAGATCGATGAACGAGAAACCGACTCTCAATGGGAAGAAACTGAGCTTCGCCAACGACATCGATCCCTGGCTTGGCCGGCGAGCCGGCGTCTTTCTCGAAGGCCTTGCCGGTGAGCCTCCGACGGCGGGCATCATTCAGACGACAGATGTGGATGCTGCCCAGGCGTTCATAGACAACAGCAAACAGCAAGGCGACAAGGACCGCAGCTACGAGGGCGTCGACTACCTTCTCGACGGCGACAGCGACCTGGCGGTAGGGATGGTCGATGACTTTCTCGTCCTCGGTAGCGAGAGAGCCTTTAAGGACGCGGTGGATGTCGCTGACGACGGTGACTCCCTGGCCGATCGGGATGAGTTCACCGATGCTTTAGACGAGGCGCCCGCGGGCAGCCTCGCCGACGCCTACGTCGATGTCGGCCTGGCGATAGATCAGTCCGGGGAGAGCATCGACGACCAGGCCCTGCAGATCCTGAAGGCCGGTGGGATCGACCCCACCAAGGCGACGGTGCTGGGGAGCGTCGTTCCGACCCCGGACCAGGTCGAGGTCAGCTTCAGCAGCGATCTCGGCGGTGAGGAGAGCCCCCCGACCGGCGACGCTTCCCAACTGCTCAGCTCGCTGCCGGCAGACTCCTTCGTCGCCCTCGCCTTTCCGGGTATCGGCGAGCAGCTCAAGGCGGCGATCGACAGGCTCGACGCAAGGGGCATCCCCGGAGAGGTTCCGCCCGACCAGCTGAAGAGCACGCTGGCGCGGGCGGGCATCGATCTCGACCAGATCGCCGGCTCGATTGGCGACGCCGCTCTCTTCGCCGAGGGCAGCGACGAGAACAGCCTCGGGGGTGCCTTGGTCCTGACCGCCAGGGACGCGATCGAGGCGACCAACACCGTTTCCAACATCAAGCTTCTGCTGCGCGCCTCTGGCGCTCCCGGGGTGAGCGCTGTGTCCGGTTTCGGCGGCAGGGCGAGTGGCTTCGCGATTCGCGACAAGGAGCTTGGGCCAAGGCTGTTGGTCGTGGTCGCAATGGGCGACCGAATCGCGATCGGCTACGGCCTGGGGCCCGCCCTGCAGGGGGTGTCCGCGAACGACACCCCGCTTGCGGAAACACCGGCCTTCGCGGATGCGGTGGCATCCCTGGGCGCCACCCCGATCGGCGGCTTCGTCGACGGCCCCGCGACGCTGCGACTGGTGGAGGGGCTTGGTGCCACCTCGGATCCGGATTTCCGCAGCGCGCGTCCCTACCTGCGCAAGGTTGACTTCCTCGCCTTCGGAACGGGCGGGGAAGAAGACCTGACGACCAGCAAGCTGATCGTCGGCTTCGGCAAGTAGCCCGTTTGTCCGAGCGGGCCGGGGTTAGGCTCTCCCGGATGGAGCCGTGGCTGAAGCCGTTGTTCGACGCCGATGGGATTCGGGCTGTCGATCGGTGGGCGATCGAGGAGCGGGGGATTCCTTCGGAGGAGTTGATGGAGGCGGCGGGGACGGCGCTGGCGGAGGCGGTTGCCGGGCTCGCGCCAGGAGGGCCAGTGCGGATCGTCTGCGGGAAGGGGAACAACGGTGGCGATGGTCTGGTTGCGGCCAGGCATCTGAAGGGGATGGGCTTTGAGGTCGAGGCGCTCGAGCTGGGCTCCGGCGACATCCCCGACGACCTCGATGCCTGGCTGGAGGGCTCCGGCGCCGTCGTCGACGCGATATTCGGGACCGGCTTCGCCGGGATGCCTCGGGATTCGGCTGCCGCAGCGATCGAGGCGATCAACCGTTGCGGGGCGCCGGTCGTCGCCTGCGACATCGCCTCGGGGGTCGACGCCTCGACCGGGGAGGTGGAGTCGGTCGCGGTGAAGGCCGACCTCACGGTCAGCTTTCACGCCGCGAAGCTGGGGCACTTCATCGCACCGGGGAAATGGCACACTGGCGAGCTGCGGGTCGTGCCGATCGGGATTCCTGCCGGTGCGCCGAGCGAGCCTGGCGGCGGCGTCATCGATTCCTCGGTGCTGGGGCTGGCGCCGAAGCGCGGTCCGCGCTCGACCAAGTTCAGCTCCGGGCAGGTGGTGGTCGCGGGCGGCTCGCGGGGTCTGACCGGTGCGGTGCGGATGTCCTCGCTGGCGGCGATCCGTGCCGGGGCCGGATACGCGACGGCCCTCGTGCCGGCGGACCTGGAGGCGGTTTTCGAGCAGGGTCAGCCCGAGGTCATGTCAACCGGCTGTCCAGGTGGCGACGGTTGCCTTGCTCCCGCCTCCCGCGAGCTGCTGTTGGGCACCTTCGAGCGCGCTGCGGCGGGCGTCTTCGGGCCCGGCCTCGGCCGCGACCCCGGCTCGGTCGAGTTGGCCTGTGACGTCGTCCCGGCGATCGGCGCGGCGCTGGTCATCGACGCCGATGGCCTCAATGCCTTTGCCGAGCGCCTTGGGGAGATCTCCACCCGCGAGGCCCCGACGATCCTCACCCCGCACGCGGGAGAGCTGGGGCGCTTGCTTGATCGCTCCTCCGAGGAGATTTCGGCGCGACGCCTCGCCTCGGCGCGCGAGGCCGCGCAGGCGGCTCGCGCAATCGTGGTCCTCAAGGGCGACGACACGATCGTCACCGACGGAGAGCGGGTCGCCGTCAACGCCGTCTCCGCCCCGGCGCTCGCCACCGCCGGCACCGGCGACGTCCTCTCCGGGATGGCCGCCGCGCTTCTGGCCCGGGGCCTGGATCCGTTTGCCGCGGCCTGCGCGGCGGTTCTCGCACACGCCCGCGCCGGCCGCGACGCCGCCGCGCGAGTGGGCGCCGCGGAGTCGGTGATCGCCTCCGACGTGATCGAGTCGATCCCGATGGGACTGCGACCGCCTCTTTCCGGCGAGTGATGAATTTTCCCCGCCCGGGTGTGGTTTATTCATCAAACGCTGAAGCCGACAGTCGAATAGTCTCACTCGCCAATGCCGACCGCCGCCGAAATCATGAACGCCGACGTGATCACGGTCTCCCCGGACCAAGACGCTCGCGCCGCGATCGACCTGCTCGCCAAAACCGAGCTGGGGGCGGTCCCGGTGATCGACGAGGACCGCAAGGTGGTCGGGATCGTCAGCGAGTCGGACCTGATCATCAGCGACGAGGAGTCGGATCTGCACCTGCCGCACTACCTCAACATCATGGGCGGGATCGTCTTCGTCGGCTCGATGAAGGGCTTCGAGAAGCGGCTCGACAAGGCATTCGCGACCGAGGTTTCGGAGCTGATGACCGCCGATCCGGTTGTCGTTCACGACTACGCCAGCGCCGAGACCGTGGCGAGGACGATCGCCGACAAGCACCACAACCACCTGCCCGTGGTTGACGACGACGGCCGCCTCGTCGGCATGGTCACTCGGGCCGACGCGCTTGCCGCGCTCGTCGACGGCTAACCATGGGTCGGGCAGTCGCCCGGATCGACCTGACGGCGGTTGAGCGCAACTGTGCCCGCCTCAAGGCGACCCTGAGCGAAGGGGCGGAGCTGTGCGCGGTGGTCAAGGCCGACGGCTACGGTCACGGCGCGGACGGTTGCGCGGAGGCGGCGCTAGCGGGCGGGGCGGAGCGGTTGGCGGTGGCGACCGCCGCCGAGGCGGCGCGGATCGGGCGGCGCTTCCAGCACGTTCCGCTGTTGACGATGGGTGCGCTGAGCGCCGAGGACCTCGACGTCGCCCTCGACGCCGGCTCGGAGGTGGCGGTTTGGCGCGAGGGCTTCCGGCAGCTGGTCGCCGATCGAGCCCGCGCGCAAGGCCGGCCCGCCCGCGTTCACGTCAAGCACGACAGCGGCATGGGCCGGCTCGGCAATCCCGATCCGTCCGAGGTGCTGGCCCTGGCCCGTGCCTGCGACTCCGATCCGGACCTCGAGTTGGCTGGGGTCTGGACCCATTTCGCCACCGCCGATGAGCCCGACTCCGAATTCTTCGACGAGCAGCTCGATCGGTTCTCTGCTGTCGCCGAGGCAATCAAGTCAGAGTTCCCCGCGACCATCGTCCATGCCGCCAACAGCGCCGCGGTCTTCCGCGATCGGCGCTCCCACTTCGACATGGCCCGCTGCGGCATTGCCGTATACGGACTCGATCCCTTTCAGGGCGACCCGGCCGAGCGCGGTCTCTCTCCGGCGCTGGCTCTGCTCTCCTACGTCGCCGATGTGAAGCGCTTTGCGGCCGGGACCAGCGCCGGCTACGGGCGCACCTGGCGCGCTTCGGGCGACACCTGGGTCGGCGTGCTGCCGCTCGGCTACGGCGACGGGGTGCGGCGCGGCCTCTCCAACAACGCCGAGGTCTTGGTCCGCGGGCGGCGGCGACCGCTGGTCGGCACCGTCTCGATGGACAACGTGACGATCGATCTCGGTCCCGAGACCGACGTCGAGCCCGGCGACGAGGCGGTGCTGATCGGCGTCCAGGGAGAGGAGGCGATCCTCGCCGAGGAGGTCGCAGCGCACCTCGGTACGATCAACTACGAGGTGACCTGCGGAATTTCGGCCCGCGTCCCCCGCGAACCGGCGTGAGCCTCTCCGGTCGACTGCTTGCATCGCCGCTCGTCGAGCTGACGCGGAGGGCGCTTGAGGATGGGGAGGGCGCTTGGATCGTGGGCGGCGCGGTACGCGACGCCGCTTTGGATCGTGCGGTGACCGACCTCGACCTTGCCGTCGGCGGCGACCCTGCCGCGGCGGCGAAGGCGATCGCGAGAGTGGGGGAAGGCCACGCTTTCGAGCTGTCGGCCGAGTTCGGGACCTGGCGCGCCGTCGCCGCGGATCACTCCTGGCAGGTCGACGTAACCGCCCTGCGGGGCGAATCGATCGAAGCCGACCTCGCCGAGCGCGATTTCACGATCGGCGCCGTCGCCGTCGCCCTTGTCGGGGATGAGGCGCTCGACCCATACGGCGGGCTCGAAGACCTCGAGCACCGCCGCCTACGCGCGGTGGGCGAGAGCAGCTTCGCCGCCGACCCGCTGCGGCTGCTGCGTGCCGCTCGCCTCGCGGCCGAGCTGGATCTCGCCGTCGACTCCGAAACCCTGCAGCTGGCCCGCGCAAAGTCCTCACACGCCGCCGATCCCGCCGGAGAGCGGCAGCTGGCCGAGCTGCGCCTGCTGCTCGGAGGCCCAAATCCACTGCGCGGTCTCGCCCTGCTCGACGAGATGGAGCTGACCCCGGTCGTCCTCCCCGAGGTCGAGGGGCTGAAGGGGGTCGAGCAAGGGCCCAACCACCACCTTGATGTCTACGGGCACACGCTCGCGGTGCTGGAGCACACGCTCGAGGTCGAAGCCGACCTCGAGCGCTTCGCCGGCGAGCGAGCGAGCGAGACGGCAGAGCTTCTCGCCGAGCCGCTCGCCGACGAGATGAGCCGCAGCACCGCGCTGCGCTTCGGCGCCCTCCTGCACGACATCGGCAAGCCCGCGACCCGGGGCGAGCACGATGGCTTCGTCACCTTCATCGGCCACGATCGCGACGGCGCTGAGATCGTCTCCGGGCTCTGTGCGCGCCTGCGGGCGAGCCGCCGGCTCTCCAAGCACCTCGAGGCGCTCACCCTCCATCACCTGCGACTGGGCTTCATGGTCCATGAGATGCCGCTGCCGCCGCGCCGGGTTCACGAGTACCTGCGCGCGACCGAGCCGGTCGCCGCGGACGTGACGCTGCTCACCGTGGCCGACCGCCTCTCTGCCCGCGGCAGCGGTCCTTTCGCCACCGATGAGGCGATCGAGGCCCATCTCTCCCTGGCCCGCCGGATGCTCGCCGATGCGCTCGACTGGCGGCGCGACGGCCCACCGGCGCCGCTGCTGCGTGGCGATGAGCTTGCCGCTGAGCTGGGCATCCCGGAGGGACCCGAGATCGGAGCGCTGCTCGCCGAGCTGGAGGCGGCGCAGTACGCAGGGGAGGTGACGACCCGCGAAGAGGCGGTCGCGCACGCCCGCAGCATGCGCGGGTAGCCGGGAAATCCACTGCTTCCGCTACGCTCCCGGCCGCATGGGGAAAGAGGAGAAGATCGAGATGGAGGGTGAGATCACCGAAGCCCTCCCCAACACGATGTTCCGGGTCAAACTCGACAACGGGCACGACGTGCTGGGACACATCTCCGGAAAGATGCGCCGTCACTACATCCGCATCCTTCCCGGCGATCGGGTCAAGATCGAGCTTTCGCCTTACGACCTCGACAGGGGTCGCATTACTTACCGCTACAAATAGCCGCCTATTGAGGGTCCGCTAATTCGGCGATCAACGCCGACCAAGCAAAGTTTCGGGCTCCCAGGCCAGTCCCATCGCGGGGGTCGTAGTACTCGCGCAGGCCCTCTCGCTCGACGGCGCCGATCAGGCCCGCTGCCAACCGCGTCGCTTCCTCTTCGTAGCCCAAGCGGCGCATCCCCAGCCAGACCAGCCAGGCCGAGTTGACCCAGGTCGGGCCGCGCCAGTAGCGGCGGACCGGTCCGCGGCCACCCCCCGGTTCGAAGCTGTCTTCCGAGACAGCCACCGATGGCGGGGCGACCGGCGTTAGGAACTCGCGCCGGTTCAGCAGGTGCTCCTCGATCAGCCGCCGACCGATCTTCTCGGGCAGGTCGGGCAAGGCGAGCGGAGCCAGGGCCGCCCAGGTGAGGATTTCCGGTCGTCCCCCGCCCGGCTGGGCCTCGTCGAGGAAGAGGCCGCGCTTTTCGTCCCAGAGGCGATCGATCAAGGCCGGGGTCGCGGTGGGGCGTCCCAGCGCCTGTAGCGAGAGCGACCACATCGTGTTGACCAGCGTCTCGCAGAGCACAGGGCCGCCCCGGTCCCGCACCAGTCGGGCATCGAAGCCGAGTCGCCTGTTGCGTCGCACCAGACAGGGGAAGCCGATTCGCCCGTTTGCCCTTCGGCCCCAAACGGGGTCGAACTTGGGGGAGGCGTCGAGGCCCGATTCGTCAGGCTGGACGATCCAGAGCAAACCGTCGCCGTCCAGGTCGCGGTTCTCGGCCAGCCAGTCGAGTTGAGCGGCGATTCGCGGTTCCTGTTCGGGGTCGCCGACGGCGATTCGCCAGGCCCAGGCGAGTAGCGGCGGCTGGATCGTCCCGGTTTGCAACGAGCGGCGAGAGGCGACGTTGTAGAAGGGCAGCCGAGCGAGCGAGACGGGTCGGTCCCAGAAGATCGTGTGGCCGATGAAGCCGTCGGGACGCTGGGCGGCGAGCAGGCTCTCCAGCTCCGCCCGCGCTCGCGACCGGTCGAAACGGCGCCACGCGATTGCCGCAAAGCAGGAGTCCCAGTACCACTGCCAGGGATAGCGGCTGGGGCTCGGGCGCGTGTAGGCGAAGCGCACCCCGTCGCGTTCTCCCTCCAGCCAGTTCTGACGCAGGACCCGCTCGGCGATTTGGGTCGCGAGGGACGTCAAATCGATTTTCGCGCTTCGCTCACTGCGCAAAGGAATCAGATATGGATGCTTGTTCGCTCCGCGCTCAATGTGATGTGCGCCGCATCTCACGCAGTGCGAGGGCGCCGAAGAAGGCCAGCATGCCGGCCAGGGCGAGGATGCCCGGCCAGGTGCCACCCCAGCTGACGCCGCCGACGAAGCCCTGCCGCGCCGCGTCCACCACCTGGGTGACGGGGTTGATGCGCGCCACGTCCTGTAGCCAACCCTGGAGCAGCGCCAGCGGGGCGTAGGCGGTGGTGGTGAGGATCACGGCCATCGTTGCCGCCTGCATCAGCGGCGCGGCGGACTGGCTCTTGAAGCGCAGCGCCAGCATCGATGCCCAGCAGGCGGCGGTCGCCGCCATCGCGGCGACCATCAGGTAGGTGACGGCGAGCCCTCCGATCCCGGGCCAGTGGGCGCCGAGAGCGAAGGCGACGCAGAGGACGAAGGTCGCGGGGAAGAATGCCCGGGCGGCGGCGGCCAGCACGGTGCCGGCGAGCAGCACCCAACGCGGGGCGGGGGAGACGAGCAGGCGGTCGAGCCATCCCCGTTCGATGTCGCGGGCCAGGTTGACTCCGGCGGCGGCGCCGGTGAAGCCGGCTCCCTGGAGCATGCTGACCGGCACCACGAAGCTCTCGTACGTGTCGGTGGTGAAGCCGCTGAGATGGGTCAGCGCGCCGAAAACGCCGTTGAGTCCGAGGAAGAAGATGGTCGGCGCCAGCACACCGGGTATCGCTGCGCCGGGCACCCGCAGCAGCTCGTTGCGGGCGCGTGCCATCAGCGCCGCGATCATCGCCAGGTTCGCCCGCCAGATGGGCATCGGAGTCGTGGCAACGGTGGCGGCTTCCATCAGCCGACCATCAATCGGTGTCGCAGCGCCCGCGCGCTCAGCACCAGGCCAAGCACCGCGATCCCGGCAATCGCCAATACCGCGTCGAGCGTCGCCGTGCTCGAGATCCCGGAGATCATCGGGTCGCGTATTCCGTTGACGACGAAGCTGAGGGGGTTGTACTCGGCGATCGTCTGCGCCGGCTCGATCATCAGGCCCTGGGGGAAGAAGGCCGAGGAGAGAAATAGGACGACCAGCACCAGTGGGAACAGCCCCTGGACGACGCTGGCGCTGCCGGTGCGCAGGGCGATCGCCGCGCCGATTCCCCCCACCGCCAGCGCGCAGGCGGTGACCAGGGCGATCGCCAGCAGCGCGCCGGCCACGCCGCCCTCGATCTGGGCTCCGAAGATCAGCCCGATCGCCAGGAACCACAGCCCGGCAAACAGGCCGAGCGCGCCGGTCCCCACGAGTCGCCCCAGGACGATCGTGTAGCGGGGGATCGGCGCTGCGAAGAGCCGGTCGGTGAAGCCCATCTCGATGTCGACCGCCAGCGCGATCCCGCCGCTGTTGCCGGCCAGCATCAGCGACTGCATCATCGCCCCGGCGAGCATGAACTGGAGAAAGCTCTGCACAGGGGGAAAGCCGGGCAGATTGACCGCCGACCCGGCGCCGCCGGTCTGAACCGCCAGCAGCAGGGTGGGGAAGACGACGATCGGCGCCATCAGCTGCGGCCGGCGGAAGGTCTGGCGAACGGAGCGCATGCCAAGCGCTCGCACCACGCGCAGATTCGTGGCCAGTTCCCTCAAGCCCCCACCGGTTCCTGCTCGGTTTCCTCTTCGCCTTCCTCGGCGAGGTGGTAGCCGGTTTTGGCGACGAAGACGTCGTCGAGGGAGGGTTTCACCAGCTCCAACGATTCGACCGCGATGCTCGCTTCGTCCAGGGCCCGGACAACACGCGGGATCTCGGTCGCGCCCCCTTCGACCTCGACCAGGACCGTCTTGGCGTCGCGGGGTGGCAGCAGCCTGCCGATCCGCGCGCAGATCTCCTCCGCCTCCGCAATCGAGCCCTCGGCCAGAGTCAGCTGGATGTGGGGGTTCCCGACCTCGGCCTTGAGGGACTCCGGGGTGCCCTCGGCGACGATCTTGCCGCTGTCGATGATCCCGACGTTGTCCGCCAGCTGGTCGGCCTCCTCCAGGTACTGGGTGGTGAGGAACACGGTGGTTCCCTCCTCGTTCAGGGCACGCACCTCCTCCCAGATGGTTTTGCGGCTGACCGGGTCGAGGCCGGTCGTCGGCTCGTCGAGGAAGAGGACCCGGGGCTCGTGGACCAACGCGGCTGCCAGGTCCAGCCGCCGCTGCATTCCGCCCGAGTAGGTCCCGACCCGGCGATCGGCGGCCTCGGCCAGGTCGACCCTCTCCAGCAGGCTGTCGGCACGGCGCTTTCCCTCCGCGGTGGGGATTCCCTGCAGCGTCGCCTGCAGGCGGATCAGCTCACGGCCGGTCATCAGCGGGTCGAGTGCCGCCTCCTGCAGGGCGACTCCGATGGAGGCGCGGACCGCGCGCGCCTCCTTGACCACGTCGTGGCCGGCGACGGTCGCCCGCCCTCCGGTCGGTCGAAGCAACGTCGTCAGCATCCGCATCGTCGTCGTCTTTCCTGCGCCGTTGGGCCCGAGAAAGCCGTAGATCTCGCCCTCCTCCACTGCGAGGTCGACGCCCTGCACGGCGAACACCTCGTCGAAGGTCCGCTCGAGCCCCTCGACGGAGATCGCGGGCATCAGGCCTCCGTGGGCTCGCCCTCAGCGGCGAGCGGCGACAGCAACTCCACCCAGCGCCGGCCGTTGGCCCGCTCCAGTGCCTCAGCGGCGTCGAGAAGCAGCTCGTCCCGGCCCCATTCGGCCTGTAGCTGCAGGCCGATCGGCAGACCGTCCGAGCTGAAGCCGACGGGAGTGCTGATTCCGGGGATGCCCGTCAGATTCGCCAGGGCGCCGCCGCGCACATTTGCCTGATCGGCGGTCAGCGTTCCCGACGGCAGCTCGACCAGCGGCGCTTCCAGCGGCGGTGCGACCGCCGGGACCGTCGGCCAGGCCAGCACGTCCACCTGCTCGAAGAGCGCCGCGAGGCGCCGCCGCATCAAGGCGCGCATTCGTTTCGCCTGTGCAACGGCGGCCACCGGCAGCAGCATCCGGTACTTGACGAAGCCGCGGTTGACCGGGCTCAGCTCTGGGTCGACATCGTTGAGCTGGGCCGGGGTTATCCCGTTCAGCATCTCGGCGTTGATGATTAAGACCCCGGACATCGTCGCGGGCGCCAGGTCCGCCAGCTCCACCTCCTTGACCTCGCCTCCAGTCTCCGCGCGCAGCGCCTCGATCGCGGCTTCGCAGGCATCGCCCACCTCGGGGGCGACATCCTCGGAGACAGTGTCGCGGACGACGCCGATGCGCAGCCCGCTCGCGTCACCGCCCTCCAGGCTCTCGCCGAACAGAGCGGAGCCGAACAGGCGGCAGTCGGCCGCATCCGCGCACAGCGGGCCGGAGACGATCGTCTCGGTGACCGCTGCCGCGTGATGGCCGTCCAGTGCCGAGCGACCGAAGGTCGGCTTCAGCCCGGTCAGGCCGCAGTAGGCGGCCGGGAAGCGGATCGAGCCCAGCCCGTCGGCGCCGACCGCGCCGGCAACGAGCCTGGCCGCCACGGCTGCGGCCGGCCCGCTCGAAGAGCCACCGGGACAGCGCTCTGTGTCCCAGGGATTTCGGGCGGCGCCATAGACCGAGGTGTTGCCGGTGCTGCTGGCACCCAGCTCGTGCATGTTCCCCACTCCGACGATCACCGCGCCGGCGTCGCGCAGGGCACGGTAGGGACCGGACTCGGCCGGCTCGGTGTGGGCGAACATCTCCGCCGCGCCGAAGCGCTGCGCTCGCCAGGGGAGCGGCCACTCGTCCTTGATCACGACCGGGACGCCGCGCAGCGGGCCCTCGGGGGCCGCCGCCAGCATCTCGCGCGAGCGATCCGGGAAGGTCTCGACCACGGCGTTGATCGTCGGATTGCGCTCCTCGATACGGGCCAGCGCGGCATCCAGGAGCGCCGCCGGATCGATTTCTCCGGCGGCGATGGCCGCGGCCTGCCCGCGAAGGGATAAGTCCAGCTCCGTCATGACTCGGGGGGCTTGGAGAGGTCCGGATTGCGCTCCGGCGCCACATCGCTGAGGTCGGTCGAGATCAGCTCTCGAATCCCGGGCCAGAACATCTGATGGGCGGCGCTCATCACCGCGGCCTCGATCTCGTCGGCCTCGATCCCGAGCGAGGCCATCCCGGCGGGAACGAACTCATCTGCGCGATTCGATGCCTCCATTTGCGTTTGGCAACCCTACCGAGGGCGTCTGGCGGGGATCGTGCAGGATCCGAATGGCGCCGCATACAACCGCCATGGGCGGCAGAATCGTGGCCGCAACCGGGCCCATGTGCCCGTGTTTGCCTGGAGACGATGCACGCAGCCCCACTGACAAGTCAATCCGGCAGGGCCCGCGCACGGATCGCAGCCGTCGGCGCGATCCTGCTTACGGCGCTTGTCGCGGTGAGCTGGCCCGGCGCCGCCGACTCGGCCCCGGCCCGTGTCGTCGTCCTCGGCCAGACCGCATCGACGCCGCCGCCCTCCTGTCCCGGCAAAATCGTCAACAACGTAGAGGTCGTCCCCTGTCGGGTGGAGGGCCATGTGACCGGCTTCCAGGCGATCGCCGGCGGCGTCGCCCGTCCCTACGAGGCGCCGTTCGACGGCAAACTCGTCGCCTGGTCGATCACGCTTTCCAGGCCATCGGCCAAGGACACCCCCACCAAAACCGACGAGGTCGGCTTCTTCAACGACTTCCTCGGTCAACCCGCTGAGGCCAGGGTCGGCGTCCTGCGACGCGTCGAGAATTCGAAGCCTCCTCGCTACACGCTTGTTCGACAGGGGCCGACCGAGGTGCTTAACCGTTATTTCGGCGGCACCGTCGTCTTTGCTCTGGACCACCCGCTTACCGTGCTGCGCGGCCAGGTCGTCGCGCTCACCATCCCGACCTGGGCGCCGATGTTCGCCTTCAACGTCGAGGCCGACAACACCTGGCGAGGCAGCCGCCTGCCCGGCCACTGCTCTTCGAAGGCCGACATCCAGCAAGGCCATCCCCAGCAGGGCGTGAAAAAGACGAAGACCTACGGCTGCTACTACAGCAACGCCCGACTGCTGTATACCGCCACTCTCGTTAAGGGCTCCTGACCAAGCAGTTCAAGGACGCAGGGAGGGAAGTGTGCTCCTCCGCACACGACCGACCGAGGACGCCGAAATGCGCCGGTCAGAGGGCTTCTTGGCGTAGCCCGCAGTAGGGGCAGTCGCTGACGTCGAGGCCGATCAGCTGGTCGCAGCGGCGGCAGGCGCGCAGGTTGTCCGGCGTGCGTGGCAGCGCCGAGTGGGAGGGAGCTAGAGGCAGGACCATCGCCACCGGCTCCATCTCCTCGCCCGTCTCGCGATCGAGGTAGATCTCACCGGGCTCGGCGTGGGCAAACGCCTCACGGCCAGAGGCCGCGGCCCGCATCCGGTAGAGCTGCTTCGAGTTCACGACGGCGAAGAATAGTCAGCTGCCGCCTCCTCTGCTCCCGCAGAGGCCCAAAGAATCAGATATGGATGGGCCTCTGCTCCCGCGTCCGGGGGCGGCGGGAATGAATACCAACGTGAAGATCCTCATCTTTCATGGCTACATGCTGCGCGGCACGGGCAGCAACATCTACAACGCGAACCTCGCCCGCGCCCTCGCTCGATTGGGCCACGAGGTCCATCTGCTCTGCCAGGACCGGCAGGTCGAGATCGAGGGTGTCCAGATCCACAATCCCGACATCGGCGGTCTGCTCCCGGTCTATGTCAAAGACCCCTACGAAGGCTTCGAGGTCAAGGCTTTTCCGGAGCTCACCGACGCTGAGCTTGGCCGCTACCTCGAGGCCAATGTCACCGCTGTACGCGAGGTGGCGGAAACGGCGGGCGGGATCGACGTCGCCCTGGCCAACCACGTGGTCATGGGTCCCGCCATCCTCGCCCGCGCCGACGTCGCCTCCTTCGCGGCCAAGATCCACGGCTCCGCCCTCGAGTACACGGTCAAACCGCATCCGCGCTTCCTTCCCTACGCAATGGAGGGCATGTCCGCCGCCACAGGCGTCCTGGTCGGCTCCCGACACACGGCCGAGTCCCTCTGGGCTGCGCTCCCCGACGCCCCCTGCTTGCAAGAGAAGACGCGCCTGGGACCCCCTGGCGTGGATACGGAGGCGTTCCGGCCGCGGGTCCTGTCGCAGGGGGAGGGGGGTCTGCGGGCGGGCCACGGTCCGTCCTCGACCCCCCTCCCCCCACGCCACCCGCGGAGGATCGTCTTCGTCGGCAAGCTGATTGTGTCCAAGGGGGTCGACTTGCTGTTGGCCGCGTGGCCCCTGGTCAGAGCCGAGCATCCGGATGCTCGATTGGAGATCGCGGGGTTCGGGGAGTACGAGCAGGGCCTCCGAGAGCTGCTGGCGGCATTGGAGGCGGGCGATCTCGCGGGTGCGAAGCAGATCGCGGCAGCAGGATGGGAGCTTGAGGGCGGGGAGGAGAAGCCGTTGCCGATCCTGTCGGCGTTTTTGGCCGATCCGCCGGATGGCTATGCAGAGGCGGCGAAGGCCGCCGCCGGGTCGGTCGGGTTCATCGGGCGCCTGGAGCACGACGAGGTGGCGGACCTGCTGCCCGAGGCCGAAGCTCTGGTTATGCCGAGCACCTTCCCCGAGGCGTTCGGGATGGTTGCCGCAGAGGCTGCCGCGTGTGGGGTTCTGCCGGTATCGGCAGGGCATTCTGGGATGCTCGAGGTGTCTCGGCAGCTGATGGAGACGCTGCCTGCGGAGATCGGTCGGTTGACCTCCTTTCCGGTCGAGGAGGGAGCGGTCGAGGCGATTGCGGGGCGTCTCAACGGCTGGCTGGCCCTGCCCGAGGAGGAGCGCGGCCCGGCGCGCGAGGCGCTTGTGGAGACGGCTCGGCGGCTCTGGAGCTGGGAGGGCGTCGCCCGGGGCGTGATCGCCGCCGCGCGGGGGGAGCTTGACCGTCTGCCGCTTGCATAGAATGCGCCCCCGCCGATGATGGGCCGCCTGCCGATAGCGAAGATGCTCGCCGCCACCGCTGCGCTGACAGTGGCGATCTCGGTGGCGATGCTTCAGGTCAATTGGGATGGCCAGCAGGGCTCCACGGCGGCACCGAAGATCGACCAGCTGCTCGACGTGATGATCGTCCTCTCGTCGTTCGTCTTCTCGCTGGTGATGGTGATGCTCTTCTATGCGCTGTGGAAATTCAAAGCCAAGCCCGGCGACGAGTCCGACGGCGAGCCGATCCACGGCAACACCCGGCTGGAGGTCGCCTGGACCGTGATCCCGACGATCATCGTCCTCTTCGGCGCCGGCTACAGCTGGTCGGTCCTCAGCGACATCGAAGAGCCGGCCAAGGACCCGCTCACGGTCGACGTCTTCTCCCAGCAGTACGCCTGGAGCTTCGGCTACCCGGGCAAGGACAACGTCTGGTCTCAGGGGGAGCTGCACGTCCCGCTCGATCGCCAGGTCCATTTCAAGATGCATTCCCAGGACGTGATCCACTCCTTCTGGGTGCCCGAGTGGCGGATCAAGAAGGACACCGTGCCCGGCATCACGACGACCGCGATCGTCACTCCGAACCGGCTGGGCACCTACCAGCTGGTCTGCACCGAGCTGTGCGGCTTCGGCCACGCGACGATGCGGGCCAAGGTCGTGGTCGAGCCCCCCGTCGAGTTCCGCAAATGGGTGGCGAGCCTGAAGGAGACGGTGCCGCAACCGTTGGCCGAGTCGATCACCCAGGACACCGAAACCAACCCGATTCCGCTGGGCGCGGGCGGGGCATAATGCAAGGGATCTGATGATCGCTGCCGTCAAGCAACCCGGATGGATACGAGGCGCGCTGGGGGCGCTGCTCGGCGCCGCCTTCGGCTTCGGCCTGGTGATCGCGCTGCGGGCGATCTCCGATCTGCCGCTCTACCAGACCGAGCAGACCGGCTACCCGCATGTGGTCGTGCCGCTGATCACCGGGCCACTCGGCTTCCTCGCCGGCTTCGGCTGCTTCGACTACTGGCTGCGCTGGGCGGCGGGCACGCCGACGATTCCCGACGACCACTCTCAGCACGGCGCCAAGAGCTGGAAGGACTACTTCCGCTTCAACACCGATCACAAGGTGATCGGTATCCAGTACATCGTCACCACCTTCTTCTTCTTCTTCATCGGCGGCCTGATGGCAATGCTGATCCGGGCCGAGCTGGCCCAGCCGGGCACCCAGATCGTCGACGCCGCCACCTACAACAGTCTCTTCTCCACCCACGCGGTCCTGATGATCTTCGTCTTCGTAATTCCGGTCTTCGCCGGGATCGCCAACTACGTCCTGCCGCTGATGATCGGCGCGCCGGACATGGCCTTCCCGCGCCTGAACGCGCTCAGCTTCTGGATGCTGCCGCTCGCCGGAATCCTCTTCATCGGCAGCTTCCTGGCGCCGGGGGGTGCCTTCGACGCCGGCTGGACCGGGTATGCGCCGCTATCGACGGGCGCGCCGCTGGGGCAGTCGTTCTTCAACCTCGGCGTGCAGTTTGCCGGCGCCTCCTCGATTGCCACCGCGCTCAACTTCCTGGTCACGATCATCACCATGCGTGCGCCTGGAATGAACTTCTGGCGGATGCCGCTGCTGGTCTGGGCCAACCTCTCCACTTCGCTGCTGGTGGTCGCCGCGACGCCGTTCATCGCCGGCGCCCAGTTCATGGTCTTGCTCGACCGGGCCATCGGCACTCAGTTCTTCCAGTTCGCGGGTGGCGGCGACGTGGTCAGCTACCAGCACATCTTCTGGTTCTACTCGCACCCGGCCGTCTACATCATGATGTTGCCCGGGTTCGGGATCATCAGCGAGGTCATCTCGACCCACGCCCGCAAACCGATCTTCGGCTACCGGTTGATGGCGCTGGCGCTGATCGGAATCGTCGTCCTCAGCTACTCGGTTTGGGCGCACCACATGTTCGTCGCCGGCATGTTCAGCTGGCTGCGGGTGCCAATGATGATCACGACGCTGCTGATCGCGGTCCCGACCGGGATCAAGATCTTCTCCTGGCTGGGAACGCTCTACTTCGGCAAGATCCACACCTACTCGACCGCGATGCTGTTCGCGCTCGCCTTCATCGTCACCTTCACGATCGGCGGCATCAGCGGCGTCATGCTCGGCATGGTGCCGATCGACATCCACGTCTCCGACACCTACTTCATCGTCGCCCACATCCACTTCGTGCTCTTCGGCGGCTCGGTCTTCACGATCTTCGCCGGCATCTACCACTGGTTCCCGAAGATGACAGGGCGGATGTACGACGAGAAACTCGGCCGCGTCCACTTCTGGGGCACTGTGCTCGGCACCTGGGGCACCTTCATCCCGATGCACTGGGTGGGGATGGACGGGATGCCGCGACGCGTCGCCGACTACGCCGAGCAGTTCGGCAACTGGAACCTGCTGATCAGCGTCTTCGCCTTCATGCTCGGCGCCGTGCAGCTGGTCTTCCTCTACAACATGATCGTCAGCTGGCGCTTTGGCCCGCGCGCCGAGGCCAACCCCTGGCGCGCCAACACGATCGAGTGGCAGGTCTCCTCGCCGCCGCCGATCTTCAACTTCGACGAGATCCCGCGGGTGGTCGGCGGGCCATATGAGTTCGGCGTGCCCGGCGCTCGCCACGCGATCATGGCCGGCGAGGGCGCTGAGGTCCCCGAGGGCGAGCCGAGCGTGGTGGGATCCTCGTGAGCGCGGTGCGAGCAAGCGTGCATCTCTGGTCATTCGCGCCGCGAGCGAAGCGCGAGGTGATGTCGTGAGCGAGGTCGTCGAAGGCCGTCCGCTGCTCGTCTTCCTCAACGAGGTCGCGGGGGGGCGCAAGCTGCTGGCGGCGGTGCGCGAGCGCGCCGAAAAGGCCACGTATGTGGCGGTCGCTGCGCCGCAGAACCAGCCCGCTGTCGGTCAGTTGATCGATTCCGGAGAGCTGCGCGATGCCGCCCGCGCCCGGGTCGAGGTGACGATGGCGATCCTCTCGGAGTTCGGGATCGAGTCGGTTGGCGAGGTTATGGATCGCGATCCGGCGCTGGCGCTGGACGACGCAATCCGCGCCCATGAGCCGGGAGAGGCGCTGCTCTCATGCTTGTACGAGACGCGCTTCGGCATCACCCGCAAGGACCTGGTCGAGTGGGCGCGATCCCGCTTTGAGCCCGAGGTGGAGATCATCCATATCCCGGTGCGGATCGAAGACGACTCGATTCGCTGGGACTTGAACCACACACTGGTTGTCGCCACCCAGACTGTCGCCACGCCCGACCTGGTCAAGCGGCTGAAGGACCGCGCCGCCGAGCGTCCGCATCGTTACACCATCGTCTGCCCGCGCTCCGACGACATGAGCGAAGGGCAGATCGTCCGCGCGCTCGCCTCGACGATGGCAGAGCTCTACCGGGCTGACATCGACGCAACGGGTCAGCCGATGAGCCCCGACCCCTTTCACGCCGTGCGCAACGCGGTTGAGCACTACCGGGTCGACGAGATCCTGATCTCCACCTTCGCCGGTGAGATGTCCAACTGGCTGGAGGAGGACCTCATAGGCCGCGTTCGCGAGATAACCGAGAAGCCGGTCGAGCACCTCGAGGTGGGCCGGCCCGCCGAGGCCGTCGCCGCCGCTGTCGCTGAAGAGGGAGGCGCCTGATGGAGAGCGCCACAGTGGCCCTCGGCCACGCCCACGAGGAGCACCACGGCCCGCCCGAGGCCAACGAGAGCTCGCGGATCGACCGCCAGACACTGGGCATCCTGCTCTTCATCGTCTCGGAGATCATGCTCTTCGGGGCGTTCTTCGCCTCCTACTTCTTCCTGCGGGTGGTCGTCGACCCGCCGACCTGGCCGCCGCATCCCTACGAGCTGCCCGTCGCCGTCGCCGGCATCAACACGGCGATCCTCGTCTCCTCGAGCTTCACGATCCATTACGCGCTGGAGTCCATCCGCCGCGGCAATCGCAAGGGCCTCAAATTGGGCCTCGTCCTCACCTGGTTGCTGGGAGCGACCTTCCTCTTCATCCAGCTCAACGAGTACGTGCACATCGGTTTCAGCGCCCGTGACCTCGCCTTCGGCTCGATCTTCTATGGGCTCACCGGCTTGCACGGCGCCCACGTCTTCGTCGGCCTGATGCTGCTCAGCTTCGCCACGATTCGTGCCTTCCGCGGCCACTTCGGCCCCAAGGCCAAGGACCACCTCGGTGTCGAGGTGCCGGGCATCTACTGGCACTTCGTCGACGTGATGTGGATCATCGTTTACACCGCCGTCTACATTCTCTAGCACCCGTCGGGTAGTACAACTTAGTCATGCATAACCCGCTGAGGTCTGAGGCGGAGGCATTTCGCTGGCTGGTTGTTATCGGGGTGGCGGCCGCGATCGTAATCGCGGTGACGTTGCTGACGCGCCCGGCGGTTGGGGCCGTCGTCGCGGCGGCGATTGTCGGCTTCGGGATCGGCCTGCTGTGGCGAAGCTCGCGTGGATCGCTGCCCCGCAGCGTCGCCGTCGATCGTCTCGGTGACGGGCGGCACAGGCTGCTCGTCGTCGCCAACGAGACGGTGGAGGGGCGGGCGCTGCTGGAGGAAATCCGCAACCGTTGCCGTGGGCGCGACAGCGAGATCCTCGTCGTCACCCCGGCCCTGGTCGAATCGCGCGCCGCCCACTGGGCGTCCGACATCGACGAGGGGATCGAGCGTGCCCGTCAGCGCATGGAGCTGTCGCTGATCGCGATCGGGCAGGCCGGGTTGAAGGCCAGGGGGGAGATCGGCGATTCCGACCCCAACGTGGCGATCGAGGACGCGCTGCGCGCCTTCCCGGCCGACGAGATAGTCATCTCGACCCATCCGCCGGAGCGCTCGCGCTGGCTCGAACGGGGGGTGGTGGAGCGGGCGCGTGAGGAGATCGATCTGCCGACGACACATGTGGTCGTCGACCTGGAGGCCGAGCGCGCGACCCGCTGAGGAGGCGGCCCGCGGTGGCGACGGTCCAGAGCATCGCCAGCCAGGTGGTGGTGGCGAGGGCGACGTGCAGCCAAACGATCTCCGAGGGCAGCTCCAGGGCCCACTGGATGCCCCCTACGGCGCCCTGCAGTCCGAGCAGGGCAATGACCGCCGTCAGGGGCTTTACAGCACGCCCCTCGCCTCCTGGGCGGCGCAGCAGCAGCCAGACCGCTATCGCCGCGAGGCCGAAGAGGGCGGCGATCGCCGAGTGGCGCTGGACGACCCATTCCAGCGTTCCGGTTCCCTCGAAGGTGAAGCGATGGACGAGCTGGCCCTCGTGGGCGCCGGCGTGCGGTCCGGAGGCGGTCGCGATCGTGCCGGCGAGGATCGTCAGCTGCCCAATCGGGATCAGGGCGCGCACCGCCCAGACGCCGAGCCGGTCGCTCGAGGAGCGCCGCTCGCCCGGCTCATACGCCGAGCACCAGGCGAGCGCGAAGGAGGCGTCGAGCAGCAGCATCGAGAGGATGAAGTGGCTCATAACGAGGCCGGGCGCAAGGTGGTACTTGACGACCAGGGCCCCGAGGATCGCCTGGCCGATCACGCCCAGCGGAAGCAGCGCGCCGAACAGCGCTAGGTGCCAGCGGAACGGCTTGCGGAACCAGGCGAGAACGCTGGCGGCGATCACCGCGATGCCGACGAAGCCGGTGAGAACGCGGTTGCCATACTCGATCACCGCGTGGGTGTCGAGTGGCGGAACCGTGCCGCCGTAGCATTTGGGCCAGTCCGGGCAGCCGAGGCCGGACCCGGTGAGTCGCACAGCGGCGCCGGTGAGGACGATCAGCGACAGTGCCCCGAGGGCGACGAGCGCCACCTGCGCATAGCGCTGCGGCGTGATTGTCAGGCGCGCGCGCATCGACCCGGCATGATGCCAAGGGACGAGCTCCGTTCGCACTTCTTCCCGCTATGCGGGCATACCTGCGAACGGAAGCGGGGGCTCAACCGCCCTTGGACTTCGATTTGCTCTTGCCGCCGCCGGTCGATTCCGAGAGGAACTGGACGAGCTGGTTGAGTTCCTCGGCGGTGATGATGTCGGCGTAGTTCGACGGCATCACGTTTGCCGGGTAGCCCTTGGCGATCGACTTGTTGGGATCGACGATCGACTCGTGGATCATCGCCGGGCTCATGCCGGCAAGGGCCTCATCGAGGTTCGGGCCGGTGACTCCACCGGAGTTCGCTGCGGCAAGCGTGTGACAGCCGCCGCAGCCGTTGTTGGCGAACACCTGGGCGCCTGGCCCACCGGGCGCCTTGGGCGGTGCCGCGCCGGGGACGCCGGCATAGCGCGCCATATAGGCGGCGATGTCCTCGAGGTCCTGGCCGGTGGCAAGGTCCGCCGGCATCGAGACAGCCGGGTTCGCGGTGCTGGGGCGGGGGAACTCGACCTGCGCCTTGACCACTCCGGCGACGGTGTCGCCGTCCTGACCCGCGGCCCGCGCCGCGGCGAAGGCGTCGTCGAGGTTGGGTCCGATCTGTGCCGTGGTGCCGGCCTGTGCCAGCGCATGGCAGGCGCCGCAGCGCTGGACGAAGAGAACGCGGCCCCGCTCGACATTGTCGGTGCTCGTGCCGCAGCCTGTGGCGGCGAGGGCCAGCCCCGCTATGGCAGCGAGGATGAGCAGGGGACGAGTTGGGTTCGAGGGCTTGAACATTGGGAGGCGCGAAGCGCGGCGGATTCTATATGTCCAGGCCCCTGTCGAAGCGGCTTGCCAGGCGTGGGAGGTGGGGTAGTCTTGAGGCAATCGGCACTATCCCCGAAACACTCGAAAGAGAGGGAGGCAGATGCAGGTACGCGATGGGATGTCGGAGGTGGTCCTCTCGGTTGGGCCGTCGCACACGCTGCGCGAGGCGGCCCGGATGATGGTCGAGAAGGGCACTGGGGCGGCGCTAGTCAGCGACGAGGAGTCGCCGGTTCCCGGCATCGTCACCGAGCGAGACATCCTGCTCTCGATCGGGGGTGGGGAGGACCCAGATGTCGCTCTCGTCCGCGATCACATGAGCGACAACGTGATCGTTGCCGGTCCGGACTGGAGCTTGGAGCGGGCGGCGGTCGAGATGTCGAAGCGCGGTGTTCGTCACCTGGTCGTGCTCGAGGACGCGCAGGTGGTCGGTGTGCTCTCGATCCGCGACATCGTGCGGGTATGGACGTCCGATGGCGCTACGTCGGGGATGAGCCCGGACTAAAGCTAGTCCTGCGGGGTCGAGATCGTTTCGACCGGCAGAACCGCACCGCGCGCTCTCTGCTTGCGCGGCAGGCGGAAGTAGTCGTGGACGGCGCCCTTGACGAGGCTGCGGAAGGCGAAGAGGAAGACGATCGCTCCGATGATCGAGTAGATCCAGCCGCGAACCATGAAGCCCTGAGCGTAGATACCGCAGATCATCACGGCGATGCCTGCGGCGAGGAAGGCGGGTGCCCAGGATGGGCGGGGGGTATAGACCAGCTCGCCGGGCTCGGAGATTTCGCGGTGCTCGCTCATGACGCTATGTAGAGCATCGCGGCGACGAAGCTGAGGGCGAAGACGGCGGCGGCGATGCCGCCGGCCAGCAGGCCGGAGCTCATGTTGCGCTTTGCCGTCTCGCGATCCACGGTTCGGAGTTCTATCAGGGGTCGTCAGACGTGGGCGTCGACGGCCATCGCCAAGAAGAGGAGCGCCAGGTAGGAGAGGGAGAAGAGGTAGGTACGCAGGGCCCAGCGGCGGTCAGCGGTGCGCAACAGCTTCACGGCGCAGTAGATGAAGACGGCGCCGAGAGCCATCGAGGGGACGAGGTAGGCGATTCCCATGCCGCCGGCACAGAAGGGCAGCTGTGTCACCGCGTACAACAGCACCGTGTAGAGGAGGATCTGGCGACGGGTCTCAGCCTCTCCGCGCACCACCGGCAGCATCGGCACGCCCGCCTTGGCGTACTCGTCCTTCATCAGCAGCGAAAGGGCCCAGAAGTGAGGCGGCGTCCAGAAGAAGACGATCGCGAAGAGGTAGAGGGCGGTTCCGCTCAGCCCGTCGGTGACCGCCGCCCAGGCGACAAGCGGGGGCACCGCCCCGGCAGCGCCGCCGATCACGATGTTCTGCGGCGTGGAGCGCTTCAGCCAAAGGGTGTAAACGCAGACGTAGCCGAGCAGGCCCGACAGCGAAAGCGCCGCGGCCAATGGGTTGACGGTGAGCGAGAGAAGCGCAAAGGAGGCGCAGCCCAGCAGCACGCCGAAACCGATTGCCGCCGCCGGAGAGATCCGCCCGCTCGCCACCGGGCGGTCGGCGGTCCTCGCCATCGTGCGGTCGATGTCGCGGTCGACCGCGTGGTTGATCGCCCCGGCCCCGCCCGCCGAAAGAGCGCCGCCGAGGCAGGTGAGGAAGACGAGGCCGATCGAGGGGTCGCCGGCTACATACATCGTGGTGACCGTCGTGAAGAGCAGCAGCGACTGGACCTTCGGCTTGGTCAGCGTGACGTAGTCGCGCAGAGCCGTTAGCGCCGCTGGCCGTCGGGAGACCGCCGCTGCCGTCGCTTCCATCGTTCTCAGGCTACTGGCTGGGACTCGCGCGCCGGCTGGCGGTCGCGACTGCTGCGGTGGGCGATCGCCTCGCGGATGTCGCGCATCGGCCGCTCGCTGCGCACGTCGGGCAGGACGTCGAAATTGTGCGGCTCGGGGGGCGACAGCGTGAACCACTCGAGCGAGTCGGCGCCCCACTGGTCGTGCCCCGCTTCGGGGCCGGCGTTGCGGCTGAGGATCGCGTTGACAAGCGTAAGCACGACCCCCGTGGCCAGCACCAGGGCGCCGATCGAGGCGATCAGGTTGTAGGCGCTGACGTTGGTGCCGTCGAAGAACTTATAGGCGTCGATCACCTCGCCTTCCTCAGCGCCGGCGAGGAAGAGGGGGACGAAGGCGATGAGCACGCCGAGGGCCATGGTCCAAAAGGAGAGGCGGGCAAGGCTCTCTCCCATGGTGCGGCCGGTCATCTTCGGGAACCAGTAGTGCAGCGCGGCGAAGCCGCCGAAGACGGCGCCGCCGACGAGGGCGAAGTGGGTGGCGCCGGTGGCGCCGGTCGTGTTCTTCAGCTGCCAGGCGCCGGCGACCAGCGAGTGCTCGATCTCGGCGCCCAGGCCGATCGTCACGAAGATGAGCGCGCCCAGCGCGAAGAGCAGCGGCGCCCGCATGTGCAGAGTGCCGCCAATCATCGTCGCGATCAGGTTGAAGGCGATCAGCCCGACCGGGACGATCAGTGCCAGCGACATCAGCATCGCGAAGTACATCCAGCCGATCCCGATCGGCGCGGTCAGCATGTTCTGCATCCAGGCGAGAGTTCCGATCAGCGCGATCGCGACCAGCGAGCCGATCACGGCATTGCGACTGAACAGCGGCTTACGAGAGAAGGTCGGGACGATCTCCGCGATCGCGCCGAAAGCGGTGATCAGGATCAGCATGTAGGAGCCCGTGTAGAAGATCCAGCTGAGGTGCTGCCAGAGCAGCGGTGCCCCGCCCGAGCCGTCGGCGAAGAAGATCCCGTCGAAGTTTCGGTCGATTAGCAGCATCGTGATCGCGGCCAGCATCACCGGGCCGATGAACAGCAGCTGCCAGGAGCAGATCGCCGCCGCCCATGAGAAGACCGGGACTCGGCGCCAGGCCATTCCTGGAGCGCGCATGTTGCGCAGCGTCGTCGTCAGGTCGATCGCGATCAGGACGAAGCCAAGCGTGGTCAGCCCGGCCATCGTCGCCCAGGCGTCGACCCCGTTGTTGGCGAGGAAGGTCAGCTCGGACAGCGGCGCCAGCGGGTTGACGCCGGCCTCGGAGGGAGTGAAGAGGAAGCCCGAGTAAAGGACGGTCGCGCCGGCGATGAAGAGCCAGGCGCCGATCTGGCTGAGGCGCGGCAGGGCGGTGCCGCGGGCGCCGATCTGAAGCGGTGCCACATAGAGGAAGAGCCCCAGCGCCAGGGGTATCGCGAAGAGGAAGATCGCGGTTGCTCCATAGAGGGAGAGCATCCGGTTGAAAGCGACCGGGGAGAGGAAGGTGTTCTCGGGGACAGCCAGCTGCAGGCGCATCAGCAGCAGCTCGACCAGGGCGATGAAGAGGAAGCCGAGCGCGCCGACGATCAGCAGGCTGCCCACCTCCTTGTGATTCGCGCTGGTGGCGATCTCGATCCAGCGGGGGCGGCGGCTGGGAAAGCCGTCGACGACGATCTCCGGTCGCTTGGAGGGCGCGCTCATGGTGTCTCTCCGCTCTCGATCAGCCCGACCACCCTGTCTTGGGCAGCCTGGATGTCGGTTTTCAAGTTCTCTGTGAAGGCCTCATAGCGCTCGGGAGAGACGACCTGCACCTCGGTCCGCATCGCGGCGTAGGCCTGCCCGGAAAGCGTTGCCGCCCCTCCCTCGTAGACACCCTCCTCGTCGGCGCGGAAGACGACCTCGTTGTGCTTGCCGGGCACCGCGTCGCGCTTGCCGGCCAAGTCGGGCACGTCCCAGGTGTGGACCACGTCGGTCGAGACCAGATCGAGGGCGACCGTGGTGTCGACCGGCACGACCAGCTTGTAATAGGAGAAGGCCTGGTTCGGATAGTCATAGCGCCAAAGCCACTGCTGGCCGGTGGCGGTGATCCTCAGCGGCTCGGCCTGCGCGGCCGCCAGGCCGGCGGGGCCGGAGGCGGGGACCTCTCGGGCCTTCTCTGTGAAGACGATCCCGATGACGAACAGCGCGGCCGCAAAGACGCCGAGCAGTGCGCCGACCCTGGCCTGCAGGCCGCGCGAGCCGCTGACCTGGCGGGGCTCGGCGCCGCGCTCGGAGCGGTAGCGCCGCGCCGCGTAGAGCAGCCCGCCGACGATCGTGACCACGATGATGGTCGCGGCGACGAAGCCGATCCAAAGCAGGGTGTCGATCTGGTCGGTGCCAGGGGAGCTGGGACTCAAAGCGCGGCCATTCTAATCACGCCGGGCGGCGCGCCGCCGCGGGGCTGCGCCCTTCGCGGCCTATACTCGCCGACCTCATGAGGAGGCGAACCCGGCCATCCCCGGCGTTGCGCGTTGCAGTGCGGGCTGGGGCGGCGGCCACGGTTGCTGCCGCGGTGGCAGTGCCTCTGGTGCGCCGCCGCTATCGGATCCCCGCCCCGGTGACGATTGCCGCCTGCGCCGGGGGGCCGCTTGCGCTCGCCGTTCTGCGACCGCGCTCGAAGAAGCGCGACGTTGCCCTGTTCGCGATGCAGATGTGGGCTTTCACGATGGTCCACGAGCTTCCCTACGACGATCCCGAAAGGCTGCGAGCGCGTCTTCGCGCCCGCTATCCGATCACGATCGATCGGGCGCTCGGCGCAGGGCGCCTGCCCGGCGTCCGCCTTCAGCGTGCCCTCGTCCGCCTCCCTCGCGTGCGGGCGATCGATCGCTTCCTCACCTGGGTCCACTGGCTCTGGTTCCTGGAGCCCTACCTCGCTCTCCTCTTCATCCTCGTCCGCCGCAACGAGCGATTCCCGCGCGCCGCCCGCCAGCTTGCGGCCGTCTTCGATCTTGGCTGCGCCATCTACTTCCTGGCGCCGACCGCCCCCCCGTGGTGGTCCTCGCAGGAGGGGCTCACAGGTGAGGAGGTGCGGCGGATCATGGTCGAGGTGGGGGAGGACACCTGGGGGTCGGCCTGGCCCCGGATGTACGACACCCTGGGCGGCAACCCCTGGGCGGCGATGCCCTCGCTGCACTTCGCCACTGCGGTGATGGCGGCAATCGCACTGGCCGAGGCGGGCAAGGTGGAGGGCGCTGTCGGCTGGGGATACGCGCTGACGCTTGGCTTCTCCCTGGTCTACCTGGGGGAGCACTACGTCACCGATCTGGTGGCAGGGGCGGCTCTGGTGGCCGTCGTGCGCCGGGGAGAGCCACTTGCCGAGCCACTCGTGCTGGGCGTCAATCGGGGGCTGCGGCGCTTGGAGCGCCTCGCGAGCGGGTAGCGTCTGGGGCGTGTCTCCGCAGGACTCGGAGAACGGCAACGTCGCCGAGCTGCCCCTCTTTACGCCGCGACGAGCCATCCAGACGGCGATCGTCGTCCTGTTTCTGCTGGGCGGGATCTACTTCCTCTTCCCGAAGCTGGTCGGTCTCGGCGACGCGCTCAGCAAGCTGGGCGACGCCGACCCCGTCTGGATCACGGTCGCGATCGGCTTCAACGTCGTCGCCTTCGCCACCTACATCGCGCTCTTCAAGGCGGTGGTCGGCGGCGATGCGCTGCGGTTGACCTGGGTCGAGACCTATGAGATCAACATGGCGGGTGTCGCGGCGACGCTGATCTTCTCGGCCGGCGGCGCCGGCGGCATCGCACTCACATACTGGGCCCTGCGCAAGGCCGGGATGGTTCGCCGCGAGGTCGCGAAGCGGATGGTCGCCTTCCTCACCCTGCACTACGCGTTCTACCCGCTGGCGCTGATCGTCTTCGGCGTGCTGTTGCGCACCGGCGTGCTGCCGGGCGAGGACGCGGTCGAGCTGACGATCGTGCCGGCCGCGGTGGCAGGTGTGTTGCTTGCCATCGGCTTGCTGATTGCCTTGATCCCACCCGACCTCGGCCACCGAGTGGCCCCCTTCGCCCGCGGCGAGCGGGGCCAGTCGATCGCGCACGCCATCGCCAGAGTCCCGGCGACGGTGGGCGAGGGATTCCGCTTCGCGCTGGGCCTCTTCGCCCACCCCTCGCAGGGCGGGCTGGCGGTGATCGGCGCCGCCGGCTTTTGGGCGGCCAACATCGGCATCCTCTGGGCCTCGTTCAAAGCCTTCGGCGTGCACGTGCCGCTGGCGGTCGTCGTCCAGGGCTTCTTTCTCGGCATGGTCGCCAACCTCTTCCCGCTGGCGCCGGCGGGGGTTGGCGCGGTCGATGCCGGGATGATCGGCGCCTTCGTGCTTTTCGGGCTGCCCGAGGACACTGTCTTCCCGGCAATCCTGATCTACCGGCTGGTCGCCTTCTGGATGCCGATTCCCTTCGGGGTGGTCGCCTTCCTCCAGCTGCGCAAGACGGTTGCTCGTTGGGAAGAGGAGGGCCTTCCAATTGACCGGCCCGTTACTATCAAAAGTAAAGTAATAGACTTCGAGGCGGCGAGAGATGGCTGAGAAGAAGGTCGAAAACGTGATCGTCATCGGCGGCGGGCCGGCCGGCTACACGGCAGCTCTCTACACCGCGCGGGCCAACCTGGAGCCGCTTGTCTTCGAGGGCTTCCAGTGGGGCGGTCAGCTTCAGAACACGACCGACGTCGAGAACTACCCGGGGTATCCCGAGGGGATCATGGGGCCGGAGATGATGACTCAGTTCCGTGCCCAGGCAGAGCGCTTCGGCACGCGGTTCGTGACCGACGACGTCGACCGGGTCGAGTTGTCGGACGGCGGCATCCAGAAGGTCTACCTCGGTGAGGAAGAGCACCTGGCGAAGGCCGTGATCCTGGCGATGGGGGCGGAGCCGCGCCGGCTCGGCCTGCCCGGGGAGATCGAGCTGGGGGGCCGCGGCGTCTCCACCTGCGGAGTCTGCGACGGCGCCTTCTTCAAAGACCAGAAGGTGATCGTGATCGGCGGCGGCGACTCGGCGATGGAGGACTCGATCTTCATCTCCAAGTACGCCAGCGAGCTGACCGTGGTCAACCGGCGCGACGAGTTCCGTGCCTCGAAGATCATGTTCGAACGGGCAAAGGAGCGCCCCAACATCGACTTCAAGACCCCCTTCGTCGCCGAGGAGTTCGTCGCCGGCGAGGATGGCAAGCTCGACCACGTTCGCCTGCGCAACGTCGAGACCGACGAGGTCGAGGACTTCGCCACCGACGGCGCCTTCATCGCGATCGGCCACATCCCCAAATCGGAGATAGTCGATGGCCAAGTTCGCACCGACGAGAACGGCTACATCCTCACCGAGGACGGCTCGACTAAGACAGACCTGGCCGGCGTCTTCGCCGTCGGCGATGTGGTCGACCACACCTATCGCCAGGCGGTCACCGCCGCCGGCACCGGCTGCATGGGCGCACTCGACGCCGAGTGGTACCTGCGCGACACGCCGCCCTCGCCGGAGGCTCACTGGATGCCCGGCGGCGAGCCCGCGGAAGTAGCGCCGACGCCGGGCTCATAGCTTGAGTCCGCAGGGTTGCGGCATGTCCGGAGAGGAGTGGACGATCGCTGAGCGTGTCCACCGCTACCTCGCCCGGGCGGACGAGTTCCCCCATCGCCTGGAGGGGGAAGCGGTGCTGCTCGAGCATGTGCCCCGCGATGCTCGTCGGATCCTCGACCTCGGCACAGGCGATGGCCGCCTGCTTGCCCTCCTGCGGGTCGATCGCCCCCAAGTTCACGGTGTCGGCATCGACTTCTCGGAGGTCATGCTCGCAACGGCGCACGAGCGCTTCGCCGATGACGAGCGCATCGAGTTGGTCCGGCATGACCTCGCTGACCCCTTGCCCGCGCTGGGGCGCTTTGACGCTGTCGTCTCGTCGTTTGCCATCCATCACCTCGAGCACGAGCGAAAGCGCTCGCTTTACGCGGAGGTGTTCGATCTGCTCGAGCCCGGCGGTGTCTTCGCGAACTTCGAGCACGTGGCATCGGCGACTCCTCGTCTGCATCTGGCCTTCTTCGAGGCAATCGACGAGCCAATCGAGAACGAGGATCCGTCCGACCGCCTGCTCGACGTCGAGACGCAGCTCGGATGGCTGCGCGAGCTCGGCTTCGACGACGTGGACTGCTACTGGAAGTGGTTGGAGATGGCGCTTCTAATCGGCGTCAAATCGAGCGCTAGGGGCGGGAGCTGATGAACGATCCAGCAAGCCACACGACGACGACGGCGGCGACGAGAAGCCCAGTCAAAACGTCATAACCATCAAGCACGAGAGCCTCCTTGTGACATAAGTCACTTTAGCACTCCTGCTTTCAGTCGACGAGCTTTTCGATCTTGAAGGAACGCTCCCCTTTGGGGGTCTCGATTGTGACGGTTTCGCCGACCCGGCGGTCTCGTAGGGCGCGCCCGATCGGTGATTCGGCAGATAGGCGCCCCTGGGCGAGGTCGGCCTCTGTGGAACCGACCAGGGTCCAGGTTTGGACCTTTTCGGCGCCCTCGTCGAGGACCTCGGCGGTGCGACCGAAGGCGAAGGCGTCGGCTTCGGCGTCGATCTCGACCACCTCGGCGTTGCGCAGCCGCTCGCGCAGGCGCTTGATCTTCGTCTCCAGGTGCGCCTGGTCCTCCTTGGCGATGTGGTAGTCGGCGTTCTCCTTCAGGTCGCCGAGCTCGCGCGCGGCCTTGATTCGCGCCGCCATCTCGGTGCGGGCGGGACCCTCCAGCTGCGCGATCTCCTCGCGCAGGGCCTCGATCCCCTCGGCGGTGATCGACTCTTTGCCCGATTCGACGCCTGCCATCCCGCCAACCCTTGCAGATTTGCGCTGCCGGCTGCCGGCGCTCCGCGCATCGGCTAATGTCGGCGAACGGCGGCTGATTGCACTCATCTCGACTCGATCCACCATCTCGACCTGCCGGCCGAGGTCGCTGGATGCGAGGAGTGCTTGGGGCTTGGGATGCAGTGGGTTCACCTGCGCATGTGCCAGAGCTGTGGGCACATCGGCTGCTGTGACAACTCGCCGGGCAAACACGCGACGGACCACCATCGCGCGACCGGGCATCCGATCATCCGCTCGGCCGAGCCCGGCGAGGACTGGAGCTGGTGCTACGTCGACGAGCTGATGTTCCGTCTCAGACGCTGATGAACGCCTAGGCCCTCGGGGTGACGATGGCGAATGCCGGGTCGGGCTCGTCAAGCAGGCCGAGCAGCTCACCCAGCTTGGCGCCGTCGCCCTCCAGCTGCAGGCGGCCGCTCTCGGCCAGTTCGCCGAGGTCGGCGGTTTTCAGCAGGAGCAAGTTGAGCGCTTCGCGCTCGACGACGAGGCCGGCGTCGGCTTCGGGGTCGTGCCTGCCCGGACGGTGGCGCAGGACGCCGTTGCGCACGGTGATCGCATGCTGTTCGTCGGGGTCGGTCACCACCCAGTCGATCCGCAGATGCTGCTCCCAAGCGCGCGGCCCGTCGAGGCGGATCGCCATCGCGTCGAGCAGTTGGCTGACGGTGAGCCGCCGCAGGATGTCGGGGGGAGCGGCCACCGTCGGCGTGCCGGAGATGCCCTCGCGCAGCTCCTTCGCGCCCATCAGGAAGAAGTTGCGCCAGGTCGCGTTCTCGGCGCCGTAGCCGAGCTGTTCCAGAGCGTCCGCCTGCAGCTTCTTCGCCTCGTGGTTTTCGGGCTCGGCGAAGACGAGGTGGTTGACGATTTCGGCGACCCATCGGTAATCCCCGGTCCCGAAGGATGCCCGCGCCTTCTCCAGCACCGCTTCGGCGCCGCCCATGGACTCGACGTAGCGTCGCGCCCGCTCGACCGGTGGGTGCTCCCAGAGGTGAGCGGGGTTGCCGTCGAACCAGCCCATGTAGCGCTGGTAGATCGCCTTGGTGTTGTGGCTGATCGAGCCGTAGTACTCGCGGCAGTGCCACTCCCGGGCGAGGCTGGGCGGCAGCTCGATCAGCTCCGCGATCTCCGGTCCGGTGTGGCCCTTGTTCAGCAGCCGCAGGGTCTGGTCGTGCAGGTAGGAGTAGAGGTCGCGCTGCTTCTCGAGGAAATTCACGATCCGCTCGTTTTCCCATCGCGCCCAGTGGTGGCCGCCGAAGAGGACGTCGGTATCGGCGCCGAACAGCCGGATCGCCTCGTCGAGGTAATGCGCCCAGATGCGCGGATCGCGGACCAGCGCACCGCGCGGGGTGAGGATGTTGTGCATCGCGTGGACGGCGTTGTCGGCGATGCAGAGCGCCCGGCTGTCGGGGAGGTGGATGTTCATCTCCGCCGGTGCCTCTGTTCCGGGGGTGAGTTGGAAGGCCATCCGCACACCGTCGACGACCTCCTCCTGACCGGTTTCGCCGACGTCGAGATTGGGCGGGATCAGGGTGATCGTGCCGAGCGAAGTCGTTTGCCCGAGGCCGGCGCCGACCTGCCCGTCCGGACCGCGGTCGAGCAGGGCTCCGAACATGTAGCCCGCGCGGCGTCCCATCGCCGTGCCGGCGAAGACGTTCTCGCTGACCGCGTGGTGGAGAAAGCCGGCGGGGGCGATGACAGGAATCCCACGGGCCTCGATCTCCTCTTCGGAGACGACGCCCTTGGCGCCGCCGAAATGATCGACGTGGCTGTGGGTGTAGATGAGCCCGGTGAGCGGGCGATCGCCGCGGTGCTCGCGATAGAGCGCCAGTGCCGCGGCGGCGGTTTCGGCAGAGACGAGGGGGTCGATCACGACGATTCCCTTCTCGCCCTCGATCACATGCATGTTCGAGAGGTCGAAGCCGCGCAGTTGGTAGACGCCCGGCGCCAGCTCGAAGAGACCGGCGATGCGGGTCAGTCGGCTCTGCCGCCAGAGGCTGGGATTGACGGTGTCCGGCGCCTCGCCGTCGAGAAAGTCGTAGGGACGCAGGTCCCAGACCACGCGGCCGCGTTCGTCCTCGACCACCGGTGGGTCGAAGGGGGCGATAAGCCCGCGTTGCGCCTCCTCGAAGTCCCGCTCGTCCTCCACGGCGGCGGAGTCTCTCACCCCACAACGAGCGATGGCCCCGCGGGCGCGGGGCCATCGCCTCATTCCTGTTGCTGCGGTCGTTACCCGTCGATCGTGTACACGTCCCTGAACTTTTTGACGTGCAGCGCGAGCAGCTGGCCGTACTCGACCTTGGCCGCGTTGGGGAACGCTTTATGCACCTGGGCGTCGAACAGGAACCAGCCCTTGCCGAGCGCTCGGCGCGCGTCGATGATGCCGCTCGACTCCTCGTCTTCCGTGAGGAATCCGGAGCCCCCGGCGCGGAAGATGGCGGGGTCGAACTCAGCCACCACGCCGCGCTCGCCGGTCTTCACGTTGTAGGCGAGGATGCGGGCGAGCTGGGCGCTGCCGCCGGGGTCTTCCTGGATCAGCAGGTTGCCCTTTGTGTCGAGCGCCATGTTGTCCGGCTTGTTGAGATACGGAGCCTCGGTGCCGTCCAACAGCAACTCGATCGTGCCGCCCTGCTCGGGGTGGTCGACGTCGGCGAAACGAATGCGCCAGAGGCCACCGCCGTCGCGCGTCACCGATGGCTCCGATGGCACGACTCCCGGTGATCCCTCCGTGGTGAGGAAGTAGAAGTCGTTCGGCCGCTTCGGGTCGAAGACGCCGTCCTCGATTCGGTTCAGAGAAAGGCCTCTCGCCGCTGCGTCCGCGTTCTGACGGGCGCCGGAGCTGTCCCAGTCGACCGCTTCGTCGGGGCCAAGAGTGAACTCGACGGGACTTCCCTTGCCGTAGGTGGCGCGGAACTGGGCGTCGGTGGAGACCGCTTCGTCAGCGAGGTCGAGCACGTACTCGGTGCCGTTGGTCAGCCCCGCCCTGTCGAACGGGTTGCCGGTCTTCTGCTTGGAGCCGACATGGACCCAGATCTGACCGGAGGCGCCGTCCTCGTCGCCGACCACAACCGTGGTGTCGCCGTCGTTGTGAGCAGGCAGGGTGTTCTCCCAGGAGGCCATGCCAAGCCGTGGCAATTGCTGGGCCTGACCGTCCGTGGTGATGCCGAAGATCCGGCCCTCGTCGCCGTTTTCCTCGTTGGCGAAGTAGATCTGGCCCTCGTAGCCCTTCTTGCTGAAGGGGTTGTACAGCTGTCCCCATTCGCTGATGGCGCTGGAGCAGAAGCGAGAGAACTCGGCGAGCTGCGCCGCGAACGTGTCGCTCGGGTCGCGGGGGTTGACGCCGGCTGAGGACGGGATCGAGCGGTAGGCCTGGGTGAGGTAGTCCCAGTAACGGATGCCGGGGTCGATCAGGTCGCTGCCGTTTTCCACCTCATACGTGTCGGAGTCGATCTCCAGCTCGGAGACGAAGGCGCCGGTTTTGCCGTGGCGCCGCACGACTCCCTGGTTGTTGCGGAGCTCATGATTCATGAGAATCGTGAAATCGCGGCTGCCGGGCTTTGAGTGGACCAGGCCAATGCCGTCGGGGATGCCGACCATCTCGTAGCTGTTCGAGGCGGCGCCGTCGCCGACTGTGAACAGTGACTTGACGCTGACGCCCTCGCCAACAGGCAGTACATACGGTTTGGTAGCGGTGCTGGGGCCGGTGCCGGTGTCGCCTGGGGCGGCGATGGCGGTTGCCGCAGTCGCAGCTACGATCAGCCCGGCCAGAGCGAATGCTCTGAGTCGTCGGGTGGTCATGAGATCTCCTTCCGAAAGGGTGAGATTTTCTGGCCGGGGCCGTCCCCCGGCCACACCCGACGTTCTATGCGGGGGGCGCCGGGACGACGTTTAGCGGCAGTGAACTTCGCGTGACGCTTCGTTCACAGGAGCGGGCGCGTCACTCCCTGGCCGCGGCGATGAGTCGAGGCGCCGGGGTGTAGGCGTTCCCGTGCTCGCGTTGAAGCTCGGTGAGCAGCTCGACGGCGCGATCGGGACCGATCAGGTCGGTGAATTCGAGCGGGCCCAACGGCCAGTTGAAGCCGAGGCGCATGGCCGTGTTCATGTCGGCTGGGGAGCCAACCTCTTCCTCCAGGGCGAAGGCGGCCTCGTTGGCGATCTGGGCGACTAGTCGCGGCAGGATCTCCGGCGCAGCGGGGTCGATTTTCGACAACTCGTCAGGGTCAAGCGTCGGTTCCTCGCGGGTGTTACGCGTTTGCCTCCCATAGGGTGGAAAACGCGTAACACCCGGCGATTCAGATCGTTCCCCACCGTAGTCGTAGAAGCCGCCGCCAGACTTGCGGCCGAGGCGACCCTCGGCGACTAGGCGCTCCTGGATCGCGCTTGGGCGCCAGCGCTCCGGCTCCCCTCCCTGCGCGTAGAAAGAACGGGCGACGCTGAGGTTGACGTCGAGGCCGATCAGGTCGATCAGCTCGAACGGTCCCATCTTGAAGCCGCCGCCGAGTCGGCAGACGCGGTCGATCGTCTCGACGTCGGCGACGCCGCCGGCAAGCATCCGCAGCGACTCCAGGGAAAAGGGGCGGGCAAGGCGGTTGGCGATGAAGCCGGGGCTGTCCTTGGCGCGGATCGGGGTTCGGCCCATGCGCTTGCCCACCTCCGTGGCGGCGTCGAGCGCTTCTTTGCCGGACTCGGCGGTTGCGACGATCTCGACCAGCTTCATCAGCGCCGGCGGGTTGAAGAAGTGCATCCCGACGACGCGCTCCGGATGGGGCACCAGCGCGGCGATGGCCGCCACCGACAGCGAGGAGGTGTTGCTGGCGAGGATCGTGTTCGGCCCACAAGCAGCGGCCAGGGCCGCGAACAGTTCTCGCTTCAGTCCCAGGTCCTCGGGCGCCGCCTCGATCACCAAGTCGCACTCGTGGATGTCGGCGAGGCTCGGGGCGGCGCCCACCAGGGCGCTCGCCGCGTCGGCTTCCTCCCGGCTCCATCGATTGCGCTCCGCCCCCTTGGCCAGCGCTGTCTTGGTCCGCTCGATCCCGCCATCCAGTGCCGGTGCGATCGGGTCGTGCAGCCGCGTCTCGTAACCACCGAGGCAGGCGATCTGGGCGATCCCGCTGCCCATCGTTCCGGCGCCGACCACGCCGATTCGCTCTACCTTCAACACAAGTCCTCGCGCTTCGCTCGCGGCGCGAAGAGCCAGACATGCCCGCTTGCTCGCTCCGCGCTCAACGTCCCTCGAACTTCGGCTCGCGCTTCTCGAGGAAGGCCCGCATCCCCTCGACGCGGTCCTCGGTCGCCATCGAGATCTCATACAGCCGCCGCTCTGCCTCGAGACCCGCCGATAGCGCCGTCTCCTCGGCGGCGAGCACCGCCTGCTTGGCGAGGCGCGCCGCGATCGGCGGGCGCTCGGCAACGGTGTGGGCGAGCACCATCGCCTCCTGCAGCCAGCGGCCCTTCTTCACGACTTTGTTGACGAGGCCCATCTCGAGCCCCATGTCGGCGTCGAAGCGTCGGCCGGTCAGCACGTACTCCATCGCCCGCTGCTTGCCCAGCACCCGCGCCAAACGTTGGCTGCCGCCGCCGCCGGGGATGATCCCCAGGGTGATCTCCGGTTGGCCGAAGCGCGCTGTGTCGGAGGCGACGATCATGTCGCAGGCCAGCGCCAGCTCGCAGCCGCCTCCCAGGGCGTAGCCGGAAACGGCGGCGATCATCGGCGTCTTCACCTTGGCCAGGCGCTTCCAGAAATCGGCGGCGGGGTGGTAGAGCGCCTCGGCGAAGCTGCGCTCGCTCATTGCCTTGATGTCGGCGCCCGCGGCGAAGACCTCGTCGGAGCCGGCGATCACGATGCAGCGGACCTCGGGGTCGGGGTCCATCCGCTCCAGCTCGGAGGCGAGCCGCTCCATCACCTCCGGCGAGAGGGCGTTGCGGACCTCCGGCCGGTTCAGCCGCAGCAGCGCGACGCCCCCGTCGAGCGAGGTCTCGACGACTTCGCTCACTCCGCCTCGAGGGGGGTCATCGCGTTGATCCCGGTCGCTGCGCGGCCGATGATCAGCTTCTGGATCTGGGAGGTCCCCTCGTACAGGGTCGTCACCCGGGCGTCGCGCAGGTAGCGCTCGACCGGGTAGTCGTCGACGTAGCCGGCCCCACCGTGGACCTGGATCGCCAGGTTGGCGCATTCGACCGCCGACTCGGTCGCATACAGCTTCGCCACCGAGGTCTCCATCGTGTTCGGCTTGCCCGCGTCCTTCAGCGCTCCGGCGCGGTAGACCAGCATCCGGCTCGCGTCGCGCTTGAGGATCATGTCGGCGATCATCTCCTGCACCAGCTGGAAGCGGGCGAGGGGGACGCCGAACTGCTTTCGCTCCTTGGCGTACTGGACCGAGGCATCGACGCAACCGTCGCAGATGCCGACGCAGCCGGCGGCGACGCTGTAGCGGCCGTTGTCGAGGGCGCTCATCGCGACCTTGAAGCCGTCGCCGATCTCGCCCAGCATCGCGTCCTCGCCGACCTCGACCTCATCGAGGGACAGCTCCGCGGTGTCGGAGGAGCGCAGCCCGAGCTTGCCGTGGATCTCCTGCGAGGTGAATCCCTCGCTGTCGGTGGGGACGAGGAAGCAGGCGAGCCCGCGATGCTTCTTGGCCGGGTCGGTCTGAGCGAAGATCAGCGCCACCTCGGAGTAGTTGCCGAGGGAGATCCACATCTTCTGGCCGCTGATCGACCAGCCCGAGTCGGTCTTGGTCGCGCGGGTGCGCAGGTTGGCTGCGTCTGAGCCGGTGTCGGGCTCGGTCAGGCCGAAGCAGCCCAGTGCCTCGCCCGAGCAGAGCCGAGGCAGCCACTTCTGCTTCTGCTCTTCAGTGCCCCAGCGCTCGATCGATCCGGCGACCAGGGAGGTCTGCACGGAGACGACGGTGCGGGCCGAGGAGTCGGCGCGGCCGACCTGCTCGACGATCAGCCCATAGCCGATGTAGTCGAGACCGCGACCGCCGTAGCGCTCGGCGACGGGCGCGCCGAGGTAGCCGACCTCGCCCAGCTTGCTCGCCAGCTCGCGGTCGAAGCGGGCGGCGCGGTCGTTGTCGCGCACCCGCGGCATGATCTCGCGGTCGGCGAACTCGCGCGCCGCCTCGGAGATCAGTCGCTGCTCGTCGGTCAGTTGGAAGTCCATCACGCTCCTGCTCTCTTGTTGTTCATTGAAGCTCCTGGCCCAGTGTGGCCGCGAAGGCCTCCTGCGCCTCGCGCGTTCGGGGGCCGGGGACCTGGGGCAGATCGGCCCCGTCGATCGCGGAGACGGCCTGGATCTCCCGCGTGGTCGAGGCGAGGAATGCCTCGTGTGCGGCGCGCAGGTCGGCCACCGGCCAGGCGCCCTCCTCGACGTGCAGGGCCTTGACCAAGCGGTCGCGGGTGATCGACTCCAGGACGCCGTTATCGAGCGCGGGTGTGCGCAGCGCGCCCTGCGGCGAGACCCAGAAGATCGCCGAAGTCGGCGGCTCCAGCACGGTCCCGTCGGGCTGAACCAGCACCGCCTCGTCGGCTCCCTGGGACTTGGCGATCCGCGTCGCCTGCATGTTCGCCGCATAGGAGAGCGACTTGACGCCGTTGAGGATCACGGTCGGACAGTAGGTGACGGTGGCGAGGCGCAGCGTCTCGGCATGGGGGGGCAGCGGCTCGGTCGCGGCGATTCGTCGCCCGCCGCGGGTGACGATCAGCCGCAGCTGGCCGTCGCCTTCACCGTGCTCCGCCAGCAGCGCGTCGATCTCCCGCTCCAGGGCGGTGCGGTCGAACTCCAACTGGATCGCCGTCGCCGAGCGCACCAGCCGGTCGAGGTGGTCCTCCAGCGCGAACAGCTTGCCGCCGTAGATGCGGATCACCTCGAAGGCGCCGTCGCCACGGTAGAGGCCGTCGTCGCGCATGGGAACGACGGCATCGACGGTCGGTGAGATCCGCCCATCGACGCTAGCCAGCTCGGTGAAGGTCGTCATCGGCGCGGCGAGGCTACCTCAGACCGCTTCGGTGACGACTGCCAGGGCTACCGCCGAGCGGTCAAACCATCAAGTACCACCTCGACGGGCGAGCGATGCTTGCCGTTGCCGCTTTCTTCGCGGGCATGTCGCAACTCCATCGCAAGCTCGCCGACGTTTTGGCTGAAGACTCCAACTTCCTTCGCCGCTTTGGCCACGTCGCGTGACCTGATCTTGACCCGCTTGCCCTGGGGGACCTTGAGTCCCAGCACCTTGTGGGAGTGCGAATGGCGGGAACGCATTGCGCCGATCGCCATGCCGCCCGCGGCGCCGGCGAGAGCCGCACCACCGGCGAGCAGCGGCGTCTTTGCCTTGCTCGCGGCTTTGCCTACGGTCTGACCCGCCTCTTTGGTCGAGCTCTCGACCGCCTGGCGGGCAGCTTTGACGCGAGACTTCCCATTTGAGCCTCGGCTTGAGCTTCGGCTGTTGGCAGAGCCTTTTGAGCGTGTCTGGGTTGAGCGTGTTTGGGATTGGGCGCCCGGGGCGCGTTTCGGATTTCGAGAGCGTTTCGTCGACGCTCGGGTTTTGGTTTGAGCCATGTTCCTTACTCCTCTATCTATCGAACCTCCGCTGGAGGTCACTCAGTTTCACTTTCGAGTTCTCGTTCTCGCTCAGCGGCGCGTTGCTCGTTCAATTCCGCCTCCGCTTTCGCTCGCTTAGCTCTCTCCTCGGAGAGCCCGGCTTCGCTTCGCCGCTGCTCGGCTTGGTCGCGGTGATGGCGGACATCGTCATGCTGCGCCTCGACCTGAGCATGTCCGATCTCCCGTTTTGTCTTGGTGCGGCGGGCGATCGATACGACAATCGCAGCAAGGATCAGCGCTGCGACGACTACGGCGATGATCGCGGCTGTAGACATCTATTCCTCCTTCTCTCCACTCAGCCACTCTTCCCGGTATTGGCGGAGGTCAAACACTCCGACTCACCAGCTCGACCACACGGGAGGCCCATCGCTCCTCATTCCCGTCAGACCTCCCTCGGGACGTTGCCCGAGAGGGTGAAGACGACGCGCATCGCCTTGTGCCCGAGATCGGCGGTGGGTTCGAACATGCAGGGGCAGCCGCCGTCGATCACAGCGATGCCTCGCTCTCGGCCGTAGTCGGCTGCCGCCTCCGAGACGCTCCCGGCACCGGGGCCGCGGTGCATCCATACGTGCTTGATGCCGAGGTCGGCGCACTCGCGCATCGTCTCTTCGGCGATCTCGGGCCTGGTTGCGATCACGACCGCATCGGGGACGCCGCCGGGAATCGAGCGGAGGTCTCGATAGCAAGGATCGCCTTCGACCTCGTCTGCGTGCGGGTTGACGGCGAAGACCTCGTAGCCCCGCTCCCGAAGGCGTTGGTACACGATGTTGCTTCCGTGGTTCTTCGGGTGTCTGGAAACGCCGGTGACCGCCACCCGCTTGGTGGCCAAGAACTCCGATGCGGCCTCTTTGATCTTCGGCATTGGCCTCCTCCTCCCGGAGACGCGCTTCATGAAGCGCGCCGACGGCGCCAGCGGCCAGCGCGCGCGGATAGCTCGATCGTAGGGCGACTGACCGTCGCGACACATCGGGGCCGCGTACCGTTCTGCTCGCGGCAAACTACGTACTCGGGGCGGGTTCAGACCGCTTCGAACACGGTCGCCAGGCCCTGGCCGACGCCGACGCACATCGTCGCGATCCCGTAGCGGCCCCCACGGCGGCGCAGCTCGCGGACGAGGGTGGTGGTGAGGCGGGCGCCGGTGCAACCGAGCGGATGGCCGAGGGCGATCGCGCCGCCGTTGACGTTGAGGCGCTCCTCCTCGATTCCCAGCTCCCGTGCGCAGGCGAGCACCTGGGAGGCGAAGGCCTCGTTCAGCTCGATCAGGTCGATGTCGTCGAGGCTGAGGCCGGCGGCGGCGAGGGCACGGGGGATGGCGAGGGCCGGCCCTATGCCCATGTAGGCGGGGTCGACGCCGGCCACTCCGAAGGAGACGACGCGGGCAAGGGGCTCGGCTTCCAGCTCTTTGACGCCGGTTTCGGAGGCGATCAGCGTGCAGGCGGCGCCGTCGTTCAGCGTCGAGGCGTTGCCGGCGGTCACCGTGCCGCCCTCGCGGAAGGCGGGGCGCAGCTTTGCCATCTTCTCCAGCGAGGCATCGGGGCGCGGCCCCTCGTCGGCTTCGACCGTCACCGTCTCCCGGCCGCGAGGCGCGTCGACCGAGACGATCTCCTCCGCGAACACCCCCTTCTCGGCGGCGGCGACCGCGCGCTGGTGGCTGCGCAGCCCGAAGGCGTCCTGGTCCTCGCGACTGATCCCATGGCGCTCGGCGACGTTCTCGCCTGTCTCACCCATCGACTCGGTCGAGACTCCCAGCTCCGCCATGCGCGGATTGACGAAGCGCCAGCCCAGCGTCGTGTCGTGCATCGTCTGCTCGCCGCGGGGGAGGCCGCGCTCGGGCTTGCCGACCACCCAGGGCGCGCGACTCATCGATTCGACTCCGCCGGCCAGGTAGACGTCGCCTTCGCCGAGTTTGACTGCGCGCGCCGCGCAGTTGACCGCCTCCAGGCCGGAAGCGCAGAGGCGATTGACCGTCGCCCCGGGAATGCTGGTCGGCAGGCCCGCCAGCAGCGCCGCCATCCGCGCGACGTCGCGGTTGTCCTCGCCCGATTGGTTGGCGGCGCCGAAGTAGACATCCGCGATCCGCTCGGGGTCGACGCCGGTGCGCTCGACCACCGCCCGGATCGTGTGGGAGGCGAGGTCGTCGGGTCGTACTCCGGAGAGGGCGCCGCGGTAGGCGCCCATCGGCGTGCGAAGGGCTTCGACTACGTAGGCGTCTGCCATCGGAGCGGAGCGTATCCTTGACCGGTGGCCTTCGTCCTGGCAACGATCGGAATGATCGCCTTCCTGGTTGGGGTACTGGTGATCGTCGGGCGCTTCTACCCCGGCAGCGACGCCGATCTGATCGATTGGACCCCGACCCGCTCGCCCGAGGTCGAGGCGATGAACGAGATCGACGACATCCGCCAGATGATGGAGGCCCAGAACGAGATGCGCCGCCGCCGCGGCGCCCCGGAGATGACCGACGAGGACCTGCGCCGCAAGGTCGCCGAGGATGAACAGGTTCGCCTGCGGGGGCGCGGCCCGTTCGCGCCCGAGTAGAGAGGGAAGAAGACATGGCAAGGGCGTTGATCGTCGGCTGCGGCTGCCGTGGGCGGTTGCTGGGAGAGCGATTGATGGCGGAGGGGTGGGCCGCGCGAGGGACGAGCCGCCGCGAGGATGGGTTGGCGGCGATCGAGGCGGCTGGGATCGAACCCGCCCTCGCCGATCCCTCTCAGCCCGGCTCTGTGCTGGAGCTGGTCGGCGACGTCACCGTCGTCCACTGGCTGCTCGGCTCGGCGCAAGGGGAGGGGGAGTCGATCGCGGCGATCCACGGCCCGCGACTGGAGCGCCTGATGGAGAAGCTGGTCGACACCCCGGTGCGCGGCTTTGTCTACGAGGCGGCGGGCTCGGTTGAGCCGTCCTTGCTCGCGCAGGGGACGGGAATCGTCCGCGCTGCCGCGGCGATCTGGCGCATCCCGGCCGAGATCGTGCGAGCGGAGCCGAGCGATCCCGTCACGTGGTCGGGGGCGATGGGGGATGCTGCTCGGGCGATGCTTTCGCCAGCCGACGAATCGAAATAGCTAAACTCGGATGGGAATTAAGGAATTTGATTTGCCGACGAGTAGCCAAAGGAGTGGTTCGATGGCCCTGCAGCTTGGTAACACAGCACCGGATTTCGAGGCGGACACGACTGAGGGCCGGATCAACTTCCATGACTGGATCGACGATTCGTGGGCGGTCCTGTTCTCCCACCCGAAGGACTTCACCCCCGTCTGCACGACGGAGCTCGGCTACATGGCCAGCATCAAGCCCGAGTTCGACAAGCGCAACGTGAAGATCATCGGCCTCTCGGTCGACCCGCTCGACAAACACGAGGACTGGGCGAGCGACATCGAGGCGACCCAGGGGGCGGCGCCGAACTATCCGATCATCAGCGATGCCGACTTCGAGATCTCGAAGCTGTACGGGATGCTGCCGGCTGACGTCTCCGGCGATCCTGCGGATCGCACGCCCGCCGACAACCAGACCGTGCGCAACGTCTTCGTCATCGGCCCCGACAAGAAAGTCAAACTCATCCTCGTCTACCCGATGACGACCGGGCGCAACTTCGACGAGGTGCTGCGGGTGATCGACTCGCTCCAGCTCACCGCACAGCACAAAGTCGCAACCCCGGCGCAGTGGCAGCAGGGCGACGACGTGATAATCGCCGGCTCGGTGTCCAACGACCAGGCGAAGGAGATCTACCCGGATGGCTGGGAGGAGCCGCGGCCCTACATCCGCATCGTTCCCCAGCCGAACGGAAGCTCGAGTTAGCCGAGGCGCTCCAGCAGATCGCCGAGGATTCGTGCGGTCGCTCCCCAGATCAGGTGCTCGTCGGCCGTGTAGGTCGGCGTGTGGATGGGGATGCCTCGGCGAATGAGGCGGCGCATCTCATAGCCCTCGCGCAGCACGTCGAGCGAGAGGGTCAGCACAGTCTCCACTTCGGCCGGGTTGGGCTCCAGGCCCAGCTCGCCGGGATGGGCGATCAGCCCGACGAAGGGGTGGACGCGGTAGCCGCTGACGAAGGTCGAGGTGGGGGGCAGGGCGCCGCTCAGCTCGACCGCAGCGGGGTCGAGGGCGATCTCCTCATGGGCTTCGCGCAGCGCCGTCGCCACCAGGTCGGCGTCGGCCTCGTCCTGGCGGCCGCCGGGGAAGGAGATCTCACCGGCGTGTCTGCGCATGTCGGCGCGGCGCTCGGTGAAGACGAGGCCGGGCTCCTCGGGCCAGCCGTAGAGGGGGAGCAGGACCGCAGCGTCGGTGCCGCCGCGGGCTTTCATCGCGCGCGCCTGCTCTGGAGAGAGCAGGAGGCTGCGGAGGTCGCCCTTCACGTCAGATGATCACCTGCACGGTGCCGCCGTCGACCGACCAGGCGGCGCCGCTCACATAGGAGGCGCGCTCGGAGCAGAGGAAGACGATCGCGGCGGCGATCTCGCCGACCTCGGCGAGGCGGCCGATCGGGCGCTTCGAGCCTGCCGTCTCCAGGGCCTCCTCCCGGCTGCCGACCCCGCTCAGATCGCGTGACTGGTCGAGCAGGCCACCGGGGTCCATCCACATCTCCGACTCAACAGGGCCCGGGCAGATCGCGTTGACGAGGACGCCGCGTTTGGCGTAGCGGTCGGCGAAGAGACGGGAGAGGGAAAGCTCCGCCGCCTTTGCGACCGAGTACTCGGGCATTGCCGCAGACGGGCGCTTGCCCGCGGTTGAGCAGACGTTGACGACGCGGCCCCAGCCCCGCTCGGCCATCGCCGGAGCGGCGGCGCGCATCGCCCGCAGCGGCGCCATCACGTTCAGTTCGTACTGGGCGCGCCAGTCTTCGTCGGGAACTTCGTCGAGGTCGCGCCACTTGGCGGTGCCGGCGTTGTTGACCAGCACGTCGAGGGCACCGAAGCGCTCGGTCGCCTCGGACAGCATTCGCTCGCCGGACTCCTCGGCGGTGATGTCCAGGGAAAGGGCCTGGGCACCCCCACCCGTCTCGGCGCCGGCGGCGGTCGCCTCCTCGGTGGCGGCCTGCAATCGCTCTTCCCCGCGCGCGACGAGCAGCACGTTCGCCCCTTCTTCGCAGAGCAGGCGCGCGGTCTCGCGGCCGATTCCGCGGCTGGCGCCGGTGACGACACAGGCTTTCCCTTCCAGCCCCAGGTCCATCGTGCCCCCTATCCCTTGCGCCGGCCCTCGAACAGCGCCGGGTCGTCGACGTCGGCGAAGCGAGCCATCGCGTAGGCGAGGTCGGAGGCGCGGTTGACGAAGTGGATCACGGTTTCGCCCGCCAGCTCACCGGCTTCGTTCAGGGCCGAGATCGCCCGCTCGGCGCGTCGGATCGTGGTCCGGGCCACGTCCAGCTGGGCGGAGAGCTGGTTGCCGCCGGGGATGACGAACTGCGGCGGCAGCTCCACCTCGGACATGTAGCGGTCGATCCGCTCCTCCAGCGCGGCGACCATCTCCTCGGTGGTGCGGCTGATCCCGTCCTCGAGCCTCTCGGCCGCCTCCGGCGCGGTCGCCAGCTCGGCGCCCGCGACGAAGAGGTCGTCCTGGAGGCGGAGGATGTCGGCCGCAAGGTCGGCATGCTCGGCGCCGCAGAGGGCACGGGCGACGCCCAGCGCCGAGCAGGCCTCGTCGAGCGAGCCGTAGGCCTCGGTGCGGCCGTGGTGCTTCGGCACCCGCCCGCCGTACCAGAGCGAAGTCGAGCCGTCGTCGCCCTTCTTCGTATAGATCTTCACCACGCGCCCATCCTAAGCGCGGGCCTTCACCCGACCGGGTTGAAGACGATGCCGGTGAGGATCTTCGGGAAGAAGTAGGTCGACTTCGGCGGCATGATCTCCCCGGCGCCCGCCACCTCGCGGACCTGATCGACGGGGGTGGGGCGAAGGATGAAGGCGACGTCGTAGGAGCCGTCCTCGAGCAGGCCGAGCGCGTCGGGGATGCTCTTCGCGTACTCGATGCCGCGGCGGGCCGCGATGTCGTCCTTGGTCATGCCGAGGATCCCTTCGAAGACGAGCGCCTCGAGAATCGCCGAGTCGAGGCGGCGGTAAGCCTCGGTCTTGTCGGCGAGCGCGCGGTCGAGTGCCGCGCTGTCCTTCAGGCGCAGGCGGAAGCTCTTTTTGTGGTGGGAGTCGTAGAGGCCGAAGACGCCGACCCCTTCCTCGCCGCCCGGGTCGATGTCGTCGACCTCGGCGACGTCGAACAGCTCGCCCAGGCCGTTGCCGAGCAGCTGCTGGCGTTCCGGGTCGCCGGCGAAGCCTGAGAGCAGGCGGTGGGTGGGGAAGACGGTGAGGCCGGGGTCGTCGAGGCCGGTCAATGCCATCAGCGTGTACTCATGCGGGCCCTCGCCGCCGATCTCGTCGCGATATGCGCGGGCGGTTTCGTAGCGATGGTGGCCGTCGGCGATCAGCAGCTCGGCGCCGGCCAGGCGCTCGTGAACGGCGGCGTGGACCTCGGGGTTGGCAACCCGCCAGACGCGGTGCACGGTTCCGTCCTCGTCGGTCACCTCGGCCCAGGGATCGCCCTCCGTGGCGGGGGCGACCAGCGGCCAGGCGTCCTCGGTGGTCAGCGAGAAGATCGGCGAGAGGTTGAGGCGGGTGGCGCGGGTCAGGTCGAGGCGGTCCTGCTTGGGCCCCGGCAGGGTGCGCTCGTGAGCGCGGATCTTGCCGGCGCCGTAGTCCTCGACCTTGACCCGGGCGAGGATGCCGTGGCGTGTATGGGTGGAGCCGTCGGGTGCGGTGTAGTCCTGAGCGAGGGCCCAGAGCGCCGGCTCGGCATCTTCGACCAGCGCTCCCTCGGCGCGCCAGGCGGCAATCGTCTCCGCCGCCCGTGCGTAGGGGTCTCCGTCTCCGTCGGGGCCCGTTGCCTCATAGGGCTTGGGAAGGTCGATCTCCACCACGTTGTGGGAGGAGCGCCCCAGCAGCTCCTGCCGCTTGGCCGCATCGATCACGTCATACGGGGGAGAAACCACATCCCCCAGCGCCCCGACCACGTCAAGGTCGTAGCGCAGGGCGTTGAGGGGTCGGACGTCGGCCACGGCGGCGAAACCTAGCGGTTGCGCTCAGGTGTAACGCGTTTGCCAGGTATTTGCTGTCAAACGCGTTACACCGCAAGGGGATTGGGCCATACACTGGCCCTGTTCGGGGCGTGGCGCAGCCTGGTAGCGCGCGGCCTTTGGGTGGCCGAGGTCCCCGGTTCAAATCCGGGCGCCCCGATTGAGAGAACGCGGTCCATATGGGTCGGCTCAGTAAGGGGCGCCGACGGCTTTGGCCCAGGCTTGGTCGACGTGGAGCCGGCCCTGCGCGTCGGTGTCGACGATCACCACGGTGGCGGGCTGGCGGTTCCCGTTCTGAGGGTCGATCGTGACCGACCCCGTCCAGCCGCTCCAGCCCTTTACTCCGTTGAGGGCATCCGTGAGCTTCTTGGCTGAGGTGCCGCCCGCCCGCTCGACGCCGTAGGCGAGGAAGTTCAGCGAGTCGTAGGTGTAAGGGCTCCAGGTGCCGGGAGCCTCGGCGAACTTGTCGCGGTAGGCGCCGACCTTGGCGGCGGCGCCGGAGAAGTCCTCGGGGGCGGGAACTCCGACCACCGGGCAGGCCTGGGCGGCCGCCACCCCGGCGGTTTCGACGAAGCCGGTGTCGTATGAGGCGTAGTCGGCGACGCACTGCGCTTGCACCTTGCCCTCGTGCATCTCCTTCGCGATCAGCCCGCCTTCGGGGAAGTAGACGGCGGCATAGATGACGTCCGGCTTGCCCGCGGCAAGCTTGTCGACGACATCGGCATAGGAGTCCTTCCCGGGCTGCACCTTTTCGTAGGCGGTCACGGTGACGCCGGCCTTCTGGAGAGATTGCTTCAGCGTCTTGGAGACCGAGACGGTGTAGTTCTGGGTCGGGTCATAGGCGATCGCGACGGTCTTGGCGTCGAGCCAGTCGGTCAGCGCCCGCGAGGCGACCGGGGCGATTTGGTAGGTCATCGGCTGCAGGGTGAAGCCGAGGCCGTTGGTCGAGTTATCCGAGGTCAGCCTGATCGGCACCAGGCCGGCGTCGATGTAGAGCAGCAGGGTTTCGATCCCGACTCCGGAGTTGTAAGGGCCGACGATCCCGTCGAGGCCGCCGGCGATCGCGGACTTGGCCGCCTTTACCCCGGTCGCGGGGTCGGCGGCGTCGTCGATTGGAATGACCTCGACCTGCCTGCCGAGGATCCCGCCGTGTTCGTTCAGCCGCGCCGCAGCCAGCTGCGCTCCCTTGAGCATTCCCTCGCCGAGGTTTGACTGCTCGCCGGAGAGCGGCGCCTCGAGCCCCACTCGGAACCCGTTTGAGCCGGTGCTGTCGGAGCTGGAGCTTCCACATCCCGCCCCTATAAGGGCTAGTGCGGCAACGGTGAGTGCCGTCGCAAACCGGGTCTTGGGTGCGTGGAGGGCGGCGATTGCGCGCATTGTCGTGGTTCCACACGGTCCAGTCATCCCGACTTTTCGGCTTTCCAGTCGGGTTTGGGGTGTCAGAGGGCCTATATGGACACTTGTCGGGGTTGGGTGCGGGTGGTTTCGGGTCGATAGTGGCAGCGATGTACGACCGGACGGGAAAATTTGAGCGGAGAGGAGTTTCGCCTACGATGAACGGAGGAGGCAGCATCGACCGGCGTATCGAACGTGTGGTGTTCGAGACCGACCGCTATGTGGTCGTCGGGGATGTGACTCTTCCGCCGGAGGGCTATCAGAGCCGCTTCTCCGACACGATGAACCGCGAGGACCTCCCCTTCCTGCCTCTCACCAATGTGGAGATCACCGAGCGGGAGACCGGAAAGGTCACCGAGCGCCCATTCATCGTGCTGGGCAAGGCGCACGTGCAGCTTGCGCATCCCGCTTAAGGATCTGGGCACCGAGCTGCGTGGAATCAGGCCGTCGCGCCGCGACGCCGCCCCTCCTGGGCATAGGAGCCCAGGTCGAAGAGGAAGGCGAGGGCGACGATGAACCATTCGAAGCCGACCACTCCGTCAGAGGAAGCCCACATCGCCGCGTAGGCAAGTGTCGTCCAGGGCAGCAGGAAGAAGCCGAGGAAGGGCACGAACCAGCTCTCGAAAGCCCGGCTCAGGAGGTCGGTGAAGATCCACAGCACGAAAAGCGCCAGCCGTGGGGAGATAAGGGCGAAGAGTGCGACGAGGCAGCCGATGGGCCCTACGCTATCGCGGCGCTACGCTTGACACCAGGATGAATCGACCGGGCAAGGTTCCTGCGAGCCACGCGGTGTTGGGAACGCCGCTGAAGCCTCCTTTCCCCGAGGGGATTGAGGTTGCCCACTTCGCCCTCGGCTGCTTTTGGGGGGCGGAGCGGCTGTTCTGGAGGCTCGACGGCGTCTACACGACAGCGGTCGGCTACATGAACGGGATCACCCCGAACCCGACCTACGAGGAGGTCTGCGGCGGCAAGACCGGACACGCGGAAGCCGTCCTGGTTGCTTTCGATCCGACGCGGATCACCTACGCCGATCTGCTCAAGGTTTTCTTCGAAGAGCACGACCCCACACAGGGAATGCGGCAGGGGAACGACGTCGGCACCCAGTACCGCTCCGGCATCTACTTCGCCAACGATTCCCAGAAGGCGACGGCGGAGATGGCCCTGCATGCCTACGACGAGGCGCTCCGCGCCGCCGGGTACGAGCCGATCACGACTGAGGTTGAGTCCGCGGGGCCCTTCTACTACGCCGAGGACTACCACCAGCAGTACCTGCACAAGGTGCCGAACGGCTACTGCGGGTTGGCGGGCACCGGCGTCTCCTGCAGCATCCCCGCCGCGGCTTCATAGCCCGCATCGGGGCACGCGGCTAGCAATCGGGGCACGCGGCTAGCATCCCGCGCTCCGTGACGCCCTCCTTCGGCTCTTACATTGCCGGCTGCCTTGCGGTGGTTGGGATTCTCTCCGCTGTCGGCCTCGGCGGCTACTGGCTGCGACGCTGGATCGTGCCGGAGTTCTCAGGTGCGCTGGCCCGGCTCGCCGACCTGACGATCGCCACCGCGCTGCTGGTACTCGCCCTGGAACTGGTCGGCACCCTCGGCCTGCTCACCTTCGGCTGGACGATCGTCGGCAGCATCGCCGTCGGACTGCTGGCGGCCTGGATGGGCCGGCGCAACGCTCCCGTCGAAGCCGCTTCGATCGAGGCTCCACGGGTCCAGCAGCTGGCCTTCCTGATAGCTCTCGGCGTTGCTTCCTTCACCGTCGCCGAGTGGACGTTCCCCGCACAGCTCAGTCTCGACCAAGGGATGTTCGGCGGCGACACCACCTGGTACCACATGCCCTTCGCGGCCGGGTTCGCTCAGTCGCACTCGATCACCAGCCTGCACTTCACCGATCCGCTGCGCCTCGCCGCCTGGTTTTACCCGCAGAGCTCGGAGCTGATCCACGGGGCCGGAATCGTGTTGATGAAAAGCGACTGGCTCTCTCCGCTGATCAACCTCGTCTGGCTCTCGATCGCGCTGCTCGCCGCCTGGTGTGTGGGCCGCCCCTACAAGGTCGGCCCGGCGACGCTGGTCGCGGGGGCGCTGGTCCTCGACGCGGGGGTGATGATCGAAACTCAACCCGGCGAAGGCCGCAACGACGTCATGGGGTTGGCGTTCCTACTCGCCTTTGCCGCCTTTCTTATCAACGGGCACCAGCGACGGGCGCCGGCGGCGGGAGCGGTGCAGGACAAGCCCGACCCCGACGCGGCGCTGCTCGATCGCGGCCCGTTGCTGATCGCCGGCATCGCCGCCGGCTTGGCTATTTCGGTGAAGCTGCCGTTGCTTGCCCCGGTTGGCGCGATCGCCGTGGGGATGGCTTTGGTCAACGGGCGCGGCCGGCGTCTGGCAACCGCGCTTTGGATCGGCGTTCCGGCCTTCCTGGTCGGCGGCTACTGGTACGTGCGGGCCGCGATCGAGTCCGGTGGCAACCCGATCCCGCAGCTCGGCTGGGGTCCGCTGCACCTACCGCGGCCCGATCAGATGCCGCTGGACCCCCGGCCGCGCTTCAGCGTCGGCCATTACCTGTTCGAGCCGACCATCTACCGCAAGTGGTTCTTCCCCCAGCTCGACAACGCGCTGGGCCCGCTATTCCCGCTGATCCTGGTCGCGGCGGTGGCCACCGCCCTCTACATCGCCTTTCGCTCCCGCAACCTGATCCTCCGGGTGTTGGCGGCGGGCGCGCTGCTCACCGCGCTCGTCTACATCTTCACGCCGCTCACCGCTGCCGGCCAGGAGGGCTCTCCCACTGGCTTCTTCACCAACACCCGCTACCTGATGCCCGGTCTGCTGCTGGCGATGACGCTGCTGCCGATCGCCCGCCCCCTGCGCGCGCCCGACGCTCGCGCCTGGCAGACCCTGCTCTTCCTCACGGGGGTGTACGTGATCACCGTGCTGAGCACGCCGCGCTGGTATCCCGGCTTCATCGTCGGCACGGTCTTCCTCACCCTGGCGCTGGTTTGGATGCCGACGGGCCTGACGATGCTGCGGGGGAATCGCCAGATCGGGCGGGGAACGGTCGCCGGGGCGGCGGCGGCGATCGTCCTGCTGGCCGTGGTGCTGGGGCGCGCGCAGGAGGTCCAGTACGCCGAGCACCACTACACCCGCACGACACTGTTCCTGCAGGACGGCGGGCCGCAGAAAGCGTATGAGTTCGCCCACCGCCAGCACGACAAACGGATCGGGATCGCCGGGTCGGGGGAGATCTTCTTCGGTCAGTACGGCTTCTATGGATACGACCTCTCCAATCGCGTCCGGTACATCGGCGTGCCGGGGCCGAACGGCGCCTACCGGCTGGCGACCAACTGCTCCACCTTCCGCAAGCGGGTCAACGCGGGCGATTACGACTACCTGATCGTCAGCCGCTTCACCGCCGACTCCTTTGACTCTCCCTACTGGTACCGGATCTATCACTGGCTGCGAACCGATCCGGCGGCGAAGGAGATCCTTGCCGAGCCCGACATCACGCCGCAGCCCGACTATGTCTTCAGGGTCGACGGCAAGCTCGACGCCGCCGCCTGTCCGAAGAGCTGACGAGGGCGGAAGCGGCGCTCAGACCGCTGCCAGCGCGTGCTCGCGGATCAGCTCCGCCGATCGCTGCGGCTGCTCCCACCAGAACATGTGGCCGACATCCTCGAGCAGCTCCAGGCGGGTCGGGATCAGCGCCGCGATCTCGCGGCCGTTGTTGGCGCCGAGCAGGCGGTCGGCGGTGCCGTGGATGACGAGCGTCGGCCTGGAGATCTCACCCAGCCGATCGCTGGTCTTGTGCGCGCCGCAGGCGCGCATCTGCTGCATGATCACCGGTCCCGGCGCCGGCAGTGCCGTCGCCATCTGCACAAACCCCGCGTAGCGGGAATCGTCAGCGCGGAAGGCGGGGGAGAGGTTGATCTCCCACATCGCTCGGTGCACCTGATCGCGGTCGCCGGAGGCCATCGCAGCGCCGAGCAGCTGCAGGTCATCCGGGTCCATCAGCGTGCCCTCCGGCCCGCCGCAGTAGGTGGCGCCGAGGGTCAGGGTGCGGATTCGGTCCGGATGGCCGAGGGCCAGCTCTTGGGCGATCATCCCGCCCATCGAGATGCCGACGACATGGGCGCTCTCGATCCCGAGCGCATCGAGCAGGCCGAGCGTGTCGGCCGCCATGTCGGCGATGGTGAACGGCATCTCCGCCCGCCCGGACTTCCCCATCCCGCGGTTGTCGAAGACGACGCAGTCGAAGCTCTCCCGCATCGAGGCAAGGAACGGCTCGCCCCAGGTGAGATGCGTGGCGCTCATCCCCTGGATCAGCAGCATCGGCTCGCCGGCGCCATCGCGCTCGTAGTACAGCTCAGCTCCGGCGGCATCGACGCTCGGCATTGAGGGCGATCCTACGCGAATCCGCCTACGCGCCCGTAATCTAGGCGGACCCGCCCCCGTAGCTCAGCGGACAGAGCGTCGGACTTCTAATCCGAGGGTCGTTGGTTCGAATCCAACCGGGGGTGTTCCTACGGGTTCCGCCGAGTGCCGTTTTGTGCCGCGAACGGCGGATTCCAGACTGAGGGGCGGATTCGCGATGTCGCTCTATGCCGCTTGTTCTCTACGGTTCTAGTCCCGAAGGTCGCATCCGGGGGTCGAGTGACCGCCATGAAGGGAGCGTGGCTAGAAAGTTTCGCCTTCGCGTGTCTGCTCACACTCTATGTCGCGATCACTGCACTGAGTGTCTTCGGATTCGGCGGGATTGCGCTTGGGGTGGCGGCAGAGCGAACCTTAGGTACTTCGGACGGTGGGCGGCTGCCCGTGCAGATCTAGAGAGGTCCAACAGAGAGGGAGAAGATGGCTGAGTACAGCGTGCAGATCAAGACAAAGCGGCCCGGCAAGAACCGCTCCGAGGAATATCGGATCTCTGTCACGCCTACTAGGACGAGGTGATTAACGCTGGCATACGAGCTCTTCGCACCTTCGCCGATCACGGGCACGACAAGTCCCCCTGCAAGGACGGCGCCTTAAAATCAAGGTCGAAGAGATCCCGCTGCTGCCGACGCGCTCACTCGGGTCGTAGGGCAGCAGTCTCCGGCGCTCGGCCAGTGCTCGTTTAAGCAGCACCATCAACCCTTCGATACTTGCGGTTACCGCTGGCGAGAAAGCCGCCGCATTTAGCGCAGAGGAACGCCAGAAGTGTCTGGGCTGTTCTCTACGGTTCGTCGAGTGCGTAGAGCTGAAATAAAGGTGGGTCGGCAGTACGAGATGCAACGCGGGCCAACCCGTGGCATAAGGCACGTGACTGTTCTGGACAAGGAGGTCCCTTCTGGCAAGGCCAGCCGAGTCCTGGTTCGCGTAGAGGACGGGATAAGCGAGGGCAGGACAATGGAGGTTCCTACCCGGTCCATCTATCCGATGCCGGGCGAGGAACAGCAGCCGAAAAAATCCAACCCTCGCAAGCGAGCGCAGCAGCGGAGCATTGAACGCCCACCAGGCTGGATGCCTCGACCGAGCCAAGCGGTTGCATGGACGCAAACTCTCGGGTCGCGCCTAACCGTGCTTTCGGTGGATAAGAAGCGCGGCATAGCTCGAATCGAAGGGGTGGTGCTTGGAGTGACTGAGCAGTTCGAGGCTCCGATCGCTGAGCTCAGCCCCTACCAGGAGCCACGGCTAGTTGTGCATGCCGGGGACGTCGAGTCTCAGCTTGGGGACCGCTTGCCCAAGATTTACCGAGCACAGGGGGCTGAGCTTGAGTATCGGTCGATGCCCGCCCCTGTGAATGAGCCGACGGAGGAGGAGTGGGTTGAGCATCTCATCTTCTCCCCAGGCTGCATTGACTTTTATCGGCGACGATTTGCGAAATGGGCCAGTCCGCAAGAGGCCGAGCAGCGGTTGCGCGCGGAGCTTCGAAAGGCCAAGAAACTCCGCAAGCGTCACACGGGCGAGTACCTACGGCTGAGAGCTCAAGGCAGATTCGACGCTATCCTGCGAGCTAGTCCTTCGTCCGGCTCGTTTGACGCTTTGTATGTCTCACAGCTGACGCTGCCGGCAAAGCCGAGGCGGCGGAGGAAGAGATCTAGAGGGAGGCGCGCTGCATGAGGTGCCCCCACTGCCCAGACTCGTTTACACCGCAGTGGGTCGATATCCAACTCGGCATCGATCCCGACATCGATGGCCACTGGCACTTTCAATGGACGAACTGCCCGTCTTGTAAGAGGCTTGTCGCACAGCTATTTAACCGTGTTGCGGCTGGACGAACGATTCACGAAGGGAGCCGTCAGCTAGCGTATCCGGCCATTCCGAGTCGTTTTGTCCCGGTAGAAGTCGAAGACTCCTTCGCCGACGACTTTCGGGAGGCATCGGCAACTCTCTTCGTCAGTCCCAAGGCCAGTGCGGCGCTGAGTCGACGTCTGTTGCAGCGTCTTCTTCGTGAGAGGGGCGGGGTCAAGCCCGCCAATCTCATTGCTGAGATTGACGAAATCCGCGAAAAGAATGTTCTTCCCGTTGGGCTGGCTGATGAGCTCCATTCAATGCGCCACGTAGGCAACTTTGCCGCGCATCCCATCAAGGACTCTGAGACCGAGGCGGTCACAGAGGTCGAGGAAGGCGAGGCTGAATGGCTGCTGGAGCTTCTCGAAGAACTCCTCGACACGTTTTTTGTAGCTCCGGCCAAGCGGAAGATCAGGCGGCATGTCCTCAATGAGAAGCTGAAGGCAGCCGGAAAGAACCCGCTGGATGGCCCGGCGGACGAAGTCGAAGTGGGCAAGGCAGGGGACTAGACGAGGACGCCGGGTGTTGATACCCGGTCGGCCGGTATCGCTTTGGGTACCAAACCGCCGATTACCGAGCGAAACGGAGAACTCCTCGTGCCCAGCGAAGTTTGGGGCGCGTCGAGCGAGCACAGCAGCAGAACCCCTTCTAATCCGAGGGTCGTTGGCTCGAATCCAACCGGGGGTGCTTCGGCGCCCAGCGTATGACGCAGGCGACTCCCTTTAGAGTCTGCCGCCGTGGCGGAGCTGATCCTCTACGCGATCCCGGCCTTCGTGCTGCTGCTCGTCGTCGAGCTGCTCTCCTTCAAATACGCGCGCGACGACGAGCTGGTCGGCTACGAGTCGCGCGACACCCGCACCAGCCTGACCATGGGCGGCGGCAACGTCGCGATCAACGCGATCTGGAAACTGGCGGTTGTCTTCGTCTACGCAGGGCTGTACGAGCTGTCGCCACTGCGGATGCCGGCCGATATGTGGTGGACCTACGTCCTGCTCTTCTTCGCCGACGACTTCGCCTACTACTGGTTTCACCGCATCCACCACGAGGTGCGCGTCTTCTGGGCCAGCCACGTCGTCCACCACTCCTCTGAGCACTACAACCTCTCGACCGCGTTGCGCCAAACCTGGACGCCGATGACGGCGTTGCCGTTCTGGGCGCCACTGGCGCTGCTCGGCTTCGCCCCCTGGATGATCCTCACCCAGCAGGCGATTAGCCTCATCTACCAGTTCTGGATCCACACCGAGCGGGTCAAGCGGCTGCCGGCGCCGTTCGAGTTCTTCTTCAACACGCCCTCCCACCACCGTGTTCACCACGGCGCCAACGACGTCTACCTGGACCGCAACTACGGCGGGATCCTGATCGTCTGGGACCGGCTCTTTGGGACCTTCCAAGGCGAGACCGAGCGCCCCCGCTACGGGCTGACCAAGAACATCCGCACCTTCAGGCCCACCCGCGTCGCCTTCCATGAGTTCGCCGACCTGGCGCGCGATGTGCGGGCGGCGAGGAGTTGGCGTCACCGCCTCGGCTACGTCTTTCGCGGCCCGGGTTGGTCACCGGACGGCAGGGGTGGGGGCACGCGCGGCTGAGACTGCGGTTTGCCGTTTGGTCACGTGGGGTAGCCACGCGCCATGGGACTATCGATACTGCTGATCATCATCGGGATCGTCTTGGCGATCCTCGTCCACTACATCCTCGGGATCATCGTGATCCTGATTGGGTTGGCGTTGCTGCTGGCGCCTCGCCTCGGAGGGGGTGTCCGACGAGCCTGACCTCTCAGCAGGAGTGAGTCCCGGCAGCGCTCTTCACCACCTGAAAGGCGCTGCCGGGTATTCGCTTCAGCTGGTTCAGGCTCTCGTCGTCCCAGCGCCGGTCGCTCACTCCGCCGAAGAACCAGTTGGAGCCGTTGTCGGCGACGATCAAGCCGTAGTGCTTCAGTGCGATCGCGATCGTCTTCGCGGCGCCGCTGAACCGGCCCAGGCCGTAGCCGGGTTCGAGCCGCAGTCGCAGGCCCATCGGCGGCGCATTCGGGTTGGAGCTGTCGCCGGCGCAGTGGGAGGCAGGGTGGATCCAGGCGTTGCGGGTGCTCTCGAAGGTGACGCGGATCGCGTGTTCGACCTGGCCCGAGGCGACCTCGTCGTAGCGCAACAGGCCCGGGAAGATCGGCAAGCCGGCTGCGTCGGCTGAGGTCCATGAGTCGGGGCGGCGGGCGGCGGAGAGCAAGCTCCAACGGGCTCCCGAGTCGGCGTTCCAGTGCGGGCGCGCGTCCCGCTTGGGAAAGGCCCGGTACAGCTCGTAGAGCATGCATCGCGAGCGATCGACGACGAGGACGTGACGGTCACCGTCGCTCCGGCGCCCACCCTCCACGGGCGCGCCGGTGGGAATCGGGAACGGCCCGCGGTCGCTCTCGCTGCCATAGGCGGTGTAGTGGACCGGCAGCTTGCGCTGGCGGGCGCCGACCACCGCGTAGGGAAAGCCATAGGCGCGTGGGGAGCCGAAATCCGGGTGAAGTCGGTCGCCGCCGTGGGCGTTTATGTAGGAGACGATCGCGCGGGAGTTGCGCGCCGGGGGCGCCTTAGAGATGTCCTGGTTCCAGGCTGCCTGGGTCGGCAGCGAAGCGGCCCGCGGCGAAAGCGATGCGGGCGGGTCCGGGAAGACCGGGCAGTTGCCAAGGGTGGGGTAGGGGCCGAGCGCAATCGAGAATCCGGGTCCGAATAGTACGGAGCCGATCAGGGCCCCCGCGAGGCCGACGGCAGCCGCGACTCGTTTCACGCCTCATCCGGGCGATCGCGAATCCTCAGCCGTCCGACCTCGAGCTCCTCGACCTTCAGCTTTTCGATCGCTGCTCTGCCGATCGCCAGTCGCCCTACGCTGAGCCGACCGATCGCGAAGCCCCCAACTGCCGCGGCGCCTACGGCCAGGGCTCCCACGGCGATCGCGCCCCGTGCCTGTGCTCCACCGGTGGGTGCCGGTCGAGCTCGGGACCGAAAGCGAGCGACTGCGCGACCCTTGCCCATCCCACCAAACGGTAGCGCGACCAACCCGCGACCCCGCCACCCGTCCAGCCTTCTCGGCCCGCTAGATTGGAGCCAGCGCGGTGGACGTAGCTCAGCTGGTAGAGCTCCTGGTTGTGGTCCAGGCGGTCGCCGGTTCGAATCCGGTCGTCCACCCTCTTTAGAAGTGTCTGCAAAGCCTCCGTAGGCGTGTGCGCCTATTGACTCACGCGAGGCTTGTAATGCGTCGCCGCGGGTAGAAGCAAAGGGTGAAAAGGTGGGCTGCCGGCCCGGGTCCCAGCGGCTTTCACTGGCACCACAAGTCCGGTTCCCGCTCGGGTCAGAAGACCAACCGCTCCTTCGGAGCGGCGAGGCGCCCGGGTCGCGGCATCCCGCTCAATCGACCAAGGAGCTTCAAATGCCAGACCAGTTGCAGGACAAGAGAATCGCGATCCTCGTCGCCAACGAGGGGGTCGAGCAGGTCGAGCTGACCAGTCCCCTCGCGGCGCTGCGTGAGGCCGGCGCCGAAGTCGATTTGCTGGCCCCCGAAGACGATGCAATCCAGGCCTTCAACCATCTCGACAAGGGCGAGACCTTCACGCCCGACAGAACGGTTGGCGACGCGGACCCCGGCAGCTATGACGGCCTCGTGCTGCCCGGCGGCGTCGCCAATCCCGACCAGTTGCGAACCGATACCGACGCGGTCCAGTTCGTCCGTGCCTTTTTCGAGGTCGGCAAGCCGGTTGGAGTGATCTGCCACGGGCCCTGGACTCTGATCAACGCGGACGTCGTCGATGGCCGCACGCTCACCTCATGGCCGAGCTTGCAGACCGACCTGCGCAATGCCGGCGCTGAGTGGGTCGACCAGGAGGTCCACGTTGACCAAGGGCTGGTCAGTAGTCGCAAGCCCGACGATCTCGATGCGTTCAACGCGAAGATCATTGAGGAGTTCGCCGAGGGTGTGCATGAGGGGCAGCGCGAGGCGACCTCGGCGAGAGCGAGTTGAGAACGATGACTCGCCGTGTCGTTGCTGTCATCGCCGATCCGATCGGCGGGCCTGAGGCAATCGAGCAGCTGCGCTCGACGGTTGACGGCGAGGAAGTCGACCTCCGACTCATATCGGCGCCGGTCGAGGCGAACCCGCTGCGACACACTCTCGGGGACATCGACGGGCCAAGGCGCGAGGCAAGCGAAAGGCTCCAGGCATCGCTCGACAGCCTTCGCGACGCAGGGGTCAAGGCACGCGGCGAGGTCGGCGACCCCGATCCGATCCAAGCCGCTCAGGACGCGCTGCTCGAGGCTCCCGCCGACGAGGTCGTGATTTTCGAGCGCGAGGCATCGGAGTCGCGCTGGTTCGAGGGCGATCTGACTGAGCGGGCGGAGGAAGCGATCGAGCCGCCGCTACGAATCGTCAAGCTCGCAGCGCCAGCTGCGAATGGCTCCCCGAGCCATGTCGTCGATGTCGAGAAGGCGCCGCGAGGAACAGTTGACCACGAAGCGAAGCACGAGATCGGCTCCGCTTATCTGCCAGGTCTCTCGAGAATGGACTTCGCGGGCATGTGCGCCAGCGTGATCGGAACCATCGTCGCAATCGTGCTTGCGGCAGCGGTCAACGCCGAGTCGGGCGGTCCCCCGAGCGGCTGGAGGGCCGTCGCGATCGGCGCTGCGATCGCCGTCGCCTTGGTCAACATGGCCCATGTCGTCGGGTTGCTGCTGATGGAGAGTGTGCGCTATCGGGGTGGCTTTGCGCGCTTCTTTCGCACTCTCTCCTTGGTAGGCACCCCGGCGGCGGTTCTCCTCAACCTGATCATCCTGCTGTCCTCCTAGCCGTCAGGTAGCGCGCGTTGGCGGGCGCGTAGCCCTTCCAGTCGTTGTTGAGGTAGACGAAGACCGGCCGGTGCGAGCGCCAGGCCGCGATGCGACGGCGCCAGTCGTCGAGCTCTGACTCGGAGTAGTTACCGCTGCGCCCGCGATGGCCGTAGTGCAGGCGGAGATAGGCGAGCTTGCCGGTCGGCCGCGCGTCGGGAAGCGGCCGGCGCTTGTCGTCGCCGATCGCCAGCGAGGCGCTCCGTTCCTCCAGCAGTTCCCGCACCGGCGCGGCAAACCAGCTCTCGTGCCGAAACTCGAAGCAGTGCTCAGCGCGCGGCAGCTCGTTAAGTGCAGAGGCGAGCAGGTCGTCGTCACGCTGGAAGTTCTCCGGCAATTGCCACAGCACCGGGCCCAGCCGCCGTCCCTGGCGCAGCGGCTCAAGCGGCTCCCAGAAGTGCGCGACCGCGTCAGCAATGTCGCGCAGCCGCTTCATATGCGTCAGGTAGCGACTCGCCTTGACTGCGAAGAGGAAATCGCCGGGGACCTGCTCGACCCAACTCTGCACCGTCGACTCCTTCGGCAGTCGGTAGAAGGTCGCGTTGACCTCGACCGTGTCGAAGACCTCGGCGTAGCGCTCCAGCCAACGGCGCTTCGGCAGTCCCTCGGGATAGAGGCCGCCGCGCCAGTCGTCGTAGCTCCATCCCGAGCAGCCGATCCGGACCCGATGCATTGCGACCTCTTGGAGGTGTCTGAGTCGAGTGCGTGGGCTCAGTACCACTTGCCGCGTGCAAACCCCCCGAAGGCGATCAGCCCGATCAGGGCAACGATCAGGCCCGCCCAGAAGCTCCAGACGAACATCAGCACGATGCCCACGATAACCAGGATTCCGCCGAGTGAGATTCCCACGGTGATCTCCTCTCCATATCGGTTTGTGCGAATACCCCGCTCTCAGCCCTGCAGGCGCTTCCCCAGCATCTCCTTGCCCTGCTCGGCGCCCTTGCGGCTCACCTCCTGGGCGCGCCGGAAGAAGTCGGCCAACTCGGAGTCACCCTCACGCTCTGCGTCCTCGACGTAGTTCTCCAGTCGCAGGACGTTGCTAAGGCATTGCTCGGTGAACCAGATCACGTTGTAGTCCTTGTCCTTGGTGCCGGTGATCTGGCCGGTTTCCTGTGTACCCATCTTGCTCCTCCTCGATTGCGCTGGACGTACCCAGCGAGCTACCCCGCATACCGGCCAACAAAACGAGATCTGCCGGCCGGAACCACATTCGCGGGCGTCCATGTTTCGATTTGGCCTCGTTCTGGGTAGATCGCTGCCATGCAGTGGGAGAGGAAAGTGGGAACCGAGCCGCCGGGTGCTCGAATTTCACCTTCTCTCGCCCGCACCGTCCAGGCTCTGCGCACAATCAGGGGCCGCCGTCCGCGCGCGTCTGGCATGCGACGGCTCAATCCTCGCTGACGCCTCGCATGGGCGAGCTACTCGCTATCTATCTCAACGACCACCTGGCAGGAGCGACGGCGGGGGTCGAGCTGGCGCGGCGACTGCGTACTAGCAACGAGGACGATCCTGAGTTTGGGCCGGCGCTGGTCGAGATCTGCGCCGAGGTCGAGGCGGACCGCGAGACGTTGAAAGCGGTGATGGATCGGGTTGGTGTGGGTCAGAGCAAGCTGAAGCCGGCCGCTGCGGTCCTCGGCGAGCGGTTGGGCCGGTTGAAGCTGAACGGGCGGCTGTGGGGCTACTCGCCGCTCAGCCGTCTGGATGAGCTGGAGCTGCTGCAGGTCGGCGTCGTAGGCAAGCGCCGGCTGTGGAAGGCGCTTGAGCACACCCACGCGGATGATCTCTCGGACTTCGAGCTTGGTGCATTGGCCGAGAGAGCGACGAGCCAGCTTCGCCGTCTCGAAGCACTGCACCTGAAGGCTGCCTCGCTGGCTCTGTAGGGCAAGCACAACGTTTCCCCTGTGGCACTGGGGGTACCGAGGACGTGAGGCCCAGGGGAGCGGTCGGGCTCGGCCGCAGAGGAGGACCGATGAAGGAGGAGATCCCGATGGCGAAAGATCACGACTCGAGCGGCGAGAAGTCGAGCTAGCGGGGTGACATCACGGTGAGCACGGGCCTCTTCGCCACGCTCAAGCGGACCCTCGGGGAGTTCAAAGAGGACAACCTTGCCGATTGGGCCGCGGCTCTCACGTACTACGGCCTGCTCTCGTTGTTCCCGGCATTGATCGCGATGGTCTCGCTCATCGGCCTCTTCGGCGATCCCAAATCGACCACCGAGAGCCTGACCGACATCATCTCTTCGATCGGGCCGGCCTCGGCATCGGAAACCTTCTCCGGGCCGATCGAATCGATCACCGAAAACCGCGGCACCGCCGGGTTTGCCTTCGCCCTGGGTCTCGCGGTTGCGTTGTGGTCTGCCTCGGGCTACGTGGGGGCTTTCATTCGCGCCTCCAACGTGATCTATGAGACGTCGGAGGGCAGGCCATTCTGGAAGCTGCGGCCACTGCAGATCGCGGTGACGCTGGCGATGGTCGTCGGGCTCGCCTTAATTGCCCTCTCGTTGGTTCTCACTGGGCCAATCGTGGAAGCGGTCGCCGAGCCACTGGGGATCGGCTCGACGGCCGTGGACGTCTGGAACTTCGCCAAGTGGCCGCTCCTGTTGTGCGCTTTCTTGCTGATGCTCGCCGTCCTCTACTACGCCTCGCCCAACGTGAAGCTCCGCGGCTTCAGGTGGATTACGCCGGGCAGCCTCGTGGCAGTCGTCGCCTGGGCGATCGCCTCGGCGCTCTTCGGCTTCTTCGTCGCCAACTTCGGTTCCTACGACAAGACCTACGGCACGCTGGGCGGCCTCGTCGCCCTCCTGGTCTGGTTTTGGATCACCAACCTGGCGATTCTCTTCGGCCATCAGCTGAATGCCGAGCGCGAGCGCAACTTGGAGATCGAAGAAGGCACGCCGCGGGCTGAGCGCGAGATCCAGCTTGAGACGCGTGATGAGCCCAAGCCAAAGCGAAGGAGCCAGTGATGAAGCTCGTGTTCACGCCGATCAGCATCCTCGCCGGCCTGCTTGCCGGCCTGATCGGCAAGAAGATCTTCGAACGTCTCTGGGGCTTGGTCGATGAGCAGGAGCCGCCGAGCCCTGAGCATCGCGAGTTCTCCTGGCCCAAGCTGATCGCGGCGCTTCTCATCGAGGGCGCCATCTTCCGCTTGGTCAAAGGGCTCACCGATCACGGTGTCCGTCGCGCCTTCACGAGGGGGACCGGCAGCTGGCCGGGCGAGGAGAGGCCGCAATCGGAGTAGGGCGTCGATCAATTGAGCGCTGGGTTCTTGACGCTGATCGAGTAGGGCCGGCTGGGACATCGGCTTTGACAGATATACCCCTCAGGGGTATTATCAACCGCTATGGCAACTGAAATTCCGGCCCGTGGTTACACCGCCAGCAAGGCGCAGCTCCTCAACCGCCTGGCCAGAGTCGAGGGTCAGGTTCGGGGTGTCGCGAAGATGGTCGAGGAGGACCGCTACTGCATCGACGTCGTGACCCAGGTGAGCGCCGTCCAGGCCGCCCTCGACAAGATCTCGCTCGGGCTGCTGGACGGCCACGCCCGGGTTTGCATGCAGGGCGATGGCGGCGCGCCGGCCGATCCCGGCGAGAGCGTCGACGAGCTGATGGGCGCCGTCGGCCGCCTGCTGCGCCGCTAGCGATATGGGCCAGTGGAAGGATCAAGATGGCTGAGGTCTTCGTCACGATCGCGGGCGCCGGCGCAATCGCGGCGCTTGCCCGCTTCTTCTTTGGACCGCGAACCGCGCGCGGCGCCGAGTTGCGCGCCGGTCGCCAGGAGGTGGAGATCGTCGTCAAGGGCGGCTACTCGCCGAACCTGATCCGCGCTCGCGCGGGCGTGCCCCTGCGGCTCGTGTTCGACCGGCAGGAGGCCGGGGACTGCACCTCGCGCGTCGTCTTCCCGGACCTCGGGGTGAGTCGTTCGCTGGCGCCCTTCGCTCGCACCACTGTCGAGTTCACTCCCGAGCGCAGCGGCGAGTTCGGCTTTGCCTGCGGGATGAACATGGTCCACGGCACGCTGCTCGTCGAGCCGAACGGCGACGCGCACGGCAACGGCCTCGCCGAAGCCGGCGACCTCCCGGATGAAGCGGTAGCCGAGGCGGTTGGGGTCGGCCCCCACCGCGAGGTCAGCGAACCGGCCGAGGTTGTGCTGGCTCTGCACCCCGGCGGGATCAGTTGCGCCTCCTGCGTCTCCACGATCGAGACGGCCCTGCTCCAGCTGTCGGGCGTCGACCGCGCTGCGGTCAACATGGGGACCGAGCGGATAACGGTCGACTACGACCCAAAGCAGGTCGGGGTCGAGCGGTTGCGGCAGGCGGTCGCCGACGCGGGATACGAGCTGTTCGACGGCGATGGCCGAGTGCCCGAGGACGGCGGCGACACAGAGGCCACCGCCAGGCGGGCCGAGATCGCCGACCTCAGCCGTCGCGTCCTCCTCGGCGCCTTGCTCACGGCGCCGGTTCTCTTCGCGGTGATGGCCTCAGACGTCTTCGGCGCGAGCTGGGTGCCCGACTTCATGATGAATCGCTGGCTGCAGCTGGCGCTGATCGCCCCGGTGATGCTCTACACCGGCTGGCCGATCCATCGCACCGGCTGGCTCAGCCTCGCCCATCGCAGCGCCGACATGAACACGCTGATCGCGGTCGGCACGGCGGCCGCCTTCAGCTACAGCCTCTTCGTCACGTTCTTCCCCGGTCTGCTGCCGAGCGACCTTCGCGACGTGTACTACGAGGCCGTCGGAGTCATCCTGACCCTGATCCTGCTCGGCAGGCTGCTCGAGGTTCGCGCCAAGGCCGGGGCCGGGGAGGCGATCCGCAAGCTGATCGGCTTGCAGGCCAAGACCGCCCGCGTCGTCCGCGAAGGCCGCGAGGAGGAGATCCCGGTCGAGCAGGTGATGCCGGGAGACGTGATCGCCGTCCGCCCGGGGGAGAAGGTCCCGGTCGACGGCGAGGTGGTCGAGGGCCGTTCCACCATCGACGAGTCGATGGTGACCGGCGAGTCGCTGCCCGTCACCAAGGCGCTCGGCGACACCGTGATCGGCGCCACCGTCAACCAGACCGGCGCCTTTCGCTTCCGCGCCACCGGCGTCGGCAGCGACACGATGCTCGCCCAGATCGTCCGCTTGGTCGAAGAGGCACAGGGCTCGAAGGCGCCGATCCAGCGCCTCGCCGACCTGGTCGCGAGCTACTTCGTCCCGGCGGTGATCTTCATCGCGATCGCGACCTTCGTCGTCTGGTTCGACTTCGGCCCTTCCCCGGCGCTCACGTTCGCTCTCGTCTCCGCGGTGTCGGTGCTGATCATCGCCTGCCCCTGCGCGCTCGGTCTGGCGACGCCGCTCTCGATCATGGTCGGGACCGGGAAGGGCGCGGAGAGCGGTGTGCTGATCCGCTCGGCCGAGGCGCTCGAGACCGCCCACAAGCTGGGCGCGATCGTTCTCGACAAGACCGGGACCATCACCCGCGGCGAGCCGGCTCTCACCGATGTCGTCGCTCTCGGCGACCTCGGCGAGGAAGAGCTGCTGCGGCTGGCGGCCGCGGCCGAGCGCTTCTCTGAGCACCCGCTCGGTACGGCGGTCCTTGCCGGGGCGCAGCAGCGCGGCCTGTCGCTGCCCGAGGCGGGCGAGTTCGACTCGATCACCGGCCGCGGCCTGCGCGCGACGGTCGCCGGTCGCCGCCTGCTGGTCGGCACCCGGCGCCTGCTGGGTGAGGAAGGTGTGGATGCCGCGCCCTTGGAGGCAGAGGCGCGACGCCTGGAGGCGGAGGGCAAGACGGCGATGCGCGTCGCGCTCGACGGCCGCCCGGCCGGCCTGCTGGCGGTCGCCGACACCGTCAAGCCCGATTCGGCCGCGGCGATAGGCGCTCTGCAGAAGCTCGGCCTGGAGGTGGTGATGATCAGCGGCGATAACACGCGCACTGCGGAGGCGATCGCGCGCCAGGTTGGGATCGAGCGGGTCCTCGCCGAGGTACTGCCGGAGGACAAGGCACTCGAGGTGCGTCACCTGCAGGACGAGGGAAAGCTGGTGGCGATGGTCGGCGACGGGATCAACGACGCGCCCGCCCTCGCTCAGGCCGACGTCGGCATCGCGATCGGCACCGGCACCGACGTGGCGATCGAGGCGGCCGACATCACGCTCGTCTCAGGCGATTTGCGGGGAGTCCCGTTTGCCCTCTCGCTGAGCCGGGCGACGATGCGCAACATCCGCCAGAACCTCGCCTTCGCCTTCGGCTACAACACGGTCGGCATCCCGATCGCCGCCGGCGTCCTCTACCCGTTCCTAGGCCTTCAGCTCAGCCCGATGATCGCCGCCGCTGCGATGGCGGCCAGCTCGCTCTCGGTGGTGGGCAACTCCAATCGACTGCGCCGCTGGCATGCCGGCGAGCCCCTGTCTGATCGAGGAACTTGAATTCCATCATTCAATTTCAACAGGTTTTCTACCTTCGTGATCATCACTACCAGGTAATGCGCTATTTCCGGAGCTTGTCGGTCGGCAACCGCTCCGGTAAACAATTCATTAACAGTGAGGCAGGGCGGGTTGCTGCAAGAGAGGGTGCTACACAGTCAGCCGCGATCGCCCCAGATCATTCTTCTCCACGACCCCGGAGCGCGATTCCGGACCTGTCGATAGCTGGGCAGGCACCGGATTTCGCCGGGGCTCGAATGGAGCGGCGCCCTCCCATAACGGTGATGTGCGGTCCCGGAATAACGGTGATGTGCGATCCCGGAACGGAACCGCCCTCCCCCGGCCGAAGGCGCTGGGCAAGTTCCTGTTCGCGGGTGAGGAGAAGCTCTACCTCCGTGGCGTCACATACGGGACCTTCCGCCCGAATGGGAACGGGAGCGACTACCCCGACCCGGCGAGGGTCGAGGCCGACTTCAGGCAGATGGCCGACAACGGGATCAACTCGGTCCGCACATACTCCGTCCCGCCGCGCTACCTCCTCGAGGCCGCCGCCCGCCATGGCCTGAGGGTCCTGATCGGGCTGCCGTGGGAGCAGCACGTCGCCTTTCTCAACGATCCGACGCTCGCCGAGTCGATCGAACAGCGGGTGCGCGAAGGCGTCCGCGCCTGCGCCGGCCACCCGGCGGTGCTTGGCTATGCGGTCGGCAACGAGATCCCGGCTCCGATCGTCCGCTGGCACGGGCGACGCCGGGTCGAGAGCTTCCTGCGCCGGCTCTTCGAAGCGGTTAAGGACGAGGATCCCGATGGCCTCGTCACCTACGTCAACTTCCCGACCACCGAGTACCTCCAGCTTCCCTTCCTCGACTTCCACTGCTTCAACGTCTACCTGGAGTCCGACCGGCAGCTCGAGCGCTACCTCGCGCGGCTGCAGAACGTCAGCGGCGATCGCCCCCTGGTCATGGCTGAGATCGGGCTCGACAGCCGGCGCAACGGGGAGGGACGGCAGGCGGAAACCATCGAGGGCCAGCTGAGGCTCACCTTCGCCGCGGGTTGTGCCGGCACCTTTGTCTTCGCATGGACGGACGAGTGGCACCGGGGAGGCTACGACGTGGAGGATTGGGACTTCGGCCTCACCGATCGCGGCCGGCACCCGAAGGCGGCGCTCGCCGCGGTCCACCGAGCGTTCCGCGAGGTGCCGTTTTCGCATATTGCCGAGCGCCCCAAGATGTCGGTCGTCATCTGCGCCCGTAATGGCGCGGAAACCCTCCGCTGGTGTCTGGAAGGCGTGCGCGAGCTCGACTACCCGGACTACGAGGTGATAGTGGTGGACGACGGCTCCACCGATGCCACGGCGGCGATCGCGAGCGAGTGCGGCTATCCCGCGATCAGCACTCCGAACCGGGGATTGAGCAGCGCTAGGAACACCGGCCTCGAGGCGGCAAGCGGTGAGATCGTCGCCTACCTCGACTCCGACGCGCGTCCGGACCGCGACTGGCTCAACTATCTGTCGGCCGCCTTTCAGGCCACGGATCACGCGGGCATCGGCGGTCCGAATCTCCCTCCGCCGGACGGCTGGATCGCCGATTGCGTCGCCAACGCCCCCGGGGGGCCGGTCCACGTGCTGCTCTCCGACCGGGAAGCCGAGCACATCCCCGGCTGCAACATGGCCTTTCGCCGCCGGCGGCTGATCGAGATCGGTGGCTTCGATCCCCGCTTCCGGGCGGCCGGCGATGACGTCGACATCTGCTGGCGCCTCCAGCAGCACGGCGAGACGCTCGGCTTCCGCGCCGGCGCGGTCGTTTGGCATCGCGCCCGCGACTCGGTGCGGGCCTATTGGCGGCAGCAGGTCGGCTACGGGAGGGCGGAGGCGATGCTCGAGCGCAAGTGGCCCGAGAAGTACAACGCCGGCGGCCACTATTCCTGGGGCGGCCGCCTCTACGGGAACGGTGTGCAGCAGGGACTGCTGCGCCGTTGGCGTGTGTATTACGGCAGATGGGGAACCGGTCTGTTCCAGGCGATGTACAGGGTTGAGCGTCCCACGCTCAGCTCCCTGGCATTGATGCCGGAGTGGTACCTGGTGATCGCGCTGCTCGCCGCCCTCGCCGCCCTCGGCTCTCTCTGGGGCCCGCTGCTTGCGGTGATCCCCCTGGTGGTGGCGGCAACGGGGCTCCTCGTCGCACAGGCGGTCGCGGAGGCGCGCCGCGTGAGCCGGAGGATGCCAACGCGGCGCTGCCGCCGAAAGCGATCGTTTCTGCTGACGGTCTTCCTGCACATGCTGCAGCCGTTTGCCCGGCTCTCGGGCAGGCTGCGAAGCGGCCTCACCCCATGGCGGGCGCGTGGGCATCGCGACCATGCGCTTCCGCGCCCCGCGTCATGGACGGTGTGGAGCCAGAGCTGGCACTCGCTCGAGAGCTGGATTTGCCTGTTCGAGAAAACGCTGCGCGAGAGTGGAACTGTCCTGATGCGCGGCGGCGACTTCGATCGCTGGGACCTCGAGCTGCGCGGCGGCTTGCTCGGCAGGGGCCGAATCCTGACCGCGGTCGAGGAGCACGGCAACGGATGTCAGCTCGTTCGCTTCCGCTTCCGGCCTCAGCCGGCCTGGGGGGCGCTCCTCTCCTGTGTCTTTCTCGCGGGGCTGGCTGTCGCGGCCGGGCTCGGCGGCGCGAACCACGCTGCGGCGGTGCTGGGGTTGAGTCTCGTATTCGTGCTTGCCTTAACGGCCAGCGACTGCGCTTACGCCGCCGGCAGCGCAAGGCGGGCGGCGGGCCGTCTGGGGAGCGCAGCCCTGCCGGAGGTGCATCGGGCATGAGTGAGCGCAACCGCTCGCAGGCTGGGCGATCCCCGCCGGTCGATTCCGACGGCGTCCGCAGGTACACCGATCGGGCCCTCGTGCGGCGTCTGGCCAGTGAGCTACGGCCTTACCGTCTCCAAGTCGGCGGACTCTTTCTCCTCAGCCTCCTGGCAACGCCGCTGGCGTTGCTCATCCCCGTCCCGTTGGCGGTGACCGTGGATACGGTTCTGGGCTCTCAACCGCTGCCGGGCTTCCTCGATGCAATCGTCCCGGGGGCAATAGAGGACTCGGAGAGCGCGCTGCTGGTCGCGGCGGCGGCGATGTTCGTGCTCATCGCTCTCTTGACGCAGCTCCAGAGCATGTCGACCACCGTGCTGCGCGCCTATACGGGCGAGCGCATCATGCTCGACTTCCGCGCTCGCCTGTTCCGGCACGTCCAGCGCCTCTCGCTTTCCTACCACGACGCGAGGGGGACCTCCGACTCGATCTACCGGATCCAGTACGACGCAACGGCCGTTCAGTACTTCGCGACGGAAACCCTCTCGTCCTTTGTGACTGCCGCTTTCACGCTGGTGGCGATGCTCTATGTGACCGCGCTCATCGACTGGCAGTTGGCACTTGTGGCGATCGCCGTGGCGCCCCCGCTCCTGGTCATCTCCTGGGCCTACCGCCGCAGGCTCCGTACTCAGTCGCGCGAGGTCAAGCGCCTCGAGAGCGGTGCGATGTCAGTGGTTCAGGAGGCGCTGGGCGCGGCACGGGTCGTTCGCGCCTTCGGGCGGGAGGACAGCGAAGAGCGCAGATTCACCCACCACTTCCGCGAAGGCATGTGGGCGCGGATTCGGTATGAGTTCGCATCTAGCAAGTTCGCGCTCCTCATCGGCATGATCATCGCGACAGGGACGGCGGCCGTGCTCTACATCGGTGCGCGCCACGTGCAGGCGGGCGCGATGACCGTGGGGGATCTCGTCCTCGTCATGTCCTACATGTCTCAGCTGTATTCGCCGGTCAGGACGCTGAGCAAAGGGGCCGGCAAGCTCCAGCAATATCTCGCGAGCGCGGAGCGCGCCTTCTCGCTGCTCGACGAGGAGCCGGACGTGAGGGAGAGGCCGAACGCCAGGCCTCTGTCCAGGGCGGAGGGCGACGTTCGCTTCGAGCACGTCTCCTTCGCCTATGACGGCGACCGCCGTGTCCTGCGCGACATCTCCCTCCACGTCCCCGCCGGGACCCGGCTTGGCATCGCCGGGGCGACGGGAGCGGGAAAGACGACGCTCGTCAGCCTCCTGACCCGGTTCTACGACCCCTCGGAGGGCAGGATTCTGCTCGACGGCGTCGACCTGCGCGACTACAAGCTCACCGATCTACGTGCGCAGTTCGCGATCGTGCTGCAGGAGCCCCTCCTTTTCTCCACCAGCATCGCCGAGAACATCGCCTACGCCCGTGAGGGCGCGAGCGTCGAGGACATCGCTGCGGCTGCAAGGGCGGCGAACGTCCACGATTTCATCGCGGGGCTCCCGGACGGTTACGACACCGAGGTGGGCGAACGCGGCATGCGCCTCTCTGGCGGCGAGCGCCAACGGATCTCCCTGGCGCGAGCGTTCTTGAAGGATGCGCCCATCCTCCTCCTGGACGAGCCGACCAGCTCGGTCGACGTGCGGACAGAGGCCACGATCATCGAGGCCATGGAGCGACTGATGGCGGGCCGGACGACCTTCATGATCGCCCACCGCCTGACGACCCTCGATGTCTGCGACATGCGCCTGACGATGGAGGACGGGCACCTCATCGCCGGCGAAGAGCAAAGCCCCCACCTATCCACGTTCGACCATGTCTGAGAGCGTCGCTTCGGCGAGATCCCTCCGCGAGGACCCCTCCACACACCCGGCGGCAGTGGCATGGGCTCGTGCGGCCGGTGTGGGCGAGCCCACGGAGATCCGCGTGTTCAGGGATCGCAAGGGGCCTGCTCTCGGCAATGCGGCCATCTACTGGCTCGCCGGCGCCGCCCCAGACGGGGGCGCGGTGATCGCGAAGCTGAACAGGCGCTCCTCCGCCGAGGTCGAGCACACCGTGTACCACGAGGTGCTCCCGCGGCTGCCGGTGCCCAGCCTCCGCTGTCTCGGTCGCGTCGATGAGGATGCCGAGCTCTCCTGGCTGTTCCTCGAGTGCGCCGAGGGGGAGCGTTACTCGCCGGCCCTCGCGCCGCACCGAGAGACGGCGGGCCGGTGGCTCGGCGCCCTCCACGCCGGCGCCTCGTCGTTGTCGGACGCGCCGGCTCTCCCCGAACGCGGGCTCGTCCGGTTCCTTGATCGGGCTCGGTCTGCGAAGGCGTTGTTCAGCGCTCGGGCGGAGGATCCCCGCACCGGAGCCGGGGCCAGGGAAGTGCTCGAAGCCGCGATCTCGGAGCTTTCGAAGCTCGAAGAACGGTGGGATGAGGTGACTGGAGCGTGCCCGGAGCAGCCCCGCACCCTTGTGCATGGCGACTTCGGGCCGCCGAACCTCCGTCTTGACCCTGACTCGGGAGCCCCTGGACTCCTGGTGTTCGACTGGGAAGAGGCGGGGTGGGGGTCCCCCGCTGTCGACCTCGCACAGGTGATGGATTCGCGGCTTCGCTTCGCGGCGAACCCATGCCTCGCGAGCTACCGTCAGGCGGCCGCGGAGCATGGAGTGGCGCTGGAGCCGGATACCCTGCGAAGCCTCGCCGAGGTCGGCCGAGTGCTGCGGTGCCTCTCCGCGATCCACTGGCTCGGCATGGAGCTCGGTAACGGCGATCCGCGCCTTGCCGATGTGGATAGCCGTCCCGTGTTGAAGTTGCAGGCGTACCTCTCCTGGCTTGCCGGGCCCAAGCGCCGCAGGCGGCAACCCACGCCGGCGCAAAGCGAGGCGACGCTGCGTCGGTTGCTCGAGTCGGAGGTGCTTCCGCGGGTCTGCGGGACCGCATCGGTTGCCGACCTGCGAAGCGCGCCGTCGCCGAGCGCGACGTCCTATGCCGCACGGGTGGTGACGGTGCGGCTGACCGACGGAGGGACTCTGCGGATGTTCCTCAAGGACTTCGGCTCTTCGCGGCTGTTCAAGGAGGACGCAAGCGATCGCCGGGCGCGTGAGCTCCACGTCTATCGGGACCTCCTCCCGAACGGGGAGCTCGATATCCCGGCGTACTACGGGGCGGTTTGGGGCCAGGAGCACAGGTGCTTCTGGATGGTGGTCGAGTTCGTCGCTGGAGTCCCGATTGCCGATTGCGAGTTCGACTCGTGGCCGGAAGCGGTCACGTGGCTCGCGCGCATGCAGGGGCTGTACGCGCGCGATCCGGACCGCTTCGAGCGCTCTCGGTTTCTGATTCGCCATGACACCGACTTCTTTGCATCCAGAGCCGAGCGCGCGCTCTCCAGCGCGCGGCGAATGTCCGGTCGGTCAATGCGACGCCTGCGGCGGATCCTCTCGGGCTATGACGATCTCGTCGCCCTGATGGCGGCTCAACCAACCACGTTCGTCCACGGCAGCTATCGACCCGAGAACGTCTTGCTCGACGCGCCCTCAAGGCCTTCGCGCGTCTGCGTCGTGGACTGGGAGCTCGCCGCGATCGGGGCGCCGCTCTACGACCTCGCCCGCTTCTGCGACGGCTACCGCGGGGCGAGGTTGGATCGGCTCCTCGACTCCTACGGCCGAGAGGCGGCTGCGCACGGTGTTTCCGTACCCGACCGCGAGCGGACGGTGGAAGTCCTCGATTGCTTTTCCCTGCACCGAGTGGTGAATGCGATCGGCCACGCGCACGAGAAAGGCCGAACCCGGCGCCAGGTCTCCGACTGGCTTGGCTACGGCGAAACTGTTCGCGCACGACTCCCATGACCGTCGCTCCCCAAGGCCGCCCCATGCACCGGCTGAGCCTCACCGGGCCGGCGGATTTTTCACGCCTGGTCCGCTGCCTCGAGCAGTACACCATCCCGAAGGTGGCGGGACGGCGTGCGCGCATCGTGCATCTAAGGCGCTCCCCCTCACAGTCCGCGACCTCGTACAACGCCGAGGTCGTTTCCGTTCGCCTTTCAGACGGGACCGAGATGCGGTTCTTCCTCAAGGACTACGGCAGCTCGCGACGCCCCAGGCCCGCAGCCTCTCAACGGCGGGAGCGGGAGCTCGGGGTCTATCGGCACCTCATAGGCGATGGGGAGATCGGAACGGCGCGCTATCGCGGCGCGGTGTGGGACGACGGCGCCGCGGTGCACTGGCTTCTCCTCGAGTTCGTCGCCGGGACGGAACTGCGGCACATGGAGCTTCGGTTTTGGATCGAGGCGGCGCGGTGGCTGGGACGAGCGCAGGGACGCTTCGCGGGTTCCCGGCTGCCCTCGGAGGTGATGCCTCTGCTGGAGCGCCACGATGCCCGTTTCTTCGAAGCCAAGGCTGAGCGCGCCCGCAGGAGCGTGTCGCCTTACTCCCCAGCGCTGGCGCGCCGCCTTGAGGCGATTCTCGAGCGCTACGAGCCGTCGATCGATCTCATCGCCGGCCAGGAGCAGTCCCTGGTCCACGGGCACTATGACGCGGCCAACATCCTCGTGGTCGTCGATGCGACACCCATCCGAATCTGTCCGGTGGATTGGGAGCTCGCGGCTCTTGGATCGCGCTTCTTCGACCTTGCCTCGCTTTGCGACGGTTTCCAGCCGCCCGCGCTTCACCGCATCTGGGACGCTTACGCGGAAGGGGCTGCTGACGCCGGCCTGCTGACCCCGGCACGCGATCGACTGCGGCATCTGGTCGACTGCTTCCGGCTCGTCCGGGTCATCGCTTGGCTTGGGGGCGCCGCCGAAAAGCGCTACTCGCCGTCGGGCGTCGAGAGGCTCATGGCGCGCGGAGAGACCCTGGCGCCGCTGGTGGAGTCATGACTCCTCGGCAGTCGCTAAGCGGCGAGACACTTAGCGCTTTCGACCTCGGCGTGGGGCTCGACACGGCTGTCCGCCGCGCCGCCGGTCCGTTCGCCGAGATCGTCAGCGTGCACCGTGCCCCAAGTCCGCACGCCACCGTCTCCCCTGCCGAGGTGGTCTCCGTCGAGCTCGCTTCGGGTGAGCGCATCTCGATTTTCGTGAAGCACCTCGGAGAAGAGCAGCGGAGTCATCCCGACAAGCGCGTTCGCGAGCGCGAGGTGCGTGTGTATGGCGAGCTGCTCGATGACCGTGGGCTCCCCGTTCCCCGGTTCCTCGGCTCGAGTTGGAATGACGCGACGGAGCGCCGAGAGCTCTTCCTCGAGTACATCGACGGCTTGAATTTGAAGTACCAAGAGCTTCGGCACTGGCACACGGCTGCGCGCCACCTCGCCCAGCTGCACCTCGCGTTCGCCCTGCAGGGCGAACGCCTTTTGGGGCGGGACTTCCTGCTTCGCCTCGACCGCGACTACCTCTTCGCTTGGGCCGGGCGAGCGGTCGCTGCGGTCTCGTTGCGCTCCGCCGACCTTGCGAGCCGGCTGCAGCGCACCGTCGATGACCTGAGCGCTGCCGCCGACCTCCTCGCCGAGCAACCGCCGACCCTCGTTCACAACGACCTCGCTCCCAAGAACGTGATCGCCGACACCTCCGCACGCCCTGGCCGCACCTGCATCGTCGACTGGGAGATGGCGGGCGTGGGATGTGGGCTGATGGACCTGGCCCATCTGACATACGGGCTCCCGCCGAGAGAGTTGGAGCGGATGTTCGACCTCTACTGCGAGGAGCTGACCGGCACGGGGTTGATGCCTTCCCACGAGGAGGGGAAGCGCCTCCTGGCGGCGTGCCAGTTGCACGGAGCCATCTATCGCCTCGCACACGCAGGCGCGTGGCGGCTTCCGCTCGAGCGGGTGGGGGAGTGGATCGCGGACTGCGAGGAGCTCAACCGGGAGGTGGCGCGTTGAGAGTCCTCATCGGGGCGATGAGCTCCATCCCGCCGTTCTCGGCAGGCATTGCCTGGACCTGGATGAACCTGGCGGTTGGACTGCGTCGGCTTGGCCATGACGTCTGGTACGTGGAAGAAGTCGAGCCGAGTTGGTGCGTTGACCGGAACGGGCGGCCGTGCAGCTTCGAGCGCAGCCTCAACCGGGAGCTGTTCGCGCGACTAGTGGAGCGCTTCGAGCTCCGTGGCCGAGCGTCGCAGGTCTACAACCAAGGCGAGGTGACCTCGGGCGTGCCCTTCCGGAAGCTGCTGGCCGCCGCCCGCGGTGCGGACGTCCTCATCAACATGGCTGGACACGTCAAGACAGAGGACATCCTCGGCTCGGTTCAGCATCGCGTCTACGTCGATCAGGACCCCGTGTTCACTCAGCTTTGGAACGCCGAGTACCAGGCCGACCTTGGCTTCGATCGCCATGACGCGTTCTTCTCCGTCGGCCTGAACATCGGGACCCCGCATACCGATATCCCGGATTGCGGCGAGTGCTGGCATCACGTGCTGCCCCCCGTCGTCCTCGACCTCTGGCCGCCGCGCATCGACCCGGCCTGCACGCGATTCACAACGGTGGCGTCGTGGGGAAGCTTCCGTGACGTCCAGTACCGCGGCGCCTGGTACGGATCGAAGCACCGCGAGTTCGAGCGCTTCGCTGGGCTGCCGAAGCGCGCCGGCCAGGAGCTCGAGGTGGCGCTGAGGCGCTACGACGACGAGGACCCGGCGATCAAGCGGCTTCGGTCCAATGGCTGGTCGATCACGGACACGAGCGAGGTGGGCGCCATTGACAGCTATCAGGATTTCATCGCGATGTCGCGAGCCGAGATCGGCATCGCAAAGCATGCCTATGTGGCAGCGCGCTCAGGCTGGTTCAGCGATCGGTCCACCCACTACCTGGCCAGTGGAAAGCCGGTGCTGGCGCAGTCCACCGGGTTCGAGCGCTGCCTCCCAACGGGGAACGGGCTGCTCGCCTTCTCGAACCTCGACGAGGCCGTCGCCGGGATCGAGGCCATCAACGGGCGATACGTCGCCCACTGCGAGGCGGCCCGCGAGTTGGCCCGCGAGCACCTGGATCACCGCAAGGTCATACCGAGGATGCTCGATCTCGCCACGGCAGGGACCCGACGGCGGGTCCCTGCGGGGGGAGCCTGAGATGGCATCGCGCCATCCGCCCCTCGGCGGGGACGCCGGCTCGCTTTCGGACGTTTTGGCCACCGTCGAGCCCGATGCGCGTTTGGTCGCCGAAGAGCGCCTCACCAGCCACGTCCGTCGAGTCACGCTCACCCGCGGCCGACGGTCGTCGCTGATTGTGAAGTGGGTCACACGGATGACAGCCCGTAAGACGGAACTGCTCAACTCCCGCTGGCTGCCCGCGGCCGGCCTCAAAGACCGTGGTTCGCCTCTGCTCGCCAGCGCGCCAGGTCCCGGGGATTCGGCCTGGCAGGTGTTCGAAGACCTTGGCGACTGCGCGCTCCTTCCGGATCGCCCCGAGCCCGGAGATCTGGAGGTGGCAACCCACCTGGTCGCGCAACTTCACGTCGCCTTCGCCGGTCACAGCCTTCTTCGAGAGTGGATCGACGAGTTCGGGGGTCTCGACGAGCGCTTCTACGCAGACTGGGTGCGACAGGCGGCACGAGCCCTCGAGGCGATTGGGACGTCGAGCCTTTCTCCGGATCGCCTTACGTTGCGCGATCGGCTCTGTCGCCGGGTGGATGCGCTGCTTGCAGAAGAGCCCGGACGAACGCAGCGTCTGCAGGAGGCCGACTGGCCCGTGACCTTGCTCCACGGTGATCTGTGGCCGCAGAACGTGCTCCTGTCACCGCACCGCGAAGGCCGCCGAGCCCGTCTGATCGACTGGGATCAAGCCCGCGTCGGCCCTGTCGTCTATGACCTCTCCACCTTCGTCTACCGGCTCTCCTCGCATGTCCGGGTCCCGGTTCTGCGGCTCTATCGGCGCGCAGTCCGCACGGTCGGCTGGGACCTTCCCAATCCGGCAGATCTCAACGACGCCTTCGAAACCGCGGAATATGCGCGCCTGGCGAGCTGTCTGATCTCGCCGGCTGAGGCCGCGGGCGAGGGCGCCGACTGGGCTTTCGAGGATCTCAGGGCGGTTGACCGCTGGTTTGCCGCAACGCGACCGGTCCTCTCGTGACTGCGCGATGAAGCCCCCGGTCGTCAACGCGGACATGAAGCGCCTGATCGTCAACGCGGACGACTTCGGTGCGGGGCGGGGGATCAACCGTGGTGTCGTGGAGGCGCACCGCCGTGGGATCCTGACGAGCGCGAGCCTGATGGTCGACATGCCCGGCAGCGAGGAGGCGGCTCTGCTCGCGGCCGCGGTGCCGCGTCTGTCGCTGGGCTTGCACGCGGTCCTCACGGGAGAGGACGGAGCGCCGATCGGCGACTTCGACGATCGGGAACGGTGTCGCACCGAGCTTCACCGCCAGGTCCGCCGCTTCGAACAGCTCACCGGGGGGCTGCCGACGCATTTGGACTCGCACCACAACGTCCACCGCGATCCTCGTCTGCTCCCTCACTTCCTCGAGCTCGCGGCGGAGTACCGGCTTCCCCTCCGGGAGCATTCGAGAGCGAGGTACTTCTCTGCCTTTTACGGGCAGTGGGACGGTGGAGACAGCCATCTGGAGTGGATTGAGCCCGCGAGCCTCGTGCGCATGCTCACGGCTGAGATCGGCCCGGGAATCACGGAGCTGGGCTGTCATCCCGGATACGTGGAAAGCGACTTCCGGTCCAGCTACTCGGTTGAGCGCGAGACCGAGCTGCGGACCCTGTGCGACCCTGCAGTGCGCTGTGCGATCGAGGAGCAGGGCATCGAGCTGATCGACTTCAGGGCCCTTGGGGTGTGAGGCGCCCGATGGCGACCGTCGTCATCTCCCCGTTCGACGTGGCCACCTTCCCGGCGGGTGGCGGTCACTTCTGGGTCTACGCCCAGTACGCCCAGGGGTTGATGCGGCTGGGCTGCGAAGTGATCTGGCTCGAACGGATTCCCCAGGAGCTCCCGGAGACTGCCACCGCAACGTTCTTCGATCGAATGGAGCGCTGCGGCCTGGGGGGCAACGCGTTCCTCTATCGGGACGAGAGCGAGGTTCCCGAGGCGATCGCTCACCGCGCCGACCTCCTGTTGAACTTCGACCAGCGCATCGATCCCGCCCTGCTCGCACGTTTTCGTCGCACCGCCCTCGTCGACATCGACCCCGGCCTGCTTCAGTTCTGGATGGCGACCGGACAGCTCGAGATCGCACCCCACGATGTCCACTTCACCATCGGCGAGACGGTGGGAACAGCCGCCGCGCGATTTCCGGACGGCGGCCGGGACTGGGTCTACACGCCGCCCCCCGTCTGCCTCGAGGAGTGGCCCTATTCCTACGATCCGGGCTGCGAGGCGTTTACGACGGTGTCCACCTGGTGGGGGGGGAATGGGAAGGGCGAGTGGGTCACCGACGGGAACTCACTCCTCTTCGAGAACAACAAGCGCGTCTCGTTCCTCCAGTTCATCGAGCTTCCCCTCGTCACGGCTCAATCGCTCGAGCTCGCGCTGGCGCTTGGAGACGGGGATCTGGAGCACGGCGACGGGAGCCCCTCGGGGCGGCAGCACCTCCCCGAGAGCACGGACTACATAAGCGACGAAGACGACCGCAGGGCGCTCGAACGCCACGGTTGGCGCCTCCGCGATGCGCAGGACGTCGCCCGCTCGCCGCAGCTCTATGCCGACTACATCCGCGCTTCGCGCGGTGAGTTCAGCTGCGTCAAGCCGTCCTGCGTCCGCTTCGAGAATGCCTGGATCAGCGATCGGACTCTCTGCTACCTGGCAAGCGGCAAGCCGGTGGTGGTGCAGGACACCGGACCCAGCTCATTCCTCCCCGACGGGGAGGGGATGTTCCGCTTCTCCTCCCTCGAGGAGGCCGCCGAGGCGATCGCGCGCGTCAACGAGGATTACGAGCGCCAGTGCAGAGCAGCCCGCGAGATCGCCGAGGACCACTTCGACTCGAAGCGGGTTCTCGCGGGGATCCTCGACGCCGCGCTGTGAGCCGGGCATCTATCTCGCCGTTCGAAGCGCAATGCCAGGACGAAGATGGTTCAGGCGGAGTAACCCGCCGCCGCGCGCACCAGCTGCACTATCCGCTTCGGCGCGGAGCGGGTGGAGCCGGAGTCGAATGGTGGTTCTGGGTCGTACTCGATGCCGAGCTGGATCGCCTGAGCGACGTCCCTGCCGGCGATGCGGGTCGCCAGCGTCAGCGCCATGTCGATACCGGCTGACACACCGGCGGCGGTGATCACCTTTCCCTCTTCCACCACCCGTCTCTTCACCGGCTGCGCGCCGAAGTTGGCGAGCGTCTCCAGCTCCAGCCAGTGCGTCGTTGCCTCGAGCCCTTCAAGGACACCGGCAGCGGCGAGCAGCAGCGAGCCGGTGCAAACCGAGGTCGTCCACAGGGAGCTCGAGTGAGCTTCGCGGATCCAGCTCAGCATCTCCTCGTCGTTCATCAGCGCGCGAGTGCCGATGCCTCCGGGAACCATCACCACGTCGGGTGCGGTCACGTCCCCCAGGCGGTAACTCGCGACGATCTCGAGCATTCGGTTGTCGGTGAGCTTCGGTCCCGGCACGGCGGCGACGAATTTCACTTCCGCCTCGGGAAGGCGGGAGACCACTTCGTAGGGCCCGACGGCATCGAGGGCGGTGAAGCCGTCGAAGAGTGGTATGGCGATTTCCATGCTCGAGCTCGGCGATCGGTTAGGCGGCAGCGCTCAGTCCGGGTTTGAAGCGCTCGCGGTATTGGCTTGGACTCGCGCCGAGGTTGCGCCGGAAGGCTCGTCGAAGCGTCTCGACCGTGCCGAACCCGCACTCGGCGGCGACGGCATCGACCGCGGCGTCGCCGGACTCGAGCAGACCGCGGGCATGCTCGACCCGCCGTCGTTCGACATAGGCGGCCGGGGTCACCCCGACCTCCGCGCGGAAGACGCGAGCGAAATGACGGGGGCTCATCAGGGCGCGTTCGGCGAGGACGGCTACGGAGAGGTCCTCGGCGAGGTGGTGCGGGATCCACTCCTGCACCTCACGCAGGCCGGAATGCTCGGCCACGGGCTCCTCGAGCGCGACGCTGAACTGAGACTGGCTGCCCGGTCTCCTGAGGAAGAGCACGAGCCAGCGTGCCACCTCCCGCGCGATCCGGGAGCCCAGGTCATCCTCCACGAGAGCGAGGCAGAGATCGATTCCAGCCGTGACTCCGGCCGCGGTGACGATGTCACCGTCGCGAACGAAGATTGGATCCGGCTCGACCTGCACCGCCGGATATCGTCGAGCCAGCTCGTCGCAGGCTGCCCAATGAGTGGTGGCTCGCCGGCCGTCGAGCAGTCCCGCTTCGGCGAGGAGAAAGCTCCCCGTGCATACCGAACACAGCCGTCGGGAGCGGGTGGCCGCGCGGGCGATCCAGTGTGTGAGGGGACGCGCTTCGAGCGCTGCGCTGACTCCGTCGCCGCCGGCGACGATCAGCGTGTCCAGCGCTCCGCGGCATGTCGAGGGAGGGCGATCGGGGGCGATACGGATGCCGCTGGAAGTCTCGATCGGGGTGGTGGAGTCGGCAATCAGCTCCACCGCGTACTCGCCACCGCCCGCGAGTCGGTCGGCGGTCGAGAAGACCTCGACAGGCCCGAACACATCGAGTGCCTGTACTCCCGGGAACGCCAGGATCGCGATTCTTCTGCCGGCCATGACGGCATTATGGCTCGCTGATTCTTGGCAGCAAGGACAATGAGGAGACGATTTCTGCCAGCTCTGAATGCCCGCGAGCGCGGTACGGTTCGCGCGTGCCCCCGACGCTTGACGAGCTGACGGTTGCGGACGCGCCGGATTCCTGGCGGGCGGTTGGGTTCGAGGTCGATGGCGACACATGCGTCATCGGCGATGCCCGCATCCGCCTGATCGGGGACGGGGCGGGCAAGGGCCTCGTCGGCTGGTCGCTTCGCGAGATCGATGCCGATGTCGCAGAGTTGGACGGGCTGGCGACCACGCGGTCCGATCGCCCGCTGACGAGTGGGCAGTCCCCGCATCCCAACGGCGTCACCGCGCTCGACCACGTGGTCGCGATAACACCGGCGCTCGATCGCACTGTCGCTGCGCTTCAAGGCGCCGGTCTCGATCTGCGCCGCATCCGTGAAGAGCCGACCCCCGCGGGCGCTCCGCGACAGGCGTTCTTCCGTCTCGGCTCGGCCATCCTCGAGGTCGTGCAGCAGCCGGAGGAAGCGATTGAGGAGCAGAGCGGTCGCGACCGACCCGCCTTCTTCTGGGGGCTCGCCTTTGTCGCGCCTGACCTGGATTCAACCGTTGCCGGGCTCGAGGACCGCGTCAGCGAAATTCGTCCCGCCGTACAGCCGGGCCGTCGCATCGCCACCCTGCGCCGTTCCGCTGGGCTCGCGGTGCCGGTTGCCCTGATGACGGCCTAGCCGACATCTCGCTCAGCGGGATTCGCCGGCGGCCTGGGGCTCGGGGCGCTCTTTGCGTGCGGGTTGCGAGTGGTCGCGCTGTTTAGCCATTTGGTGGATTTCGGGCAAGTGGGTTCCTTGCAGGTAATCCTCCCAATCGATCGCGGCGGTGTCGAAGGGGAGTTCCGCGCGATCGGTGGGCAGCATCCTCTCCGCGAGCGCCCTGGTATTGCTGTCGTCGAAGACACAGTCCAGCTCGGTGTAGGGACCGTAGATCTTCACCATCCGGGTGACCTGCGCGGCGAGGGTGCTGTTCCTTCGGAGCCTCTTCTCGGTGGCCATTGGGATCACGCCCAGCGCTCCCGCCCTGGCGGCGGCTCGCGCGAGGAATTCCCTGCGCATCGTCTTTCGCAACGCGAGCTTGCGGTCGACGAATCGAAGGTCACCGATCGCGATCGGGGATCCGTCTCGTTGCATCAGCGGTTCTCGTTGGAAATGCGCCTTTATGTGGCCCGCCAGATCGCCGAGCGTCAGCGGATTGCGGGCGCCGCTCGTTATCGCGAGCGTGCGGTGTCGCTCGGAGGGTGGGTATGCCGCCGCTGCCACGCAGACGTTGGCCACATGGTCCACGGGCACGACGTCGATCAGATTCGTCGCTCGTCCCGGAAGGTGCGTTAGTCCTCTCGCCGCGTAGGCGAGAATGAGCGGGTCGGCGACCTTGATCCCCTCGAGCCAGCCGGGACGGGGTCGCCGGAGTGCCGATTCGATGATCGAGGGGCGGACGATCGTCGTTTGCCTGGAGTGCTCTTTCAAGAGCCGCTCTCCCAGGGCCTTCGTCAGCGCGTAGGTGTCCGGCCAGCCGACTTCCATCGCGTACCTTCGCCCCTTACGGGCGAGGCGCTGCTCCACCCAGCGCTTCCGCCGCTCTTCGGCGCGCTCCGCTGCGTCCATGCCCGGTCGATGCGCCGCGTCGCGTTGCGCCTCCCTCGCGAACCTCTTTTGCTCAGCGGGCTGCAGCGACTTCTCCTCGGCAACCGCGCGCCACTCCTGCGCCGCTTCCAGCATCGCATCCGGGTCGAGTTCCGCGAGGCTCGGATGCGAAGGGCCGTCCTCGCGGATTGTGTTCTGTCGGCAATCGTCCACGTAAGCGGTGGAGACATGGACGAAGTGGGGGTGGGCGCCGGCGGCATGGAGGCTGTCCAGCAGCCGGATCGGGCCGTAGGCGTTGAGTGCGAGGATTTCATCCAGGGGCGCCTCGAATGACACCGAAGCGGCGCAGTGGATGACCGTGTCGATGTCCCCCCAGCCCTCCTGCGCCTGCAGGTCGAGGTGATCGCCCTCGAGGTCGCCCGCCACCGCGCAGAGTCGGCCCTGATCCAGCATCGCCCAGGCCGAAGCGTCTGGCAGCGCGGCAAACGCATCGCTCCCCAGCACTTCGCTTTGAAGGCGTTGGCGGGCTGCGGCGGCATCCGAGGCTCGCAACAGCAACAGGAGGCGCCGGAATCCCTCGGGCTGTTCAAGCAGGGCCGAGAGCACCGCCTTGCCGAGAAAGCCCGAGCTGCCGGTCAGGAGAATCGTCGAACCGGAGAGTCTTCCCTTGAGTCCTGCCGCAGCCGCTCCGCTCACGCAGCCGAGTCTACGAATACAGCGGTCTAGCCATGCGTTAGGGACGTATCGAAGAAGAGCATTGGGCCGGAGCGTCGAGTTCGAGGCGGCTCGAAGCCTGCCGATGCCAGCCAGCCTTCGACTTCGGCCTGTGTGCCGATCGGGCCGAAGTCCCCGGTATTGGGGCGGAGAAGGAGGCGTTGCCGCAGGGTGATGGGTTCCAGGACGAAACACGAGCCGACGAGACGGCCACCCGGCTTGAGGAGGCGCGCCGCCTCGTCGATGGCTGCCGCCGGCTCGCCGAAGCAGTGCAGCCCCCAGTAGGAGAGAAAAAGATCGGCGCTGTTCCCCGGCTCGGGAATATCGGTTGCGTCCGCCATCACGAAATCGACGTCGGCAAGGCCGCGTGCTTGGGCGCGTTTGCGCGCCCGGCTCAGCATCGACGGGGAGAGATCGGCGGCTACGTAGCGGACTTCGGCATCGGGGCGCAGGGCGCGCAGGGCGGGCCCGGCACCGCAGGGGCAATCGATGATCGTGCCGTCGTCGGCAATCTCGCCGATGGCGCTCATGCTCTCGTAGTAGGGAGTGACGTCTGCGCTCCAAATCGCGCGAGCTATCAGCCGACTCAGCCTCTGCCTCTCCATATAGAAGCTGAAGGCGACTCCAAAGGGTGAGGCATAGGGGTCGCGTGCCATTCGCGTTACTGCTCGCCGGGCCGGGGCCCGGGGCGAGAGCTCATTCGTCCTCGACCTCGACCTCACGCAGCCGGTGGGTGTCGACGTCGTAGACGAAGCCGCGGACCGCGTCGCGGTGGGGGAGGAAGGGGGAGCGGCGGACGCGAAGGATCGACTGGCGCACATCGGTCTCGACGTCGTCGAAGGATTCGATCGCGAAGGCGGGGGCGACTCCTGTCGCCTCCTGCAGCTCGGCGCGGAAGCCGTCGTCGGTAAGGGTCTGCATGCCGCAGTCCGTGTGGTGGATGAGCATCACCTCGCGGGTTCCGAGGCGTCGCTGAGAGACGGCGAGGGAGCGGATCGCATCGTCGGTGATAACGCCACCGGCGTTGCGCAGCACGTGGGCCTCGCCGTCGCCCAGGCCCAGCGCGGCGAAGACATCGAGGCGAGAATCCATGCAGGTGACGATCGCAAGGCGGCGACTGGGGCGCACGTCGAGATGCTTGTCGGGGAGGGAGGCGGCGAAGGCCCGGTTGTTGGCGAGCAGCTCGTCGATCGTGTCCACGAACGGGACCCTAGCTCCAATGTCCAGCGCGCAGGCCCCGAGAGAAGACTGCGCCGCTGGCGGGATTGAGCCTTGCGGGTGCCGGGTAGGCGTTGCCTGGATGCCTAGGTCTGCGAGAGAGAATGGAGGAGCGATGAAGGCTTCAGCGCCGTCCCCGAGCAAGGGGATCTTCGACAGCGCGAACCTGGAGAAGCGGGAGCAGATCGTCGCCTTGTTGGAGAAGGCCTACTGGATGGAGATCGAGACGGTTATGAGCTACATGGCCGCCTCGGTGAATCTCGACGGCGTGCGTGCGCAGGAGATAAAGGAGTCCCTCGCCGCGGACGTCGATGAGGAGCTGCGCCACGCGAAACGCTTCGCCGAGCGGATCAAGGAGCTCTACGGCGTCGTGCCGGGATCGGAGGACTTCGCGGCGGAGCAGAGCTTCCTGCAGCCGCCCGACGAGCAGACCGACATCGTCCACGTCATTCGCGGCGTAATCAAGGCAGAGACCGGGGCGATCGAGCACTACACGCGGATCGTCGAAGAGACGGAAGGGGTCGACCCGGTGACCCAGGACATGACGACCGAGATCCTCCACGACGAGCAGGGCCATCGCCGTCTCTTCGAGGGCTTCCTGCGGGAGTACGAGCTCGACGGCATTGCCTGAGCGGCATCGCAGGAGGTTTTGAAGGGGGACTTTGCGGGCAGAGGCTTGACAGCAGCTTCCCAACGTCCGGGGAGCTGTCGGCGGCAAAGGAAAGGAGCGAACAGATGCCACCGCGTGGAGTCAAGAAAGGTACGAAACGGGCTCGCCAGTACGAGGACATCAAGCGCAGCGAGATGAAGCGGGGCCGCTCGGAGAGCCGCGCCGAGGAAATCGCGGCGCGGACCGTCAACAAGCAGAAGGCGCGCTCGGGCGAATCGCACAGCGCTTCGCGCACATCGACCGAGGACATCTCCTCGGGTCGACGCGGCGGCCGGCGCTCCGGGACCAAACGCAGCAAGGGTCGCACGCGGGACCAGCTCTACAACGACGCTCGCAAGCTGAACATCGAAGGTCGCTCAAGCATGAACAAGGCTCAACTCCAACGCGCCGTGGCCGGCGCCTCTGGTTGAGCGCAACCATGAACCGGAGAACGAGATGACTATCGCAGGAGGAATTCTGTTGATTGCAGTTGGGGCGATTTTGACTTTCGCCACCAACGTTCACCTGCAGGGAGTGAGCCTTGACGTGGTCGGCTGGATCTTGATGATCGCCGGCGCCGCCGGGTTGGTTCTGGCCTTCTTTCAGGAGGCGATCTGGGCCGAGCGAAGCCGCCGGCGCGACGCTGCCCTTGCCGATGAGCGCCGCGGAACCCGAGAGCCGCCGCCGCGCTATTGAGCAGCGGCGGTTCTCGCGAACCTGATGCTCACGCTGCTCGCCTGAGCCTGGCAGCCTGGACTTTCCTACAGGCGCAAGTTACTGTGTTTTTAGTAAAGGCTGCACGGGGAGAAGATGGGCTGGGTCGGAATAACCGAGGTGGTAGTGGTGTCGCTTGCGGTGCTTGCCACGGCGCTCACGGTGGTGATTGTCCGGGAGCGCAAGGTGAGGCAGCGCTTCCAGATCCTCGCCGACATTGCGCGGATCTCCGATGCCGGCGGAGGGCTCGAGGAGACCTTCGACGCGATCTGCGACGTCCTTGTCCCCGAGTTCGCGGACTTCTGCATGATCGACCTGATCGGCGGCGGAGAGGCGGAGCGCGTTGTCGTCCGGGTTGCGCCGGGGGGCGACCCCGATGCGGAGAGGGGACTGGCCGAACGCCGTCCCTCGTTGCCGGCCCGCATGCTCTCGGAGAGCGGACGGGATTCGCTTGAGCCGCGCTTCTTCGAGCGCATGCCCGATCGGGTCCTTCGCGAGCTGGCTGACGATTCCGAAGACCTCGAGCTGCTGCGACGAATCGCCCCTCGCTCGGCGATCACGGTGGCGCTCAACGCGCGCGGCAGGGTCACCGGGGCTCTGACGGTCGGCGTTGCTTGGTCGAAGCGCCGCTACCGGCGCGAAGATGCCCGCTTCGCCTGGATCCTCTCCGGCCGTGTCGCCCTGGCGCTGGACAACTGCGGCCTCTTCGCCGATCTCGAGAAGGCGGAGCGGGCGCGCACCGAGATAGCGGAGACCCTGCAGCGCGGCCTGTTGCCTCCGCCGCTTCCACACATCTCCGGTTGGTCGATCGCCGCGATGTATCGACCGGCTGGGACCGAGAACGAGGTCGGTGGGGACTTCTATGACGTCTTCCGCGTTCCGGGCGGCTGGATGCTGGCGATCGGGGACGTCACGGGGCGTGGCGCCCGAGCCGCTTCGATCACCGCCGTCGCTCGCTACACACTGCGCACCGCCGCCATGCTCAGCGACGATCCGCTGGTGGCGCTGACGACGCTCAATCGCGCCCTCCTGGCCCGCAGGGATACGGCGCTCTGCGGCCTCGCGGCGGTGACCCTCAGCGATGACCCACATGAGCCTGTCCGGCTGGTCGTCGCCGGCCACCTGCCGCCACTGCTGGTCGACGGGGAGTCGGTCACCGAGATGGCGGGGACGGCCCCTGTGCTCGGCGCGTTCGAGGACGCCGAGTGGGAAATCACACACAGCGTGATCGAGCCCGGCCAGCAGCTGGTCATCGTGACCGACGGCGTGACCGAGATCCGGGGGTCGGAGGGCCGCTTCGGCGAGGCGCGACTTCGCTTCGAACTGCGCGGCGCCTCCAATCCGGCGATGGCCGTGCAACGGCTCGAGAGCTCGTTGCATGCCTTTACCGCAGGTGGCTTCGACGACGACATCGCGATGCTGGCGATCTCCCGCGCCTCACGCCAGGTGCGAGTCGGCGCCGCGGTTTCGCGCGGGCCGACTCCAATCGTCCTCGGTCTGGACAACGTCGATGCATGACTCCGACATGGCTTTGGTCGAGCGTCTGTTCGACGCCTTCAACAATCGTGACACCGAGGAGATCGCCGCCGTCTGCAGCGAGGAGATGGAGTTCTTCCCGCCGGCCACCGCGGAGGCGGTCGGTCGCAAAACGGCTTACGTCGGCCCATCCGGTCTATACGACTACCTGATCGATGTGGCAGAGGTTTGGGAAGAGCTTCAGATCACGCCCAGCGAGCTGGAGCGGTGGGGGGCGCAGTTGCTGGTTTTGGGCCGCGTCTATGCGCGCAGTCGCGAACATGGGATTCGCGACATGCCTGCCGCCTGGGTCTGGGAGGTGCGCGACGAGCGCTTTGTGCGCGGCGTGGTCTTCCCCGATCCCGAGGATGCGATCGCCCGCTTCGGCGGCGACTTGGCGCCTGGGCCGCTTCCTCGGTGAGCCGCCGGTCAGCCGCGCAGCGCAGCGAGCGCGACGTCCCGCTGCTCGTGCATTGGGATCGAGCTCTCGACGCCGGTGATCTTCAGCAGGCGCCGCACCTGGTGATTGACACAGCACAGCACCAGGCGACCGCCTCCCTCGTCGAGACGTTGCCAGGCGCGCACGATCAGCGCGATCCCGGTCGAGTCGATGAACTCGCACTCGGAGAGGTCGAGCATGATCGAGGTGCCGGGTTGCGCGAGCGCATCCTCAAGGCTCTTCTCGAGCTCCGACGCGGTGCTCATGTCCAGTTCTCCGCGAACGGTGAAGGCGAGGATTCCGTCATCCAGCTCCTCGCGTTGCACTCCGAAGGGGACCGGGTTCACTGCCCGATCCTACATCAGGGGTAGCGCTGGTTTGCCGCTCTGGCAGGGGGGTACGAGGGAGTCGAAAGTCGATGACTATGCTCGTTCCGCGGAGGAACATGGTTCCTCCGCGGTGAGGATGCCGCTCAGTTCAAACACTTCGGCGCTCCAAGACAGGCCCAGGGGGTTGCAGATGCTCCTGCCCGCCAAATCAGAGAACGTCGCCGTCATTCGCCATGCGCTGGCCGGACTGGCCGAGGAGATCGGGATGGATGAGCCCGGTCTCGCGGATCTGAAGACGGTGGTCACAGAAGCCTGCATGAACGTGGTTGTCCACGCCTACGAAGGGCGGCCGGGACCGCTCAGCGTCGAGGCCGAGCCGGATTCCGACGGACTGACTGTGGTGGTTCGTGACGAGGGGGTGGGAATCAGGCCACAGGCGGATACACCACGAGACAGCCTGCGTCTGGGCCTCTCGCTGATTGCGGCGCTCTCGAGCAGCTTCTCGATCTCCGGCGGCCTCGATCGGGGGACGGAGATCACGATGAGGGTGCCGCTGAAAGGCGGGGGCACCAATGGCAGTGGCGACCCCGTGGAGATGAAGCCGTTCCGGGCCGATCGCACCGAGGTTGTCATCGATCGCTCGGAGCTGCTCGCGCCCGTGCTGGCCCGCGTCGTAGGGGCCCTCGCCGCGCGGCGAGATCTCTCCGTGGACAAGGTTTCCGATGCGGTGCTGGTCACCGATGCGATCGCGGCCTCCGCCCCGACCCGCTTTGCCGACGGCCGTGTCCGTCTCGGCCTCGACGAGCACCAATCCGGAATCGATCTGCGGCTGGGGCCGATGGAGGCAGGCGCCGCAAGCCGGATTCGCGAAGAGCTCGAGGTCCCCGACATCGGCGGCTCGCTGGAGGCGCTGGCTGATGAGCTCACCGTCGAAGAGTCGGGCGACGGCGAGTATCTGATCATTCGCTTTGCTGCTGCTCCCTGATCTGTTCTCGGATCCGCGCCAGGGCGCGGCGCAGAATGCGGGAGACGTGCATCTGGGAGTTGCCGATTTGCTCCGCGATCTGCGACTGCGTCATGTCTTCGGCGAAGCGCAGGCGCAGGACCAGGCGCTCTCTCTCATCCAGGTAGGGGAGCGCTGCGTCCAGGGCTATCCGTCCCTCGACCAGCTCGAAGCCTTCGTCCTCGCTGCCGATCCACTCGGATGCGGGGGACTCATCGGCCTCGTCGGAGCTTGCCGGCCGATCGAGTGAGAGGGGGCGACGATTGTGGCTTGCCTCCATCACCTCCAACACGTCGGTCTGGTCGACTCCAAGGTGCTCTGCGATCTCGCCGACCGACGGTGAGCGCTGCAGCTGCTCCATCAGCTCGGCGATCGCTTTGTCCACCTCGGCCATCCGGTCGTGCAGTCCGCGTGGCACCCGCACCGTCCAGACTCGGTCGCGGAAGTGGCGTTTCAGCTCCCCGAGGATGGTCGGCGAGGCAAAGGCCGTGAAGGGGATGCCCCGCTCGGGGTCGAAGCGATCGACCGCGTTCAGGAGACCGAGGTTGGCGACCTGGAGAAGGTCGTCGAAGGACTCGCTGGCACCGCGATAGCGCGACGCGAGACGTTTGGCGAAAGGCATGTTGCGACGGATCAGCTCTTCGCGAATCGCGGGGTCGCGATCGTGGGCAAATTTTCTCCACAGCTCCTCGTCGCCGGCGAGCTGCTCTTCCGCCCCCGGCCCAGGGGTGCTCGCCGCTTCCTCTCTGCGCTTCTTTGCTCCCATGGGTCACTTTGACGGTACCCGCATCCCGATCTCACACCCCTTCGGCCTGGCACCCTTATGCGATGACGGCCTGGAAGCTGCCCTTTATCGTCGCCGCGCTTGCGGTGCCGATCGTGGCCGGCTTCTTGATTGGCGGGCCGGGGGTCGGCGTCGCCGTGGGGGCGCTCGCGGCGGTGGCGATCCTCGTCGTCGCAGCGCGCATGCAGCCGCGGGGGCCGATCGCCTCAGCTGCGGGGGACGGGCGCCGTCACGTGCTTATCGTCGTCGCCTGCGCGGTCGAAAATCCCGGCTCGGTTGCGGCAATCGCCCGCGCGGCGGGAATCGCCGGCGGGGATGTCGACGCCGAGGTGATGCTCCTGGCGCCGGCGCGCAGCAGCTTCCTCGATCGCTGGGCGACCGATCTCGACGCGGCCCGCCATGCCGCCCAGCGCAATCTGGTCGTGACCGTTGCCTCGCTGGCCAAGGCTGAGATCGAGGCTGAGGCAAGGGTCGGCGACGAAGACCTGGTGCAGGCGGTCGAGGACCAGTTGCGCAGCTTCCCCGCAACCGAGGTCGTTCTGGTCAGCGAGGCCGGCGGGGAAGAGGTCGCCGACGCTGCGGCATCCGAGCTCGAAGAGCGCCTCGAGGCCGAGTTCCGCCACGTCGTCCTGCCTTGCGACTGAGCTGAGCGGAGCTGGATGGTTGTTCCACGGCCGTGAAATCAACCATCTAGACTCGACAGCGATGGCGAACGACCCCACGTCGCCCGAGTCGCTCACCGATGCCGCGCAGAGAAACGGCCGGCCGGCAACGCTTCCGGGGCGGATCCTCGATGGGGGTGCCCGGGGCGCCCGGCGGGTGGCGGGCGCGACCGGACTGGACAAAGCGGTCGAGTCGGTTACCGAGGAGGCGATCGTGCGGGCGATCGAGAGCCCCGCGGTGGAGCGGGCGCTCGAGCGCGTGCTTCAGGGCCCCGTGGTCGAGGACGCTGTCGGAGCAGCGCTAAACAGCCCCGCGGTGGAGCGCTCCGTCACCGAGGCGCTTGACAGCGAGATGGTCGACCGGGTCTGGGCGCGGCTGCTGGCCAGCGACGAGACCCAAAAGCTGGTCGAGCGGATCGCCGAGGCGCCCGAGCTGCGGGCGGCGATCGCCGCTCAGAGCGTCGGCGTCTTCGAGGATCTGGCGCAGCAAGCGCGCGGGGTGGCGCGCCGCCTCGACGGCATGATCGAGCGCCCGGCGCGTTTCCTCGCCCGGCGGGGGGCCCGCAGCGAGGCTCCGGCCCAGGCCGGCTTCGTAACGCGGCTGATGGCGCTGATCGCGGATGCGGCCATCCTCAACCTCTTCTTCCTGATCGCCTCGGCCCTGCTCGCGCTTGTCGCCTCATTGGTGGCTCCCAGCGACTCGATCGGGATCGTGATCGGCGCCGGCCTGTGGCTCGGGGCCGCGACGCTCTACCTCCTGGTTTTCTGGGCCGGTGCCGGCCAGACGCCGGGAATGCGGCTGCTGGGCATCCGCCTGCTCGCCCGCGGCTCCCCCGAGATCGGCGCCGGAACCGCAGTGCGTCGCCTGTTCGGCGTTGGCCTCTGCATCTTGACGCTGGGCATCGGCTTCCTGCCGATCCTCTTCACCCGCCGCCGTATCGGCCTGGAGGACTGGATCGCCGGCACCGAGGTGGCCTACGCCCCCTCCGCCGTTCGCGCCGCCCCCTGGTCCGAGCCGATCGCGGAGCCCGAGGAAGCGGTCGCCTGAGCGCCCTCATCGCCGGGGCAACGGGATTTGTGGGCGGCCGGCTGGCCATGGCGCTGGCCGGGGAGGGGGACAGGGTTCGGTGCTTGGTGCGCGACCCCTCGCGGGTGGGCGACCTTGCTGCAGCAGGGCATGAGCTGCGCGTCGGCGACGTTACCGACGCGGCGAGCCTGCGCGGCGCTGGAGTGGACATCGACGTCGCCTACTTCCTGGTTCACTCGATGGCCGGAGGCGGCGATTTCGAGGAGCGCGAGCGCCTCGGCGCGCTCAACTTTGCCCGCATGGCGAAGCGTGAGGGGATCGCTCGGGTGGTCTACCTCGGCGGACTCGGCGCGGAGAGCACCTCCAAGCATCTGCGCAGCCGCCACGAGGTCGCCCGCATCCTCGCCGCCGAGGGCCCTCCGCTGACCTACTTCCGGGCGGCGATGGTGATCGGCGCCGGCAGCGAGTCCTATCGGACGCTTCGTTACCTGGTGAGGCGCCTACCGGTGATGATCGCGCCGGCCTGGCTGAAGAGCGACACACAACCGATCGGCATCGACGATGCGGTCGAGTACCTGCGCCGTGCCCCCGAGGTGCCCGAGTCCGAGGGCCGGGAGGTGCAGATCGGCGGCCCCGACGTCCTCTCCTACGGCCAGATGCTCGACCGGATGGCGATCGCGATGGGCAAGCGCCCGCGACTGAAGATCCCGGTCCCCTTCATCACACCGTGGCTCTCCGCTCTCTGGCTGGGCCTGGTGACGCCTGTCGACACCAACGTCGCGCGTCCCCTGGTCGAGGGACTGCGGACGCCCACTGTGGTCACCGACCCGAGCGGGGCGGAGCCGTTCGAGATTTCCCCGCTGTCCTTCGACGAGACCCTGCGACGGGCGCTGGCCGAAGAGGAGGAGGCAGCACTCAGCGGTTGAGCAGCTCGTCGAAGCGCAGCGCGGCGCGAGTGGGGAGAACGAAGGAGTCGTTGCAATGCAGGAGGCCGGTGCCGGCCAGGTCGCGCACCGCCCGTTCGACCGCGTCGCGCCCGGCGAAGCCCACCCCCACCGTTTCCTCGCCCAGCTCCCGAGCAAGTTCGTCGATGGTGACCTGGACGGGGTGAAGGGCGAGAACATGCTGGAGGATTGCCGACTCGGTGGTCGCATCCTGGTGGGCGGAAGTCAGATTGTCGTCCATGTCGTCCACGCGGCGCGTCTGGTGCATAAGGAAGCGCTTAGCCGGTCTCCTCCCCCCTCGGTGCGCCATTTGACGCTTTTTTGACTTCGATCCCGAGCGCCGACTGCGCCCACTCAGGGGTGGTCGTCGCGCGGTAGAAGTGCTGGGTGGAGCCGCGCACCGCCCGCGTTCGGACCAGCTCCACCACCCCGCAGTCGGCCAGGACGCGCACGTGATAGCTGACGTTGCTGAGCGATTCGGAAAGGGTCGAGGACAGCTCCCGCGGGCTCGCGGTCCCATTCGACACCATCTCTCGCAGGACTCGCCGTCGCAGCGGATGGCCGAGCGCGGTCAGCAGATCTTCAATAGGTGGTGAGCTGTCGGAAGCGGTCATAGCGAGCGGGCAATATAGAACAAACGAAATCTTTTGTCTGTAGAGCTTTTGTCTTCATGTGCAGAAGATGGGTGTGTGGAACCGCGTGAGCGATTCGCCGTCAACCTGCGCAAGGCCCGGCTGAAGCAGGGGATCTCCCAGGAGGAGCTGGGATTTCGCTGCGATCTGCACCGGACCGAGGTATCCCTTCTGGAGAGGGGCGGCAGGGAGCCGCGGCTGGGAACGATCGTCAAGCTCGCCGGCGCTCTGGACACCACGCCGGATCGTCTCTGCGCCGGGATCGCCTGGCAGCCCTCGACTGGCCGCTTCAAGCTCAGCTCGGGTCACTAGGCGTCTTCGCGGACGCCGCCCATCTCGCTGAAGACCGCGGTCGTGCCGCCGTCGGAGCGCTGCTCGTCGGCGATCACGTGGGAGACGGCGTTGATCAGCGCCAGGTGGGTGAAGGCCTGTGGGAAGTTGCCGAGGTGCCGGCCGCTGGCGGGGTCGAACTCTTCGGCGTAGAGATCGAGCCAGCCGGATGACTCCAACAGCCGTTCGCAGAGTGCCCGCGCCCGCCTTGGGTCGCCGATCTCCGAGAGCGCCGAGACCAGCCAGAAGGAGCAGATCAGGAAGGTTCCCTCCTCGCCGTGCAGGCCGTCGTCGGTCTCGTCGACCTTGTAGCGGAGGACGAGGCCGTGCTCGGTCAGGTCGTCGGCGATCGCCTCCACCGTCGCTCGCACCCGGGAGTCGTCGGGCGGAAGGAAACGAAGCAGGGGGATGAGCAGGGTGGAGGCGTCGAGCGCGTCCGTGTCGTAGTGCTGGCGGAAGACGCCGTCGCGGATGCCACGCGCGAGGATCTCCTCGCGAATCAGGTTCGCCGTCTTCTCCCATCTCTCGGCGATGTCGTCGAAGCCGATGCTGCGGGCGAGCCGGACGCCCCGATCGACCGCGACCCAGATCATCAGCTTCGAGGAGACGTAGTGCCGGGGCTCCCCGCGCGACTCCCAGATTCCCTGGTCGGGATGCGGCCAGGCGGCGATCGCTTCCTCGACCTGTTGGCGGATCAGTTCACGGTCGGCCGGCGTTCCCCGGCCGCGCAGGGCTTTCTCGTGCAGGTAGATGGAGTCGAGCAGTGCGCCCCAGACGTCGTTCTGGCGCTGGTCGAAGGCGCCATTGCCAATTCGCACCGGGCGGGAGTCGGCGTAGCCGCCGAGGTGATCGAGGGTGCGCTCGGTGAGGTCCTTTTCGCCGCCGATCCCGTACATGATCTGCAAGCGCGGGTCCTCGCGGCAGACGGTGACGATGAAGCGCATGAAATCCCGCGCCTCCTCGTCGAAGCCGAGCGTGTGCAGCGCCCAGAGGCTGAAGGTGGAATCGCGGATCCAGCTGAAGCGGTAGTCCCAGTTGCGCTCGCCGCCGGGGGTCTCGGGAAGGGAGGTAGTCGGCGCGGCGAGCATCGCGCCGGTCGGCGCGTAGGTGAGGCCCTTGAGGACAAGCGCCGAACGCTGCAGGTGGATGCGCCAGGGGTGGTCGGGGAAGTCGCCATGGCGCAGCCAGGCACGCCAGAAGTCGCTGGTCGACTCGAGTCGCTCGAGAGCCTCCGGGGCACTGCGCGGCCCGCCCAATCCGCCGTCGCCCCATGACACCGCGCAGAACCCGGTCTCGTCCTCGCGCAGGTGAATCCGCCCGCGCGTGACTCCCTCCTCCAGGCTCAGCTCCATGTCGCTGGTCAGTTGCAGCTCGACCCCGTCGGCACCCCGGGCGACCGCCTCGCCCAGCTCGCCGCCGCTCCAGATGGCGTCCTCGGCCCCATAGGCGAAGCGCGGCGCGCACTCCATCTCCAGATCCACGTAGCCGTCGACGCAGGTCATCGTCCGCAACAGCGAGCGGTCGGACTCGTGCTCGGTCCGCGGCCGGGCGCGCTCACCGTCCTGGTGCTCCCACTCGGCGATCGTCAGCGCGTCATGGATCACGACCCAGCCGGTGTCCGTCACCCAGGTGGTCTCGACGATCAGCGTGCCCGGCTCGTAGCGGCGGCTGATCGGGACGACGACGCCTTTGGGCGCCAGCCTGAAATGGCCGGCGCCGCGGTCGAGCAGGGCGCCGAAGGCGCTCGGGGAGTCGAAGCGGGGGAGGCACAGCCACTCGACCGAGCCCGAGAAGGAGACCAGAGCGCTGGTGTGGCAGTCCGAGAGGAAGCCGTAGCTGCCGATCGGTGGGAAGCGGTTCTGACCGGCGCTCACTGAAATGCCAAGCTACCACCGTGAGCCTTCCCATCGCCCATGTCTCCGGCTCCTTCGTGCCGCTGGAGGTGATCCCGCTGACCGTCGCGGCGGTTCTCTACCGGCACCGCGCGATGGTCCTCTCCTGGGACGACCGCCCGGTACCGGTCTGGCGCCAGGCCTGCTTCGGCGCGGGGCTGGCGCTGATCGCGATCGCGCTGTTCAGCCCGATCGGCCACATCTCCGAGGAGCTGGTCATCGCCCACATGGGGGAGCACCTGCTGATCGGCGACCTCGCCTCACTGCTGCTCGTGCTCGGGCTGACCCGCTCCCTGCTGCAGCCGATCCTCGCGATCGCCCTCTTCAACCGGCTCCAGGTTCTCGCTCACCCGTTCGTCGCCCTGCCGCTCTGGGCGTTCAATCTCTTCCTCTGGCATATCCCCGCCCTCTATCAGGACGCTTACGGCGCGGCGCCGGTCCACGCGCTCGAGCACTCGATGTTCCTCTTCTTCGGCTGCCTGATGTGGATGCCGGTCTTCGGCCCGCTGCCGAAGCCGGAGTGGTTCAGCGCGGGGTGGAAGGTCGGCTACGTGATCGCGGTGCGCTTCACCGGGGCGATTCTCGGCAACGTGCTGATGTGGTCGGGCACGGTGCTCTACCCGATCTACGCCCCGGGAGAGCGCTACTGGGGCATCTCGCCGCTGGCCGACCAGAGCACCGCTGGGGTGGTGATGATGATCGAGGGAACCTTCCTCGCCCTCGGCGTCCTTGCCTGGGTCTTCTTCGAGGTCGCCCGCGAGGGAATGGAGAAGCAGCGGCTTCTCGACCTCGCACGCGAGCGCGGGGTGGAGCTCGACGAGCGCCGCGCCCAGCGAGCCGTCGCCGCCGGGCACGGGGCGCGGTTGGAGGAGCGGCTGATCGCGGCGGGGAGGGACCCTGGACCCGACGGCGTCTGAGCGGCGCCTGCTCTACGCGCTCGTCTTCGTCGTCGGTGCCGCCAGCCTCGGGGCGGAGATCGCCGCGGCGCGGCTGCTGGCGCCCTACTTCGGCGCCTCGACGATCGTCTGGGCGAACACGATCGGCGTCGTTCTGGTGGCGCTCTCGGTCGGCTACTGGTTCGGCGGGCGCTACGCCGATCGCCATCCCCATCTGCGGGCGCTCTGCCTGCTCGTCTTCGCCGCCGCGGCGCTGATCGCGCTGGTTCCCTTCGCGGCGCGCCCCTTCCTCGGCTTCTCGGTCGACGCCTTCGACTCGATCTCCGTCGGCGGCTTCCTCGGCTCGCTCTTCGGGGTGTTGGCGCTGGTCGCAATCCCGGTGACGCTGCTCGGCGCCGCCGCGCCGTGGGCGGTGCGGCTCGCGGTCGCCGATGTCGACCGCTCCGGCGAGATCGTCGGCCGGCTCTACGCGATCTCGACCGCCGGCTCGCTGTTCGGGACGATGATCTCGGCTCTCGTCCTCATCCCCCTGGTCGGCACGCAGCGGACCTTCCTGCTCTTTGCCCTGGCGCTCGCCCTGGTCGCCTCGTTCGGCCTCGGCCGGCGCTACGCGGCGGCGCCCGCGGCGCTGGCGCTGGCGCTGGCGATCCCGGTGGGGACGATCAAGGCCACCGACACCGGCCGGGTCCTCTACGAAGCGGAGACGGCGCATCAGTACGCGCGGGTGGTCGAACAGCCCGACGGGGACAGGGTGCTGGAGCTGAACGAGGGCCAGGCGGTCCACTCTCTCTACCGCCCGGGCAGTTACCTGACCGGCGATTACTGGGACGGGCACCTGGTGCTGCCATTCGCCACCCGCTCACGGCCGCCCGAGCGGATCGCGATCCTCGGCAACGCCGCCGGAACCGTGGCGCGCGCCTTCGGCCATTTCTTCCCCCGCACCGCCGTCGACGCGGTGGAGATCGATGGCGAGCTGACCGAGCTGGGGCGACGCTGGTTCGACCTGCGCAACCCGCGCATGCGCACCTTCGCCGAGGACGCGCGCCCCTGGTTGGAGCGCTCGGCCGGCGGCTACGACGCGATCCTGGTCGACGCCTACCGCCAGCCCTACATCCCCTTCTACCTGGCCACGCGCGAGTTCTTCGAGTTGGCGCGGGAGCGGCTCGCCTCGGGCGGGACGGTCATCGTCAACGTCGGCCACCCCGAGGAAAGCGACGAGCTCGAGACGGTCCTGGGCGCGACGATGGCGGCGGCCTTCCCGGTCGTCTGGCGCTACCCGATCGAGGACACCAACACGCTGCTCGTCGCCTCCGAGGCGCCGTTGTCGCCCGCTCGCCTGCGAAGCGCGGCGCCGCGGCTCCCGCCGCAGCTGCGACCGCCGGCGCTGGAAGCCGCCGGCGCGCTCGCCCCGCGCCTGCCCGGCGGCGAGGTCTACACCGACGATCGCGCCCCCGTCGAGTGGCTGATCGACACGTCCCTGCTGGAATACGCCGATGGCGATTAGCGGCATCGACCGGATCAAGGCCTGGCTCGTCACCGGCCCCCTGGGCCGGGGCCTCTCTTTCGCGATCGACTTCGCCGTAGCCTTGCGCAAGGGCTTCGCCCAGCGCCGCGGATAGCGAGTGATGAATCAACCACACTGGGGTGTGGTTGATTCATCACTCGCGGCGAAGTCGGGGCCGCAACCGATGATCTAGGGTCACGCGTTCATGAAGACCACCGTCACAGAGCTGCCTGACTCGCGCGCGCGGGTCGAGGTCGAGGTTCCCGCCGCCGACGTCGACCGCGGCATGCAGCGCGCCGCTCGCGCGATGGCGCGGGAGATGCGGATGCCGGGGTTCCGCAAGGGCAAGGCGCCGCCCTCGCTGGTGATCCAGCGGCTCGGATACGGCGCCGTGTTCCAGGAGGCGGTCCGCGACTCGCTACCCGAGTGGTACGAGCGCGCGCTGCTCGATTCCGGCGTCAGCCCGGTAGGAGACCCCAGCATCGAGCTGGTCTCCACCCCCGAGGCCGAGGGCGAGCCGCTCTCCTTCAAGTTCGAGGTCGGGGTGAGGCCCAAGGCGAAATTGGGGGAGTACAAAGGGCTGGAGGTAGGCAGAGCCGATACCGAGGTCCCCGACGACATCGTCGAGCGCGAGGTCGAGCGCCTGCGTGAGAGCGTCTCCAGGCTGGAGCCGGTCGATCGCGGGGGTGGTGACGGCGACTCGCTGCTGATCGACTTCGAGGGCTCGATCGACGGCGAGCCGTTCGAGGGGGGCAAGGCGAGCGACTACCTGCTGCAGCTCGGCGGCGGGCAGTTGATCGAAGGCTTCGAAGAGCAGCTGACTGGAGCCAAGGCGGGGGAGGAGCGAGAGGTCAAGGTCATCTTCCCCGGCGACTACCACGCCGAGCACCTGGCCGGCAAGGAGGCGAGCTTCGCGGTGAGTGTCAAGGAGGTCCGCGAAAAGGTCCTGCCCGAGCTCGATGACGACTTCGTCTCCGAGGCGTCGGAGTTCGACACACTCGAGGAGCTGCGAACCGACATTCGCGAGAAACTGGCCGAGGCGGTGGGGCAGCGGATCGAGCAGGACTTCAGGATGGCGGCGATCGACGCCGCGGTGGAGGGGGCGGACATCGACCTCCCCGACGATCTCACTGTGGCCCGTGCCACTGAGCGTTGGGAGCGGGTCGAGCGTCAGCTCGCCTCACGCGGGATGGACCCCAATGCCTATCTGCAGATGCAGGGGAAGACGCGGGAAGAGGTGATCGAAGAGTCGAAGTCCGACGCGGCGCAGGAGTTGAAGCGCGAGGCGGTGCTGGCGGCGATCGCCGAGGCAGAGGGAATCGAGGTCTCCGAGGAGGAGATGATCGAAGCGCTAGAGCACACCGCCGAGCACGAGCGCGTCACCCCGCAGAAGCTGCTGGACCGACTGCGTGAGAACGGTCGCGACGCGATGGTCCGCGAGGATCTCGCGGTCCGCAAGGCGATCGACCTCGTCACCGAGTCGGCCACTGCGATCCCGATGGAGCAGGCTGAGGCCCGAGAGAAGCTGTGGACCCCCGAGAAGGAAAGGGAGGCTGCGGGCTCTCTCTGGACCCCTGGCGATCCTCGCTGAGCAGGACGCACGCGCACTAGTTAGAATTCAGTAGGTTAATGGCGTCTGCGCTAGTTAGAATTTAGTAGAGCATGCTGTCCGCGAGATTGGCTGAGGGGAGGCGACGCGACGCCGTCTTGATCGCAGGGGCGCTCTTCGCTGCGATCTTCATTCTGCGCGTGACGGTCGGTTCGGTCAGCGACGCGCTCAGCTTCCTCTATATCTTGCCGGTGGTGGCCGTCGCGGTCGCGCTCGGGATGCGAGCGGGGCTTGCTGCGGGCGCCGAGCGGCTGCGAGCGCTCGAGAGCGAGAGCGCGCGCCACTTCAACCTTTCCCGCGACATGATCTGCATCGCCGGCTTCGACGGTTTCTTCAAGCGGGTGAACCCCGCCTTCGAGCAGACCCTCGGCTTCACCGAGGCCGAGCTGCTCGGCCGCCCGTTCATCGACTTCGTCCATCCCGATGACCGCCGTCGCACCGAGGAGGAGGCGGCGGCGATCGGCGATGGCGGCGGCACCGTCCAGTTCCAGAACCGCTATATCGACAAACAGGGCGAGGTCCACTGGATCGAGTGGACTTCGGTTGGGATCCTCGAGGAGGATCAGATCTACGCCATCGCTCGCGACGTGACCGACCGCAAAGCGATCGAGGTCGAGCTGGAGCGGCTCTCCCACCACGATCCGCTCACGGGCCTGCTCAATCGCCGCAGCTTCGACGAGGTGCTCGAGTGGCAGCTCGACTACACCCGTCACTACGGATGGGGCGGGGCGATTTTGATCGTCGACCTCGACCGCTTCAAGCAGATCAACGACGAGCTGGGCCACGCAGCGGGCGACGCGGCCCTCTGCGAGGTTGCCCGGGTGCTCAGCGCCAACCTGCACCCCAGCGACACCATCGGTCCCGACTCCTCGGGCGTCGTTGCCCGCTTGGGGGGAGACGAGTTCGCCCTGCTGTTGCCCGAAGCCGACGCCGCCGGCGCCGAAGCGGTCGCGCAGCGGCTGGTAGCGGCGCTCGCCGAGTCGCGGTTGACGATCGATGGCACCGAGCTGCGATTGGCGATCAGCGTCGGCGCCGCCCTCTTCGACCAGGACGGCTGCCCTCCGGCGAAGGAGCTGATGGCGGCGGCCGACCGAGCGATGTATCTCGCCAAGGCGGCGGGCGGTGGGGGAGCTGTGCTCGCCGACCTCAGCGCCGGTAGAGCACCGCAGGAGTCCGTCGACCGTCTTCTGGACGGCCTTCTATAGAGTGCCTGCCATGAGTCCATTGGTTCCGATGGTGGTCGAGCAGACCTCGCGCGGCGAGCGCGCCTTCGATATCTACTCGCGCCTGCTCGGCGAGCGGATCGTCTTCCTCGGCACGCCCGTCACCGAGGACATCGCCAATCTGATCGTCGCCCAGCTGCTGCACCTGGAGTCCGAGGACCCCGACAAGGACATCAGCCTCTACATCAACTCCCCCGGCGGCTCCGTCTACGCCGGCCTGGCGATCTACGACACGATGCAGTTCATCAAGCCCGACGTGCAGACGATCTGCGTCGGCATCGCGATGAGCATGGGCGCGCTGCTGCTTGCCGGCGGCGCCGCCGGCAAGCGGATGTCGCTGCCCAACTCAAAGATCCTCATCCACCAGGTCTCATCCAGCTTCCAGGGCCAGGCGACCGACATCGAGATCCACGCCAAAGAGATCATCGACGTCCGCCGCCGCCTCGACGAGATCCTCGCCAAGCACACGCAGCAGCCTTTCGACAAGGTCGCCAAAGACACCGAGCGCGACTACTTCATGAGCGCGGAGGAGGCGAAGGAGTACAACCTCGTCGACCGCGTCATCGAGCATCACTGAGCGGCAGCTCGTACGCGATCCACTCGCTGCGCTCGGCACCGGTTGAGTCGTAGAGGCGTTGGGCGGTCTTGTTCTCGCGCTGGGTGACCCACTCGAGGCGCTGGGCGCCCCGCTCCTCTCCGACCGCGGCGCTTGCCTCGATCAGGGCGCGGCCCACTCCTCTCCCGCGCTCCGATTCCTCCACGAAGAGGTCGTTCATCAGCACCATCTCGGCCGGCACCAGCGAGGTGAAGCTCCAGTAGAGGCAGGCGTAGCCGACCAGGCTCCCGCCGCGCCAGGCGCCCAGCAGCATCCCGTCGTCACTGGGAGCGATGAAGCGGGCGAAGAAGGCTCGGTTTCGGTCGTCATCGATCTCCTCGACCTCGTAGAAACGCTGGTAGGCGGCGATCAGCGGCAGCAGCCTTTCGAACTGCTCTTGGGTAATCGGCTCGATGCGCAGGCGCTGCGCCACGGCTTGGACGATAGGCGAGTGCCCCGATCGGCACGGTGATCTCCAGTTGCTCGAGTCCGTGACGATTGGGGCGCGAGCCTGGGTGTTTCCGCTCAGAGGAAGGGACCGCTCGGCTCGCGAAGTAAACGAGCGAACCGACAGGCCGGCTTGCGACTGCCATTAAGCTAGGACGCGACGCCGGTAGGCAACCCACTCGCCCCGCAAGGAGGGGATTCCGCTGGCACGTCCCACAGACTCGAACGAGCAACTCCTCTGCAGCTTTTGCGGCAAGTCGCAGCGCCAGGTCAAGAAGCTGATCGCCGGCCCGGGGGTCTACATCTGCGACGAGTGCATCGATCTCTGCAACGAGATCATCGACGAGGAGCTGACGGTCGCGCCGGCGATCGAGCTGGAGAATCTGCCCAAGCCGCGTGAGATCCACGAGGTGCTGCAGGAGTACGTGGTCGGCCAGGAGGCCGCAAAGCGGGCGCTCTCGGTCGCCGTCTACAACCATTACAAGCGCGTCCAGATGAGCCAGAAAGAGGACGCCGACATCGAGCTTCAGAAGTCGAACATCATGCTGCTCGGCCCGACCGGCTGCGGCAAGACGCTGCTCGCCCAGACCTTGGCGCGAATCCTCAACGTCCCCTTCGCGATCGCCGACGCGACGGCGCTGACCGAGGCGGGCTACGTCGGCGAGGACGTCGAGAACATCCTCCTGAAGCTGATCCAGGCCGCCGACTTCGACGTCAAAAAAGCCGAGACGGGGATCATCTACATCGACGAGATCGACAAGATCGCCCGCAAAGCGGACAACCCGTCGATCACTCGCGACGTCTCCGGCGAGGGCGTGCAGCAGGCGCTGCTGAAGATCCTCGAGGGGACGACTGCCTCGGTCCCTCCACAGGGCGGCCGCAAGCACCCCCACCAGGAGTTCTTGACGATCGACACGACCAACATTCTCTTCATCTGCGGCGGCTCTTTCGCCGAGCTGGACAAGGTGATCGAACGGCGACTGGGTGACCGGGGTATGGGCTTCGGCGCTGCGATCTCCTCGCAGGAGCAGAAGGACACCGGCGAGTGGTTCGAGGAGGTGCTGCCCGAGGACCTGATGGAGTACGGGCTGATTCCCGAGTTCATCGGACGCCTTCCCGTCGTCGCCGCGATCCACCAGCTGAGCCGCGAGGACCTGATCACGATCCTGACCGAACCGCGCAACGCCCTTACAAAGCAGTTCCAGCGCTTCTTCGAGTTCGACGACATCGAGCTGGTCTTCGCCGAGGACAGCCTCGACGCGATCGCCGACAAAGCGCTGGAGCGGGAGACCGGTGCCCGCGGCCTGCGCTCGATCCTCGAGGAGACGCTGCTGGACGTCCAGTTCGAGCTGCCCTCCCGCCGCGACGTCACCAAGTGCGTCGTCACCAGGGAGACGATCGCCCAGGGGCGGCGGCCGACCCTGGTCACCGAGGCGGCGCCGCAGGACATCGGCGGTGGCGACGAGGGCCTCAGCGAGGAATCTGCCTGATCTAGACTCGCCGCGATGAGCGCGGCGGACCGCAAGAGGCTTGAGGGAACTACCCGCTACGACCCGAGCGAGGTCGAGCGGCGCATCTTCGCCGAGTGGATCGAGGGCGGCTATTTCCACCCGGAGGCCGAGGGGACGCCGGAGGAGAACTTCTCCGTGGCGATCCCGCCGCCCAACGTCACCGGCGCGCTTCACATGGGCCACGCCCTGAACGGCTCGATGCAGGACGCGCTGGTGCGGATGAACCGGATGCGCGGGCGCAACACGCTCTGGATCCTCGGCACCGACCACGCCGGCATCGCCACCCAATCGGTCGTCGAGAAGATGCTCCGCGCCGAGGGAGTCGACCGCCACGAATTGGGCCGCGAGGAGTTCGTCAAGCGGGTCTGGGCCTGGAAAGAGGAGTACGGGTCGACGATCGTCGAGCAGTACAAGCGGCTCGGCGCCTCCTGCGACTACGAGCGCGAGCGCTTCACCCTCGACGAGGGATACGTGAAGGCCGTCTACCGCGTCTTCAAGCAGCTCTTCGACAAGGGCTACATCTACCGCGACAACTACATGGTCAACTGGGACCCCGGTTCGCACTCGGCGATCTCCGACCTCGAGGTCGAGAACCGCGAGGTCGAGGACACCCTCTACTCGATCGACTATCCGGTCGAGGGCTCCGACCGGATGCTGACAGTCGCCACGGTGCGGCCGGAGACGATGCTGGCCGACACCGCGGTGGCGGTCAACCCCGACGACGAGCGCTATGCCGAGCTGGTCGGGCAGCATTGCGTGCTTCCCCTGGTTGACCGCCGCCTGCCGATCATCGCCGACGAGCACGTCGATCCCGAGTTCGGCACCGGGGCGCTGAAGATCACCCCCGGACACGATCCCAACGACTTCGAGATCGGTCGCAAGCACGGGCTGGAGGAGATTGGCGTGATCGGCCCCGACGGGCGGATGACCGAGGAGGCTGGGCGCTTCGCCGGGATGACCGCGGCTGAGGCGCAGGAGGCGGTCGTCGCCGCGCTGCGCGAGGAGGGCCTGCTGCGGGCCGAGGAGCCCTACGTCCACTCGGTCCCCTTCTCTCACCGATCGGGGGAGCGGATCGAGCCGCTGATCTCACTGCAGTGGTTCTGCCGCATGGACGAGCTGGCGCAGCCGGCGATCGAGGTCGTCGAGCGCGATGAGGTGCGGATAACGCCGCCGCAGTGGAAGCGCGTCTACCTGGACTGGATGCGGGAGATCCGCCCCTGGTGCATCTCCCGCCAGCTCTGGTGGGGACACCGGATTCCCGTCTGGTACTGCGATCCCTGCGAGGAGACCTTCGTCGGCGAGGTTACCCCCGAGCGCTGCGGCGCCTGCGGAGGGGAGTTGCGCCAGGAGGAGGATGTGCTCGACACCTGGTTCAGCTCGGCGATCTGGCCCTTCGCCACGCTCGGCTGGCCCGACGACACGCCGGAGTTGCGCGCCTTCTACCCGACCAGCTTCCTCACCACTGCGCGGGAGATCCTCTTCCTCTGGGTGGCGCGGATGATCATGAGCGGCCTCGAGTTCCCCGGTGCCATCCCCTTCCGCGATGTCTACGTCCACTCGGTGATCCAGGCCCGTGACGGCCGGCGGATGTCGAAGAGTCTCGGCACCGGGATCGACCCGCTGGAGGAGATCGACGTGCACGGCGCCGACGCCCTGCGCTTCGGCCTGCTGGCGATGTCATCGACCCAGGACGTGCGCTACTCCGACGCCAAGGTCGAGCAGGGGCGCGACCTCTCGAACAAGCTCTGGAACGCCTCGCGATTGATCCTGCTGAATTGCAAATTCGAGCAGGATCAATCGCATATCAATGCGCCGCAGGGCCAAGTCCCTGCGGCGGTTGGGCGAGGGATTCTGAACCTTGATCGGATCGAGGACCGCTGGATCATCTCGCGGCTGGAGCGGACTATCGCTTCGGTCACGGCGAAGCTGGAGGCATACGATTTCGCCCACGCCGTCCAGGAGGCCTACGCGTTCTTCTGGTCGGAGCTGTGCGACTGGTATCTGGAGATCGTCAAGCCGCGGCTGTACGAGGGCGAGGCCGAGGTCTCGGCGACGCTGCTCTGGGCGCTTGAGCGCACGCTCGCCCTGTTGCACCCGGTCATGCCGTTCGTCACCGAGGAGATCTGGTCGTACCACCCCGCCCGCCGGGGACACCTCGCGATCCACCCGTTCCCCGCGGCAGACGAATCGCTCTTCGATCTCGAAGCCGAGGCCGAGATGGAGGCGGAGATCGAGCTGACCCGCCGTTTGCGTGCCTGGCGCGAGCTGGTCGAGGTGCCGGTGGCATCCGTGCTGTCGGCCCGGGTCGAGGGGGGCGGTCCGCAGGAGTTCGTCGGTCGCCTGTCGCGCTTCGAATTCAGCGGCGAGAACAGCGCAGACCCGGTTGTCTCCATTGGTTCGGTGAAGGTGCTGCCCTCGGCAGAGATCGATGCGGAGGCCGTCCAGTCGCGACTCGAGAAGCGCCGCAAGGAGCTGCGCTCCGAAGTGGAGCGCGCCGAGCGCAAACTCTCCAACGAGGGCTTCGTCGCAAAGGCTCCGGCCGAGGTCATCGAGGAGGAGCGCGGCAAGCTCGAGCGCTACCGCGCCGAGCTCGACCGGCTCGGCTAGCCACTTCCGTGGATTCAGAGGCCTACCTCGATTCGCTGGAGCCGATCGGCTGGAAGCTCGGCCTCGACCGAATGCACCGGCTGACCACGATGCTGGGCATGCCCCAGCATCGCTTCGCCTCTATCCACGTGGTCGGCACCAACGGCAAGTCCTCGGTGACGCGGATGATCTCGGCCCTGCTGGAGGCGCACGGGGTAAGTACAGGCGCCTGCGTGTCCCCGCACGCCTCGCACTGGTCGGAGCGAACCCTCGTGCACGGCGAGGAGATCGCCGCGCCGCAATTCGCCGCCGCGGTGGAGCGCGTCGCGCAGGCGGCCGCGGTCGTCAACCGAAGCTTGGAGGAGGGAGAGGCGGTCACGCAGTTCGAGGCCGCCACCGCGGCGAGCTTCGTCGCTCTTGCCGCCGCCCGTGTGCAGACAGGCGTGATCGAGGCCGGCCTGGGAGGAAGGCTCGACGCGACCAACACGATCCCCTCGCGGGTAACCGTGCTCACCTCGGTCGGGCTCGACCACACCGAGTGGCTGGGGGAGAGCGAGGCGGAGATCGCCGCGGAGAAGTTGGCGGTGCTGCGCGATCACTCGACCTTGGTTCTGGGGCAGGTGAGCCCCGAGGTCGAGGCGCTGGCGGAGGAAGCGGCTCGCGAGCGGGGCGCGGAGTTGATCCGCGCCCCGCGCGACCCGGGTCCGGATCTGCGCCCCCGGGCCCCTGGCGAATTCCAGCGGCGCAACTTCGCCCTGGCAATGGCAGGGGTCGAGGCGTTTCTCGGCGAGTTGGACCCCGAGCGGGTTGCCGCCGTAGCCGCGAGCTTGACGATCCCAGGTCGCCTGGAGCGAATCGCGGCGGAACCCCCTACGTACATCGACGCCGCCCACAACCCCGACGGCGCCGCTGCCCTGGCCGAGGCCTTGCCCGAGGTCGCTGGCGAATCCCCCGTGATCGTCTGCCTCGCGGTTCTCGCCGACAAGGACGCCGCCGCAATGATTCGCGCCCTCGCCCCGGCTATCGCCGGAGTCGTGTGCACTGAGATCCCGACCTCCAACGACGGCTCGGGAGTGCCCGACGGGCAGGCTTCGCCCGCCCCTCGCCCCGCGGTCCCGGCGGCGGAGCTGGCTCGTCTCTGTGAGGCAGAGGGGTTGACGGCTGCGGCTGAGCCGCGCTTCGACGTGGCGCTGGCGCACGCGCGCGAGCTGGCGAGCGGGACACCGGGTGGCGTCCTGCTCGTCACCGGCTCCCATTACGTCCTCGCACCTGCGAGGATTCGATCGTGAATCGGAGCGCAGGATCGGAGCTGCTCTCGATGATGGGCCTGGTCGCCGCTGTGGTCGCGGTGGTAATCCTCGTTTTCTTTGGGGTCGGCTACCTGTTCGGGAGGCTGTTCCTCTGATCCCTTCATCGATTCGGACAGGGTTCGCGACAGAGGCGGCGAAGTAGACTGCCCGCTCCCTTCTCGGCGGAACGTCACCATGTCACTCGCGATCTTCGGCATCAGCAACAGCGGCCTCAACCTGGTCGTCTCCCTCCTCGTTCTCACGCTCGTCGTCGTTTGGCTGGCGCTGATCGTCTACACCTACCTGGATGCAAAGCGCCGCGTCTCGGATCCCTTCCTCGTCGCCTGCGCGACCATTGCCTCCTTCTTTCCCTACGTTGGCACCGCCGTCTACGCGATCGTTCGGCCCCCTGAGTTCCTCGAGGACGCCCATGAGCGTGAGCTGGAGGTCAAAGCTGCCGAATTGAGGGTGCGCCAGCTGACCGAGCAGTCGTGCCCGAATTGTGAGTTCCCGATCGAGAAGAACTTCCTTCGCTGCCCCAACTGCCAGCGCCGCCTCAAGGATCCCTGTCGCAGCTGCGGCAAACCGGTCGACCCGCGCTGGGCCCTCTGCCCATACTGCGAGGCCGGGCTTCAGCGCGCCGCCAAACCAGCGCAGGCGAGCCGCAGGAAAAAATCCGCGCCTCCGCCTGGCAAAAAAGACTCCGAGCGCCCCATGAGCAGAGAAGAGCCGGCCACGCGCGCCGCCTCCAAGGAGGCGTCGAAACCGAAAAGACAGCAAAGGAGCGTCGAACGTGAGCCGGACCCTGATCCTCGTCAAGCCTGATGCCTTCGAGCGCGCCCTGACCGGTGAGGTCATCGCGCGGTTTGAGCGCAAGGGGCTTCGCATCTCCGCCCTGAAGAAGATGCAGGCCGATGAGGCGATCGCCAACGAGCACTACGCCGAGCACGCCGAGAAGCCCTTCTTCGGCGAGCTGGTCTCCTTCATCACCGGTGGGCCGCTGGTGGCGATGGTCCTCGAAGGTCCCGAGGCGGTTCCAGCCGCGCGTCAGTTGATCGGCGCGACCAATCCCGTTGAGGCGGCGCCGGGCTCGATTCGTGGCGATTTCGCGCTCGAGGTCACCTTCAACATGGTCCACGGCTCGGATTCGGATGAATCCGCCGAGCGCGAGATAGGCATCTGGTTCCCCGAGTTGTAGTCCTCGCTTCCGGCTCTCCCCAGCGGCGGGAGCTGCTCGAGAAGCTGGGTGTCAGCTTCGAGATTGTGGTGCCCGGGGTCGACGAACTTGCGGGCGGGGATCCTGCGATAGAGGTCGTCGAGAACGCGCGGCGCAAGGCTGCTGCCGTGGAGAGTGCCGACCTGGTCATCGCTTGCGATACCGATGTGGCTCTCGACGGCACGGCATTGGGGAAGCCTGCCGATGAGGTCGAGGCGCGTGAGTACCTGGACCGGATGTCCGGTCGCTCGCATGAAGTGCTGAGCGGGTTGGTCGTGCGTGTAGAGGGCGATGAGCGGAGTGGTCTGGAGCGGACCACCGTGGTGTTCAAGGATCTCTCCGACGCCGAGAAGGAGCGGTATGTGGCGTTCGGTGAGTGGCGGGGAAGGTCCGGTGGGTATGCGATCCAGACGCTGGGGTCGACCTTGGTCGAGCGGATCGAGGGGAGCGTTTCGAACGTAGTGGGGCTGCCGGTTGGGCTATTGCTCGAGTTGGCGCCGGAGCTGTTTCGCGGCTGAGCCCCGGGCCGGGAGGAGGCCCGGCCCGGGGCGACTGGTCAGCCGCGCAGGGAGAGCGCCTCGTCGAGGTGCTCCAGGAGGAGGTCTGCGATGCGGGGGTCGAAGTGAGTGCCGCGTTCGTCTTCGATCGTCTTGACTGCTTCGTCGACAGTCATGGCCGGACGGTAAGGGCGGTCGCTGAGCAGCGCGTCGAAGATGTCGGCGACAGCGACGATGCGGCCCTCGAGCGGGATCTCCTCTCCGCGTAGCCCCTGTGGGTAGCCGCTGCCGTCCCACCACTCATGGTGGGTGAGGGCGATCGACGCCCCAATTCGCAGCAGGTCGCTGTCGGAGTCGGCGAGGATCTGGTGGCCGACCCAGGTATGGGTTTCCATCTGCTCGCGTTCCTCCGGGGTGAGGGGGCCCGGCTTGCGCAGGATCTCGTCCGGGATCGCGATCTTGCCCACGTCGTGCATCGGCGCCGCGGCGCGCAGCAGCAGCACCCGCTCGCCACTCAGTCCTATCTGAGCACCGAGGAAGGCGGCGATCGACGCCATCCGGTTGACGTGGCGGCCGGTCTCGGCGTCGTGCATCTCGATCGCCCGCGCAAGGCGCTCGACGGTCTCCTGGCGAGAGGAGCGCAGTTCCTCGATTGCCTGTTGCTGGGCAAGCGCGAGCTCATCGCGGAAGTGCTCCGCGCGTTTCTCGGCGCTCTCCAGGAGGACCCGGCTGCGAGCTTTCTCGGTCAGCTCGAGCTCCCGCTGGCGCAGCGCATTCATCGTCGTGATCAGCAGCTGCCCTGGCCAAAACGGCTTCACCAGGTAGCCGTGGGCGCCGAGCCGGAAGGTCTGTTTCGCAACGTCCGGGTCATCGACTCCCGTGACGAGCACGATTGCCATGTCGGGGTACCGAGCTGCGATCTCCTCGACCAAAACCAACCCCGACTCGCCCGGCATCTGGATGTCGCAGAGCGCCAGCTCGAATCCGGTGCCATCCAGCTTCTCTCTCGCTTCGTCGACGCTGGAGGCGAACTCGCACCGGTACCTACTGCCCAGGGTGCGGTCGATCAACCGCAGCACCTCCGGCCGATCGTCGGTGACCAGGATGCCCGCAGCGTTTCCTGCCGCCGCGGGCCCCATCGTCTGCTCCAGGAGCTCAGACACCCCCTTCTTGCTCCCCGCCGTCCAGCAGTTCCCGCACCGTCTCGAGCAGCTCCCGTGCGCTGAAGGGCTTTTCGATGAAGGCGCTGCCACCGTTTTCGGTAAGAGCCTGGGGGGCGAGAACCTCGTGGCTGTAGCCGGACATGTAGACCACGGGCAGCTCCGGTCGGATCGCGCGGGCCTGCTCGACCAGCTCGGTCCCGAGCAGCTCCGGCATGATCACGTCGGTCAACAGCAGGTCCACCTGCCGGCTTTCGCGTTTCAGCAGTTCGATCGCCTCCAGGCCGCTGGTTGTCCCGATCACCGAGTAGCCGCCCTTGGTAAGGATTCGCTCGGCCATGCGTCGCACGTCCGCCTCGTCTTCGACCACCAGCACCGCCTCGCCTTCGCCGGCCGGCTGGGCTCGGGCGTCGGGCTCGCTGGGGCGGGGCGCCGCGGAAGTCGCCGGCAGGTGGATCTTCACCGTCGTGCCGACGTCGGGCTCGGAGTAGACGTCGATCCTGCCCCCGGAGCCGGTGACGATGCCGTAGACCGTCGCCAGCCCCAGGCCGGTGCCATCGCTCTTGGTGGTGAAGAACGGCTCGAAGACTCTCTCCACCGTCTCCGTGCTCATCCCAATGCCGGTGTCGCTGACCTTGAGCCTGACGTAGGAGCCCGGCTGCGTGTCGGGGTGCATGTACGTGTAGTCCTCATCCAGCTCGGCGTTCTCGACCTCGATGATCAACCGCCCTCCCTCCGGCATCGCATCGCGGGCGTTGACCGCCAGGTTGACCAGGACCTGCTCTATCTGGCCGGGGTCGGCCTCTATCGCCCACAGCGCCTCGGCGGCGTGGACCTCCAGCTCGACCCGCTCGCCCAGCGCTCTGCGCAGCAGCTTCTCCAGCTCTGCGATCAGCTCGTTGAGATCGAGGACCTCGGGCTTCACGACTTCGCGGCGGCTGAAGATCAGCAGCTGGCGGGTAAGCGCCGCCGCGCGCTCGGCGGCGCGGCGGATCTCCTCGACGTCCTGGTGGGCCTGCGAGTCGCCGTCCAGCTCGTCGGCGACGAATTCCGCATAGTTCATGATTACGCCGAGGATGTTGTTGAAGTCGTGGGCGATTCCGCCGGCGAGTTGGCCGACGCTCTCCAGGCGCCGCGCCCGGTCGAGTTGCTGCTGAAGGGCCTTCTCGCGCTCGCTCTCGGCGCGCTCGCTGATGTCGCGGACGGCCGCGGTGGTGATCGCTCCGCCGTCGATCTCGATGCTCGAGATGCTGATCTCGACCGGAAACTCGGTCCCGTCCTTGCGGACCGCGAACAGCTCGATGCCGGCACCCATCGGCCGCGTGCGAGGCTCTTCGAAGTAGTTCTCTCGGTGGGTGGGGTGGACTCCGCGGAAACGACCCGGCACGAGTACCTCGACCACCTGGCCGATCATCTCCTTGCGGCGGTAGCCGAACAGCTTTTCGGCCTGACCGTTGACGAGAACCATCTTTCCCTCGCGGTCGACCCCCACGATCGCATCGGGCACGAATTCCAAGAACTGTTCGAATGTCGAACCAGTTCCCACGGGTCTGGCTGTGCCTGCTCCGCCTTGCACCGGTCACTCCGCCGGGCCTGTCCCGGAACTGCTCTAGTATTTTTGACTATAAGACATTGACAGGGGATTACCAGGGTAAATACACGCATTTGGGATGATCCCCTCTCGATGAGCCACGACACGCACGCATGGGCCTGTTCAGCCGGCTGAGGGGATTAGGCGGCCGCGACATGGCCGTCGACCTCGGCACCGCCAACACGCTCGTCTACGTGCGCGGTCGCGGCATCGTCCTCTCCGAACCATCCGTCGTGGCGATCGACTCTCGCAACGGCCAGGTCCACGCGGTCGGGGTGGAGGCAAAGCGAATGCTGGGTCGGACGCCGGGGACGATCACCGCGATTCGCCCGCTCAAGGATGGAGTGATCGCGGACTTCGACGTCACCGAGCAGATGCTTCGGCACTTCATCAAGAAGGTGCACCAGAACCGCTTCGCGCACCCGCGCGTTGTCGTCTGCGTTCCCTCCGGCGTAACCGGGGTCGAGAAGCGGGCCGTCGAGGAGGCCTGTCTCTCGGCCGGCGCTCGCAAGGCCTATCTGATCGAGGAGCCGATGGCGGCTGCGATCGGCGCCGGCCTGCCCGTTGCCGAGCCGACCGGGTCGATGGTCGTCGACATCGGCGGCGGCACCACCGAGGTCGCGGTCATCTCACTGGGCGGCATCGTCGTCTCGCAGTCGATTCGGGTCGGCGGCGATGAGCTCGACGAGGCGATCGTCAACCATTGCAAGCACGAGTACAAGCTGGCGATCGGCACCCAGACGGCGGAGGAGGTCAAGCTCGAGGCCGGCTCGGCGTCGAAGCTGCCCGAGGAGGTGCGGACCGAGATCCGTGGTCGCGACCTCGTCTCCGGCCTGCCGAAAACGATCACCCTCTCCTCCGAAGAGGTTCGCGTCGCCCTCGACGAGCCGGTCGGCCACGTCGTCGACGCGGTCAAGGACACCCTCGACCGCACCCCGCCGGAGCTGGCGGGTGACATCATGGACCGCGGAATCACGCTGGCCGGCGGCGGCGCGCTTTTGCAAGGACTCGAACAGCGGTTGCGCGATGAGTGCCAGATGCCCTGTCAGCTGGCAGAGTCACCGCTGACCTGCGTGGCGGTGGGGTCCGGCGTCTCCCTGGAGGAGTTCGAGACGATCCACCGCGCCAGCAGGAAGTCGGGCGCTCGCAACTTTGCTTAGCCCCCGCTCATGTCAAGCTCCAAACTTAGGCGTTCACCGTGTATCGAAAGCAAGTACGCCGCCGTAGAGCGGTTCTCGCGCTTCTCATCATCAGCTCGTTCGCGCTGCTGACCTTTACGTACGGCCAGGGCTCCGGCGGCCTGCAGCGCACTGTCAGCGCAGCTTTCAGCCCGCTTCAGGTGGTCGCCGATCGGGCGCTGAAGCCCGCGCGCGATCTGATCAACTGGTTTGACCAGACCTTCGACGCCCGCGGTGAGAACAAGCGCTTGGAGGCAGAGCTGGAAACAGCTCGCGCCCAGGCGGTTGCCGGCAAGGAGGCGCTGCATGAAAACGCGCAGCTGCGCAACCTGCTGGCGCTGGACCGCGGGCCGGTGTTGGCGGTCTCCGCCTATGAGCCGGTGACCGGACGGGTGATCGCGCGGTCGCCGAACGTCTGGTACTCGACGGTGACGATTGATCTGGGCGGAGGCGATGGGGTGCGTGTCAACGATCCGGTGGTCGCGGACGGCGCTCTTGCCGGGCGGGTTTCCGCGGTCAGCGGCGGCTCCTCGCAGGTGATGCTTCTGACCGACCATGCGAGTGCCGTCTCAGCCAAGGTGGTGCCGCAGGGGGGGCAAGGAGTGGTCAGGCCCGACGTCGGCGATCCCGAGGATCTGATCCTCGACTTCATCGACTCCACGAAGAGGGTGGGGATGGGCGATACCGTCGTCACCTCCGGCTGGCGCGTCGAGGGCTACGAGTCGCTGTTCCCCCCCGGGCTCCCGATCGGCGAGGTGACGCAGGCTTCGGTCGTCGAGCAGGAGGCCAGTCAACAGGTCCACCTGCGGCCCTATGCTGACCTGCGCAACCTCGATCTGGTCCAAGTGCTGACCGGCGGGAGCCGCGGATGATCGTCACCCCTCGCATTCTCGCCCGCCTGGTCGCGATATCGGTCGGCGGCGTGCTGATCCAGCTGTCCTTCTTCTCGCGGGTCGAGCTCTTCCACGTCAGCCCGGACATGCTGCCGGCTCTGGTCATAGTCCTCGGCCTGCTGGGGGGTACGACGACGGGAGCGGTTGTCGGCTTCTCGGTCGGCTTGCTGGTCGATTGCCTTCTGGTGGAGGCGCTCGGCGCCACCTCGCTGGTATTGCTCGGAGCCGGTTACCTGGCCGGGCTTTTCCGGGAGCGCTTCGAAATTCACAGCTCCCTGGTTCCACCGCTGCTCTGCATGGGCCTGACCTTGTTCTGTGAGCTGGGGCTCGCGGTCGTTCAGCTGCTGCTCGGGGTGGACGCCCCGGTCAGCGCCCTGCTCGTCCGTGACATCCTGCTCAAGAGCCTCTATGCATTCTTCCTCGGCTGGCCGATCTACCTCGGCGTGCGACGCGCTCTGCGACCGGCGCTGGTCGAGGAGCCGAAAGTGCGGCGACGCAGGCAACCGACGGTGCTGGGAACCTAGATAGATGTATCTCCGTTCTGACGAACGAGGCCCACAGATGAGCAATCGCCTGGCTTTGCGCCTTGCCGTCTTCGGCGGCCTCGCCTTGGTCCTCTTCGTGGTCCTCTTCTTCCGCCTCTGGCAGCTGCAGGTTCTGTCGGGCGACAAGTATCTGGCCGAGGCCAACAACAACCGCACCCGCGAGTTCCGCGTCAGCGCACCGCGCGGCGAGATCCTCGACCGCAACGGAGAAGTGCTGGTCGGCAACCGCACCAGCTTCGCCCTGCAGGTCAACCTGCAGAAACTGCCGGCCGACCGCGCAGAGCGCCGGGCTGAGCTGGCGCGGCTCGGGGAGCTGACCCACACATCGCTGCGCCGCGTCTTGAAGATCATCGCCGAGCAGCAGAAGGTCGCGGCCGGGGCGCCTGTGACATTGCGCCGCGACGTCGGCAGCTATCTCGTCTACTACCTGCAGGAGAACCAGGACCGCTTCCCGGGAATCAGCGTGCAGCGTGTCTTCGTGCGCCGTTACCCGAGCGGGACGCTCGCCGCCCACATCCTCGGCAGCGTTCACGAGATCAACGAGGACCAGTTGAAAGAGGCGCGCTACAAGGGCGTGCAGCCAGGCGACGAAATCGGCCAGGACGGTGTCGAGTACACCTACGACCGTCCCCTGCGTGGCACGCCCGGGATGACTCGGATCCAGGTCGATGCCCTCGGTCAACCGACGCCGGGCGGAAGGCTGGTCGACCGGCCGCCCGCTCCGGGGAACAACCTGCAGTTGACGATCGACTCGAAACTACAAGCGACCGGCGACGCGGCGCTGTCCGGCCAGGGCCTCTATGGGGCTTATGTGGCGATGAACGCGCGCAACGGCCAGATCCTGGCGATGGGGTCGAATCCGACTTTCGACCCTGCTCTGTTCACCCATACGATCAGCCAGGCGACCGTCGACCGGCTCTATTCCGAAGACACCGGGGCGGCGTACTTCAACCGCGCGATCGCCGGCGCCTATCCAACCGGTTCCACCTTCAAGCCGATCACCTCGGTTGCGGCGCTGGCCAGTGGCGCCGTGACCCCGACCGAGTCGATATACGACGATGGCGTCTTTACGCTCGGCGGGATCGACTTCCAGAACGCCGGTGGCGCAGCCTACGGGTCGCTCAGCATGCAGCGAGCCCTGCAGGTTTCCTCCGATGTCTTCTACTACACGCTCGGCGACCGGATGTATGAGGGCACCCCGAAGACGGCGCTGCAGGAGTGGGCGGGCCGCCTCGGGATTGGCAGGGAGACGGGAATAGACCTGCCGGGAGAGCAGGCCGGGTTGTTGCCGACGCCGGCCTGGCGCAACGAGCTGTACCGGAAGAAGCTCACCGATCGGCCCTGGTCGGCGGGCGACAACGTCAACCTCGCCGTGGGGCAGGGCGACCTGCAGGCCGACCCGCTGCAGATGGCCGTTGCCTACGCGACGATCGCCAACGGTGGCGTGGTTCCCCGGCCGCACATCGGCCTGCAGGTAAATGACGCGGCCGGGCGCGTGCTGCGTGAGATCGACCCCGGGCCGGCGAGGCATGTGCCGATCGACCCCGAGTGGCGCGACGTCATCCTCGCCGGGCTCCACGATGCCGCTCAGTTGCCCGGTGGCACCTCCTACGACATCTTCGGCGGCTTCCCGGTTCCCGTCGCCGGCAAGACGGGAACGGCGGAGCGCCCCGGATATGCAGATCAGTCATGGTATGTGGTGCTTGCTCCCTACCCTGACCCCGAGATCGTCGTCGCTGTGACATTCGAGCAGGGCGGCTTTGGCGCCGATACGGCAGCCCCCGCCGCCCGTGACATCCTTTCCGAGTACTTCGGCAAGAGCGCCCACCCGGTTCCCGGCGCCGGCGGCGGAGCGATCGAGTAGACATGTATGCGACCCGTACACGCCAGGCTCGCCCCGAGCCGTTCGTCGCCCGGCCCGGCCTCGCGGAGCGGCTTGGCCTCGCCTACATGGACGCTCCGTTGGCTCTCGCGGCAGCGGCACTCGCCGCCTTCAGCGTCTTCGTCCTCGGCCAGGCGACGCGGCATGACGTGCCGGGCAACCCCAACTACTTCGTCGATCGCCAAGCGCTCTACGCCGTGCTCGGCATCGTCGGCATGCTGCTTCTCTCCCGCATCGATTACTCGCGCTTCCGCGAGCTGCGGGTCGGTATCTACACCTTCCTCTGCGTGAGCATCTCGCTTGTCTTCGTGTTCGGGTTTGCGGCGCGCGGCTCACGGCGCGCCTTTGACCTGCCGTTCTTCAGTTTCCAGCCATCGGAGCTCGGCAAGCTCCTGCTTGTGCTCGCGCTTGCCGGGTTCGTCATCGATGGCGCCAGGCGCGGTTCGGCTCGGCAGCGCACGGTGCGCTACCTATGCCTCGGCCTGGCTCCGGCTGCGCTTGTCTTCCTGCAGCCGGACCTCGGCACCTCATTGGTGTTCGGGGCGATCACACTCGCCGTGATGTATGTGGGGGGCGTCCCCTGGACGCACCTCGCCGCAATCGGCGCGGCCGTCGTCGCGTTGACGACACTGGTTCTCGTAGTGGCTCCCGCAATCGGGACGCCCGTGCTGAAGGGGTACCAGCAGGAGAGGCTCACCTCGTTCCTGCACCCCGACGAGAACTCCAGCGACGCCGGCTACCAGCAGAATCAGGCCAAGATCGCGATCGGCTCCGGTGAGAAGACCGGCCGTGGCGATCGGGCCACCCAAACGCGGCTCGACTTTGTCCCTGAGCGGCACACCGACTTCATCTTCGCGGTGATCGGGGAGCGCTACGGATTCATGGGGGCCGCATTCGTCCTATCCCTCTACGCCCTGCTCATCTGGCGGGCGCTGCGGATCGTGACGCTCTCGAAGAACTCATACGGGACCCTGGTGGCCGGCGGCATTGCCGCCATGCTGCTCTTCCAGGTCTTCGTCAACGTGGGAATGAACCTTGGGATCATGCCGATCACGGGGATTCCCTTACCGCTGATGAGCTACGGAGGTTCCTCCGTGCTCGCGACTTTCCTCGCGGTGGGGGTGCTTCAGAGCATTCACATGCAATCGCGGCTCAGCCAGAAGGGCAGGTTCGCCTGGTGACCTCGCAAAGGGGCGCAGGCGATCGCGTACCTATCTGAACTGAGCTGAAATGAAAAAGACAATTCTGGTTTCCGCAGACCGCGGCGAGACTCGCGTGGCGGTTCTCGAGTCGAAGACGAAAGGCGGCAACCGCGATGTCGCGGAGCTCTACATAGAGCGCCGCGGCCGCCGCTCGATCGTCGGCAACATCTACAAGGGGAAGGTCGACAACGTCCTTCCCGGAATGGAGGCCGCGTTCGTCGACATCGGCCTCGAGCGCAACGGCTTTCTGCACGTCGATGAGATCGTCCTGCCGGACGGGGAGCAGGCGCCGAAGCGGGGTCGCGGCAAAGGCCGCCGCATCGACGAGCTGATCAAACCCGGGCAGGAGATCGTCGTGCAGGTCGTCAAGGACCCGCTGAAGACGAAGGGCGCCCGGCTCTCGATGAACACCTCGATCGCCGGCCGCTACCTGGTCTATGCCCCGCAGGGAAGTGGGGTCGGGGTGAGTCGCCGGCTTACCACCTCAGAGCGCGACCGTCTGCGCAAGATGGTCGACCGCACCTATAAAGGGCCCGGTGGGCTGATCGTTCGCACCGCTGCCCACGGAGCGAAGAAATCCGACTTCGTGCGGGAGATCGGCTACCTGCACAAGCTGGGCGATGTCCTCGACCGCCGCATCGAGCAGACCAAGGCGCCGAACCTCGTCTTTCAGGAGGCCGACCTGCCGGTGCGCGTTCTGCGCGACGTCTTCCTCAGCGACTTCGAGAAGGCGATCATCGACTCCCAGAAGCAGTTCGACCGCGTGACCGGCTTCTTCCAGCGCACGGCCCCGGAACTGGTCGACGGTGTGGAGCTGTACGAGGGCCGAAAGCCCCTGTTCGAGAAGTGGGGGATCGACAAGGCGATCGAATCGACCCTGAACCGGCGGGTCGACCTGCCCTCGGGTGGCTATCTGATCATCGACTACGCCGAGGCGCTGACCGTGATCGACGTCAACAGCGGCAGCTTCACCGGTCGCGGCAAAGGGGGTCTGGAGGAGACGATCACCCGGGTCAACACCGAGGCCGCCGAGGAGGCAGTGCGTCAGCTGCGACTGCGCGACATCGGCGGGATCATCGTCATCGACTTCATCGACATGGCGCGGGCGAAAAACCGCGAGAAAGTCCTGAAAACGCTGCGCAAAGCGCTCGACGCCGACAAGTCGAAGAGCTATGTGGTCGAGGTCTCTCCGCTCGGCCTGGTTGAGATGACGCGCCAGAACGTGACCGATGGGGTGCGGGAGATCCTCACCGCCCACTGCCCGACCTGCGCAGGGGAGGGCGTGGTGCTCTCGGCCGAGACGGTCGCCCTCGAGGGCCTGCGCAAGCTGCCCGAGGTCGTTGCCGAGCGCCCGGAGCCGGAGGCCTTCCTGCTGCGGGTCAACCCGAAGGTGGCTGCGGAGCTGATCGATCCCGAGAGCGGCCTTGCCGAGCTGGAGGCGGAGACCGGGAAGCAGTTCCACTTCGAAGGTGGGGACGCGCTACCGATCGACACCTTCGAGGTAGTCGAGGCCGGCACGCGCGAGGAGATCGAGGAGCGGGCGCTGCCCTTCAAGGTCGGCGAGGAGGTCCTGGTCAAGATCGACGAGCCGCACATGTACAACCCCGACGACGCCGTCGCGCGGGTCGACTCCTACATCGTCAGCGTCACCGGCGGGGGGCGATTCGTGGGCGAGCGCAAGCTGGTGCGGATCGAGCGGGTCGAGCGCTCCGCCGCGGTCGCATCGCTAGACTCCGGCGGCTCCAATCACGGCAGCGAGGACGAATAGAGCATGTACGCGGTAATCGAAACAGGCGGCAAGCAGTACAAGGTCGAGAAGGGGACCTCCCTGCTCGTCGATCGCCTCAGCGCCAAAGAGGGCGACAAAGTCGCCCTCCGTGCCGTGATGTTCCGCGACAAAGATGTCGTTGCGGAGCCAAAGGAGCTGGAGAAGGTGAAGGTCGAGGCGACCGTCGCCGAGCATCTGCGCGGGCCGAAGATCAAGGTCTTCAAATACAAGCCGAAGAAGGGCTACCGCCGCCGCGCCGGGCACCGCTCCGAACTGACCAAGCTCGAGGTGACCGAGGTCAAGATGGCGACCCGCAAAGCGGCTGCCCCGAAAGCTGAGAAGAAGGAGGCTGACGATGGCTCATAAGAAGGGCCTCGGCTCCAGCCGCAACGGTCGCGACTCAAACCCGAAGATGCTCGGCGTCAAGGTGTTTGCCGGGCAGCAGGTATCCGGTGGCGAGATCATCGTTCGCCAGCGGGGCACGCGCTTCTGGCCGGGCGAGGGCACCGGCCTCGGCCGCGATCACACGATCTTCGCGACGCGGCCGGGCACTGTGGACTTCAAACCCTCGCGTCGCGGTCGCACGATCTCAGTCATCGAAAGCTAGGGGAGTGAGGGCCCGGGTGCCCCTCTCTCGCGCTATCCGGCTTCGCCGGTAGCGCCGCGCTCGAGTAGGGCAACCGGGCCCTCTCCCTGCTGCGCTCACCAGCGATCATTGGAGCAGGCTCGTGAGGAGGGGGTTGGGCGCCACTACCCGCGAGCGGCGCTACCCGAAGGGATAGCGAGCGGGAGGGTGCCCAATCCCCTCCCCATCTACCCTGCTGGCGATGTACGACAGGGCAAAGATATGGGTCGAGGGTGGCGCGGGCGGTAACGGCTGCGTGAGCTTTCGCCGGGAGGCGCACGTGCCCCGAGGCGGGCCCGATGGGGGAGATGGCGGCCATGGCGGGGACGTGGTGTTGGTCTGCGATGCGTCGCGGCGGGACCTTGGGGAGCTGCGGGGCAGCAAGCACTTCAGGGCCGGACGGGGAAGGCACGGCGAGGGCTCAAACCGGCACGGGGCGCGGGGGGAAGATCGGGAGATCCTGGTGCCCGCCGGGACCCAGGCGACCGCAGTGGATGGGAGCCGAGTCGATCTGGTCGAGGTTGGCCAGCGCGCGGTGATCGCGCACGGGGGGCGCGGCGGGCACGGGAACAAGCGATTTGCGACCTCCACCAGGCAGGCCCCGCGGTTCGCCGAGAAGGGCACCGCCGGGGAAGGGGATTGGATCGAGTTGCAATTGAAATTGCTGGCCGACGTGGGGCTGGTCGGCCTGCCCAACGCCGGCAAGTCCTCGCTGCTGAGTCGGCTGACGCGAGCCACCCCGAAGGTCGCCGACTATCCGTTCACGACCCTGTCGCCGGTGCTGGGGACGATCGAGGGGGAGGACCGGCAGGCCGTCGTCGCCGACATCCCCGGCCTGATCGAGGGGGCGGCGGAGGGCGCCGGGCTCGGGCACGAGTTCCTCGCCCATGTGGAGCGCTGCTCGATGTTGGTGCACCTGGTCGATCTGGCTCCGCTGGAGGGCGATCCGGAGTCCAACTATGAGGCGGTGCGGCAAGAGCTGTCCTCCTACGGCTTGGGGTTGGACCGATTGCCCGAGCTGGTCGTGCTCTCCAAGCGGGATCTGCTCCCGCAGGAGCAGGTGGAGTCGGCAGTGGAGGATTGGGCGGGGAGGCTGGGCGACCGGATTCTCGGGGTGCTGGCCGTTTCCTCGGCGACCGGTGATGGGTTGGAGGAGCTGCGACAGCGGATCCTCTCGGCTCTCCCTGAGGCCCCGGCTCGGATCGAGGCTGCGGGCGAGGCCACTTCGGAATTCGAGGCCGAGTACCGGGTCTACCGCCCAGCGGGCGAAGGCGGCTACCGGGTCGAGCGCGAGGACGACGGTGGGTTCCGTGTGCTCGGCCGCGGCGTCGAGCTGCTCTTCGAGCGTCATGACCTGAGCAACGAGGAGGCGCTCGCCTACCTTGAGCGCCGCCTCAAGGAGATCGGAGTCATCGCCGCCCTGGAGGCGGCCGGCTTCGAATCGGGCGACGACGTGCGGATCGGCGAGCACGAATTCGAGCTGCATCCATAATTGCCCGTCATGACCCTCGTGGTAAAGCTCGGATCCTCGATCGTCGCCGCCGATGACGGTGAGCTGCGCGCCGACGTGCTCGATTCCGTCTGCGAGCAGGTTGCGGCGCTGGAGCAGGGTGGGGAGCGGGTTGTGATGGTCACTTCGGGTGCGATTGCCCGCGGGATGCGGTTGATGGAGTTGCCCACCCGGCCAAAGGCCATGGACGAGCTGCAGGCGGCTTCCGCAGTTGGCCAGGGCGATCTCTTCCGTGCTTACGAGACTCGCCTGTCGGGGCATGGCACGCATGCCGCTCAAGTGCTCCTCACCGCGGCCGACATCGCGGCCCGCAGCAACTACCTGAACGCCCGTCGGACCCTGCGGCGATTGATCGCCTGGGGGGTTGTCCCGGTCGTCAACGAGAACGACACGACCGCCACGGATGAAATCACCTTTGGCGACAACGACTTCCTCGCCGCCCAGGTCGCGGTCCTCCTCGACGCTCGGCTTCTCGTCCTGCTCAGCGACATAGACGGTCTCCACACAGCTGATCCGCGCATCGATTCCGGGGCCGAGCTGATCTCCGAGGTGACCGATTTCTCGGTCCTGGAGGGCATGGAGATCGGCGATCGCACCTCTGCCTTCGGATCGGGCGGGATGAGAAGCAAGGTCGCCGCTGCCGAGATGGCCGCCGAAGCCGGCATCCCGGCGGTGATCTGCAACGGCACCAGCACGGGCACGCTCACAAACGCGGCAGATGGAGGGCGGGTTGGAACCCGCTTTGCCGCACAGCCGTCGAAGGCGTCCAGCTTCAAGCTGTGGCTCAAGTACGCGAAGCCCTCCCAGGGTCGAGTTGTGGTCGACGAGGGCGCCGCGCGAGTCCTGCGCGAACGCGGTTCGAGCCTCCTGCCGGTGGGCATTGTCGGCATCGAGGGGGATTTCGAAGCCGGAGACGCGATCGAGATCGCTGCGAACGGCGAGGTGATCGGCAAGGGCATCGCCGATCTCTCGGCTTCCGAGCTGGGGCAGGTCATCGGCCTGAAGAGCGCGCAGGTGCGGGAGCTGTTGCCCCACGCAGCGGACGAGGTGATTCACCGAGACCGCTTCGTGCTCGTGTGATCGAAGAGTGGAGGAGGAGACGATCACCTCTCCCTCGCGCTATCCGGCTTCGCCGGTAGCGCCGCGCTCGAGTAGTGGCGCCCGTCTCCTCTGCGACACGCCGCGAAGTCCCGCGCCGCTCGCGGGAGACACCCCCTGGTCCTCCCACTACCCTTAGCGGTCATGGCGATCACGACGACCGGCGTTGCTGAAACCTGTGCCGCTGCGCAGCGTGCTGCGCGCGCTCTTGGTTCCGCATCGACGGAAACCAAGAACGCGGCATTGAAGGTGGCCGCGCGGTTGTTGGGCGAGCGGGTCGCGGAGATCCTCGAGGCGAATGCGGCGGATCTGGCCGATGAGCGGGCTCTCGGGCTAACGGAGGCATTGCGCGACAGGCTCACCCTGACCGAGGAGCGCATCGCCGCTATGGCCGACGGCGTACGGGCGATCGAGGCGTTGGAGGACCCGGTCGGCGAGGAGCTGGAGCACAAGGCTTTGGAGAGCGGCCTCGACTTGCGCAAGGTGCGGGTGCCGCTCGGGGTCGTCGCGGTCGTCTACGAGGCGCGTCCCAACGTGACGATCGATTGCGCCGCGCTGACGATCAAGAGCGGCAACGCGATAGTCCTGCGGGGGTCCAGCTATGCGGAGCGCTCCAATGGGGCGCTGGCGGCGCTCGTTCGCGAGGCGCTCGGTGAGGCGGGGTTGCCCGAGGATGCGGTGCTGTTGCTCGCCGGTGGCGACCGGGAGGACCTGGCCGAGCTGGCAACCCAAGATGGCCTGGTCGATCTGCTGATCCCGCGCGGGGGCGAGGGGCTGAAGGACGCGCTCAAGAGCGTCGCGACGGTCCCGGTGATGTACGCGGCGGCGGGCAACTGCCACGTATACGTCCACTCCGACGCCGACCTGGAGATGGCACGCCGGATCGCCTACAACGCGAAGGTGCAGCGCCCGGGCGTCTGCAACGCGGCCGAAACCTTGCTCGTCAATGCGGATGTGGCGGAGGATTTCCTGCCGGGCATTCTCGCCGACCTGCACGAAGCCAAGGTCGAGCTGGTCGGCGATGAGCGGGCGCGAGAGCTTGCCGGGAGCGTCGAGGTCGGCGAGGCCACCGATGAAGACTGGGGCACCGAGTATCTCGACCTGAAGATGGTCGTTGGAGTCGTCGATTCTCTCGATGAGGCAATCGATCACATCAACGGTCACGGCACCAGCCACTCCGAGGCGATCGTCACCGCTTCCGAGCAGGCCTCGGATCGCTTCGCGGCGGGCGTTGACGCCGCTGTCGTCTACACCAACGCCTCCACCCGCTTCACCGACGGCTTCGAGTTCGGGATGGGCGCCGAGATCGGCAACTCCACCCAGAAGCTGCACGCTCGTGGCCCGATTGGACTGCGTGAGCTGACCACCTTCAAGTACGTCGTCCGCGGCGACGGCCAGGTGCGTGAGTAGCGCGTCGGGCGGGATCGGCGTCCTCGGCTCGGCGTTCAACCCGCCGCACCTCGGGCATCTGGCTCTCGCCCAGGAAGCGCTTTGGCAGCTGGGGTTGAGCGAGGTTGTCCTGGTCCCGACCGGCGAGGCGCCGCACAAGCGCATCCTCGACGACCCGGGACGTGAGCAGCGGTTGGCGATGACCCGGCTGGCCGCCGCCGACGACTCGCGCTTCTCCGTCTCCACCCTGGAGGTCGACCGCGAGGGGCCGTCCTACACGTATGAGACCTTGGAACTGCTTGCGCACGAGAGGCCCGGCACAGATCTGGTGTTCGTGATGGGGGCGGACGCCGCGGTCGGACTGGAGAGCTGGCGCAACCCGGAGCGCGTGGTCGAGCTGGCGCGGCTGGCGGTGGCGCGCCGGGCGGGCGTGTCCGACGCCGAGGTCACCGCGGTGCTGCGCAGCCTTGGCGCTGAGGGAAGAGCGACGATGTTGGAGATGCCCCAATTCGGCGTCTCCTCCTCGGCGGTCCGCGAGCGCGCTGCCGCGGGGCGGCCGTTGCGCTACCTGGTGCCGGAGCCGGTCGCCCGCTTCATCGAGGAGAAGGGGGTGTACTCATGAGCGAGTTCGACTCCGAGGCGCTGGGGCGGCGGCTTGCCGAGCTGGCGGACTCCAAAGGGGCGGAGGAGATCGTCGTTCTCGATATGCGCGGCCTGGTCTCCTATACGGACTTCCTGACGATCTGCACGGCGCGCAACGATCGCCAGGCGCAGGCGATAGTCGACGAGGTGAAGCTGCGGCTGAAGCGTGAGCAGGGGCTGTTGCCGGGTGGCGCCGACGGGGAGGGGGCGGCCGGCTGGGTCGTTCTCGACTACCTGGACTGCGTGCTGCACGTCTTCACCGACGAGGCGCGGCGGCGTTATCGGCTCGAGGAGCTGTGGCGCGAGGCGCCGGCCATCGAGTTGCAGCTGCCGCAAAATGACGTCCGGCGGCACCTCTACGGTGCCGCGCATGGGTAGCTTCAAGAGGGCGCTCTTCGGCTACCGCCGCGCCGAAGTCGACGCGGCGTTATCCGCGCGAGATGCGTGGGAAATGGCGCTCAAGCGCGATTTCGAGGATGCGCGGGCAGAGCAGCGAGTTGCGGTCGATGCCGCAGCCCGGGCGGAGCGGGAGCTGGCTTCCCTCTCCGGCATGGTGCTCGAGCGTGAGCGTGAGATCCGCAGCTTGACCGAGCGGCTGCACGAGGCCAACGAGCGCCACGACCGCAGCATCGCATCGCTGGAGGTGGCGTCGGCGCGACTGGAGGAGATCCAGTCGCAGGCACGCGGCCAGGCGACCCGGATTCGGATGAAAGCGCTGCGCGAGGCGGTTGAAGTGGGCCGCAGGGCGCAGGAGCTCGTCGAAGCCCAGCAGCCGGCGGTCGAGGAGCCCGCTGCGGCGAATGGCAACGGACACGTGGCGACGGACCTTCCGGGCGTCTTCGAGGGCTTGGTCAAGGTCGAGATCGGCCCACTCGGCGACTTCTCCCAGCTGGTCGGCTTCGAGGACGCGATCGGCCAGCTCGGCGCCAGCGAGATCTCGGTCGAGCGCTTCTCTGAAGGCCGGGCGACCCTGTCCATGCGCCTCGATGAGCCGGTCGAATTGCTCCGCGAGCTCGAAGAGCGCTCGCCGATGGAGTTCCGCGTCCGCCACACGGCGAACGACAACCTGATCCTCGACGTAGACGAGGATCAGGGCCCTGAGCAGCAAGCCGCATAGCGGCTAATCAGGCGAGGGGAAACGTCTAAACTCAGCCTTTGCCTGGGGCTGTAGCTCAGCTGGAAGAGCGTCGCGCTGGCAGCGCGAAGGTCAGGGGTTCGAGCCCCCTCAGCTCCACTCACTCAGAAATTGCGCGAGCCGCCGTTCGTACAGCTGCGGGTTGACGTTCCAAGCCTCGGTGTGGCCGGCCTGTGGCGCTCGGTAATAGGTGACCCAGCGGGGCAGCTCCGCGGCGAACTCGTCGCTGGTCGCGATCGGGACGATGTCGTCCTGGGTGCCGTGAAAGAGGAGGGTCGGGAGCTGGAAGTCGTCGGTGTGCTGAAGGGCATCGAGACTGTCCCAATCGGCGTCGGTGCGGGCCCTTATCGCCCATTCGACCGGGAGGGCAGCGAACCACGGCAGCCCCATCTCGGTGGCGTTGAACTCGATGATGCGCTTCCAGTTGAGCGCCGGGGCGTCGAGCACCAGACCGACGACGCGCGGTGCCAGCGGCGAGCGCTGCATGAACTGCGCGACGATCGCGCCACCCATCGAGTAGCCGGCAAGGACGACGCGTCGCGCGCCGTGTGAAAGCGCATAGCGCACGGCGGCCTGAAGATCGCGCCACTCGGTTTGGCCCATGTGGTGAAGGCCGTCGGGGCTGGCGGGGGCTCCCAGGTCTTCGCGGTAGGTAATCAGCATGGCCGGCAGGCCGGCCCGGTGCAGCGTCGGGGCGATTCGCAGGCCGGCTTGGGGGTTGCCATTGATCCCGTGCACGACGATCGCCCAGGTGTCCCCCTCGCCCGAGATCATCCAGGCCGGCATCGGGCCCAGCTCGCTGGGTATGCGCACATCGGCGAACGGCAATCCGAGGGTCTGTGTTGGGTTCCCGGCGTAGACCTCGGGATCGATGGCGACCTTCATCCCTGGCGCGAGATAGCCGCGGGTCGCGCTCAGCCTTCTCGTCACCGTGACGTCGTTTCGCGCGATCACCGCACCGATGATCGCGTGTCCGCCCTGCCAGAGAAGCCCGTATTCGCCCGGCCGCTCGGTGTCTTCGGAGCGCGAGAGGACGATCCGATCGGGACGCAGTCCCTCCACCGTCACATCCTCGGGCCATCCGGAGTGGTCGGGTACGAGCACCATTGACGAGAAGTGCCAACTCAACGCCGCGGCCATCGCCATGGCGGCGACGAAGGCGGCCCCGGCCCCGGCCAGCCAACGCCAGTTTCGTTGCGCCCAGCCCGCCCTCGCCCGTCCGCTGGGTTCGCCTGCCTCCATGCGGCAAACCTACCGGGCGGCCCCGCCGCTCAACCGGAGCTCCCGACTGCCGATAATGGAGCGATGAATACGGCCAACGAGCATGTGTTCTCGCACGGGATGCGGGATACGCGGGAAGCGCTCGAGGCTTGGAACGGGCGTCCAGGGGCTGTGCTCGGAGATTGGGTGGCGCTCAGCCTGGCGATTGCGTTGGCGCTCTTGGGGGCGGTCTGGGTCGTCGCCGGGATGCTGACGCCGGACATAACGCCAATCCACATGCCGGGCATCACCGAGCCGACCGACCCCGGCGACCTGCTGCCGATCCTCTGGCGCAACTCGTTGGTCCTCGCCCTGCATGCGACTGCCTGCGTCGCCGGGTTCATCGCCGGCGCCTCAATGCCGATCGCCGCCGCCCAGCGAACCGGAATATCGCGTTGGGTCCATGTGAAAACGGCTGAGTTCGCGATTCTCTTCGTCTGCGCCGTGACCCTCTTCTCCCTCTCGACCCAGGCGCTCTACCTCGGCTTCCAGGGCTCGACGATCGCCTACCAGCTGGAGATCTCGCACGCGACCCTCATCCTCAGCGTCCTTCCGCACGCGCTACTCGAGCTAACCGCACTCTTCCTGCCGCTGGCGGCCTGGTTGATCGCCAGCCGCCGCGGCGAGTGGAACCAGCTGCTCGCCGCCACCTTCGTCACCGTCCTCCTGGCCATTCCGGCCCTTGTCGCTGCAGCGACAATCGAGGTCTATCTCTGGCCTCACATTCTCGAAGCTCTCTCGCCGGTCGTCTGACAAGATCGCCGCGTGAGCGGCTACGACCCAAAATCGATCGAGGCGAAGTGGCAGCAGGTCTGGGCCGAGGAGAAGACCTGGGAGGTCGCCAACCCCGGCCAGCCGGGTTTCGACGATTCGAAGCCGAAGTCCTACGTGCTGGAGATGCTGCCCTACCCCTCCGGCGAGCCCCACGTCGGCCATCTCAAGTGCTACGCGGTCGGCGACGCGATCGCCCATTTTCGCCGTCGCCACGGCTTCGAGGTGATCCACCCGATGGGCTACGACGCCTTCGGCCTGCCGGCGGAGAACAACGCAATCAAGACCGGCGAGCCGCCCCGCGAGGCGACTGAGCGCTCGATCGAGTCCTTCCGCCGCCAGTTCCGCGAGTGGGGGATCTCGATCGACTGGTCGCGGGAGCTGGGCACCCACACGCCCGAGTACTACCGCTGGACCCAGTGGATCTTCCTGCGGCTGTTCGAGCGCGGCCTCGCCTACCGCGAAGAGGCGCCGGTCCAGTGGTGTCCCAAGGACGCCACGGTGCTCGCCAACGAACAGGTCGTCGACGGGCGCTGCGAGCGCTGCGGCACGCCCGTCGAGCAGCGCAAGCTGGAGCAGTGGTTCTTCAAGATCACCGACTACGCCGAGCGGCTGCTCGCCGACTTCGACCTGCTCGAGTCCTGGCCCGAGCACGTGATCACGATGCAGCGCAACTGGATCGGCCGCTCCGAGGGCGCCGAGGTCGTCTTTCGCTGCGAGGAGCTGGATCTCGACTTCCCCGTCTTCACCACCCGCCCCGACACCCTCTTCGGCGCCACCTTCTTCGTCCTCGCCCCCGAGCATCCTGAGCTGGAGCGGCTGGTCGCCGGCACGCCCGCCGAGGAGGCCGTGCGCGAGTACGTCAACCGCGTCGCCCGCGAGTCCGCGGAGGAGCGCGGGGCGGAGGACCGCGAGAAGACCGGGGTGCCGCTCGGACGCAGTGTCGTCAACCCGGTCAACGGCGAGGAGATCCCGATGTTCGTCGCCGACTACGTGCTGATGGAGTACGGCACCGGGGCGATCATGGCCGTGCCCGGCCACGACACGCGCGACTATGAGTTCGCCAAGGCCTTCGACCTGCCGATCAGGAGGGTGATCGAGGGGGAGGACCCGGAGGCGGCCCGAGACGACGAGGGCCTGCCCTATCCCGGCGACGGGCCGATGACCGGCTCTGGCCGCTTCGACGGCAGGGGCAACCGCGAGGCATACGCGGAGATCGTCGAGTGGCTGAAGGCCGAAAGGCGGGGGGAGGCGTCGGTCAACTACCGCCTGCGCGACTGGCTTGTCTCCCGCCAGCGTTACTGGGGCGCTCCGATCCCGGTCGTCTACTGCGAGAAGTGCGGGATCGTCCCTGTCCCCGACGACCGGCTCCCGGTCGAGCTGCCCGAGGTGGACGATTACGCGCCGCAGGGACGCAGCCCGCTTGCCGCCGCCGAGGAGTGGGTTGTGACCGAGTGCCCGAAGTGCGGCGGCACCGCGCGCCGCGAGACCGACACGATGGACACCTTCGTCGACTCCTCCTGGTATTTCATCCGCTATCTCGACCCACGCAACGAGGAGGCGGCCTGGGACAAAACCGCAGCCGTCCACTGGCTCCCCGTCGATCAGTACATCGGTGGCGTCGAGCACGCGATCCTGCACCTGATGTACGCGCGCTTCTTCACCAAGGCGCTTGCCGACATCGGCGAGCTGAGCGTGCAGGAGCCGTTCGCCAACCTCTTCGCCCAGGGGATGATCACCCGCGACGGGGCGAAGATGTCGAAGTCGAAGGGCAACACCGTCAGCCCCGCCGAGTACGTGGAACGCTATGGGGCCGACACCGCCCGCACCTATGTCTGCTTCATGGGTCCGCCGGAGCGCGGCGGCGACTGGTCCGACGAGGGAGTGGAGGGTGTCAATCGCTTCCTCTCGCGGCTCTGGCGCCTCTGTGGGGAGGTCGAGGGGCGAGACGCGACCGAGATCGACGCCGGCGCGGTGAGCGGCGACGCCCGCGAGCTGCTCGCCAAGTCCCACTGGGCGATTGACAAGGTGACACGGGATTTCCAGCGCGGCTTCCAGTTCAACACGGCCATCGCCGCCGTGATGGAGTTGGTCAACGAGGCCTATCGGGTCAAGGACGCCCTCTACGGCGGCCCCGAAGGGGTCGCGGTCGTCCGCTTCGCGACGGCGACCGCCGCCTCGCTCATCCACCCCTTCGCCCCTCACCTGGCGGCTGAGGTGTGGGAGCGGCTGAACGGCGGGCGGGTCTGGGAGCAGCTCTGGCCGCAGGCCGACTCGACCCTGCTTTCCGGCGACACGGTGACCCTGGTGGTCCAGGTCAACGGCAAGCTGCGCGATCGGATCGAGGCAGCTGTCGATGCCCCCGAGGAGGAGCTTCTGCGCCTGGCTCGGGAGAGCGAGAAGGTGGGCAAGCACCTCGACGGCAAACAGGTCGTCAAGGAGATCGTCGTGCCCGGGAAGCTGGTCAACCTGGTCGTCCGCTGACGGTCGCCCTTCCCGGTGCCGCCTGGTTTTGGTAGAAAGGCGGCGTGCTCGTCAGGCGCCTCGAGCAAGCTCCCATCGAGGAGTGGCACCGCCTTCGCTCCCATGTCCTGATGGACGCGGGGGAGCTTGGCTCGCGCAATCTCTCGGTCACTTGGCTGGAGGTTCCCGCCGGCACGGAGCAGACGCTTCGCTCCCACGAGGAGGCGGAGCAGGCCTACGTCGTCGTGCGCGGCGCCGGGTCGATGTCGGTCGCCGGGGACACCCAGCGGGTGGGGGAAGGGGACCTGATCCTGGTCCCTCCCGCTACCGATCACGCAATCGCCACCGATGACGAGAGTGAGCTGACTCTCGTTTCGGTGCAGTCGCCCCCGGTTGCCGCCGCGGAGCTGTACAGCGATCAGCTCGCCGAGGTCGCCGGCTACGACGACGAAGACTGACTGAGTCGACTCTGTTTTTTCACTTTCTGCGCGCCACACGTGCGATCTGCCCCGGCAGTCTCGGGGCATGTCGGAACTGAGCAGGTCGCAGGTCATCGTTTACGGCGCGATTGCCGTTGCGCTCCTTTTCGTCGGCGCGCGGGCGATACGAGCGGAGGGCAGCGGCGCGCCCGCCGCCGCTGCGGCATCGAGCGCTCTGCAGGGTGGCGACTTCCGCGTCAGCAGCGGTGGAGGGTCCCTGGTCGTCGATGTCGCCGGAGCGGTGCGCAGCCCCGGTGTCTACAGCCTGCCCGCGGGCGCGCGGGTGAGGGACGCGATCGAACGCGCCGGCGGGCCCAGCGCCGGCGCTTTGCTGGAGGCGATAAACCGCGCCGCACGGGTTGCCGACGGACAGCAGGTGGTCGTTCCCGAGCGGGGACCGGGAGGGACTCCGATCGCCGCCACCGGCGCCGTCGCGGATGAGGGCCCGATCAGCCTCGGCAGCGCCACCGTCGAGCAGCTCGACACGATCGACGGGATCGGGCCGGTCACGGCGCAGAGCATCATCGACTTCCGTGACCAGCACGGCGGTCTCTCCTCAGTCGACCAGCTCGACCAGGTCTCGGGGATCGGGCCGGCGACGATGGAGTCGCTCCGCGCCCGCCTTCAGCCCTGAGGACCCGTGGTCGAGCGTCGACTCTCTATCCCGGTCGTGCTCGGGATCGTCGTCCTGATCGCGATTGCCCTGATCCACACGGCACAGGTTCGCGAGCGCGCTGAGGGCGCGCTCGGTCGGGGGATGCCGGCCCGCGAGCGTGAGCTGGCGCGAGGCTTCGTGCTCGGGCAGGACGAGCGGATCGACGCGGTGACGAAGGAGGATTTCCGCCGGGCGGGCCTGGGTCACCTGCTTGCGGTATCGGGTCAGAACGTGACATTGCTTGCCCTGCTCGCCTCGCCGGCGCTCGCCGCTTTCGGCGTGCCTCTACGCAGCCGCCTCGTCTGGATCCTGGGCTTGATCGTTTTCTACGTGCCACTGGCCGGCGCGGGGCCATCTATCCAGCGGGCGGGGGTGATGGGTGCGCTGGGGGTGTTGGCGACGCTCTCCGGGCGCCGCTCATCCCGCCTCTACGCGTTGGGCGTGGCGGCGGTGGTGACGCTGGCGATCGACCCCCGCATCGCTGCCGACGTCGGTTGGCAGCTCAGCTTCGTGGCCGTATTGGGAATTCTGCTGCTCGCGGCCCCGTTGCGCGAGGCGCTTGCCGGGAGACTCCCCGTCGGTGGTTGGCGTGGCGCCCTGGGCGAGGGGATTGCCGTGACGATCGCGGCGACCGTGGCGACGGCGCCTTTGATCGCCTTTCACTTCGGGACTGTCTCGACGGCGACCTTGGTCGCCAACCTGTTGGTGTTGCCCGCGGTGGCGCCGGCGATGTGGCTAGGCATGTTGACGGCGACAGCCGGCCAGGTTCCGGGCATTCCGGTAGAGCCGCTGAACCACCTGAACGCCCCGCTCCTCGCCTACATCGCCCAGGTCGCCGCCTGGTGCGGCCGGCCGAGCTGGGCCTATGTGCACGTGCGGCTGGGTCTCGGCGGGCTGGTCGCGTCCTATGCCGCGCTCGCTGCCGCTGTCGTGGTCGCCCTTCGCATCGCCCACGCGCATCGCATCGCATCGCTGAGGCGTTCCTCCTCGCAGGCTCGGGTGTGGGCGGTGACCGGCGCGGTGATGGTTGCGCTGGCCGCCGTTGGAGCGGGGTGGACGGTGGGCGGCGGGGCGAGCGCGGCAGCGCCCGTCTCTGGCCTTCGGGTCGAGGTTCTCGACGTTGGCCAGGGAGACGCGATTCTGCTGCAGCCGTCTCGGGCGCCGGCCGTCCTCGTCGACGGCGGGCCCCCCGGCGATGATCTCGCCTCGAAGCTGAACGCGGCCGGGGTCGAATCGCTCGGCGCCGCGGTGGTTACCCACGATCAGTCTGATCATGTCGGCGGCATAGAGGAATTGCTGGGCACCCTGCCGATCGGCAGGCTTGCCTATTCGCGGGCCCACCGGCGCCTGCTCGCCGAGGCGGCCTCGGTCGGAGTGGAGCCGCTGCGGGTCGCGGCGGGCGACACCCTGCGCTCCGGCGCGCTGCGTCTGCGTGTGCTCTGGCCGCCTGCGGATCTGCTGGCGCACCCTCTCGCTGGGTCGGATCCGAACACGCAGGCGTTGGTTGTCCTCGCGCGCTGGCATGCGTTCTCGATGCTGCTTGCCGCCGATGCCGAGGCGGAGGCGGTGCCAATCGACCCCGGCCCGGTCGACGTCCTCAAGGTTGCCCACCATGGCAGCGACGATGCCGGTCTGGGCGCTTTGCTCGAGCGAGCGGCACCGAAGCTGGCGATCGTCTCGGTCGGCGAGGACAACCCCTACGGCCATCCGACTCCCGGCACTATCGCGACCCTGGCCGACCACGGAGTCGCGACCCTGCGCACCGACCGTGACGGTGCCATCGCGCTCGATATCGGCCGGAGGGGGATAGCGGTCGATATCGGTGGGTGAGATGCCTCAACGAATCGACGAATCGATAGTGGGAATGTCCCACCTTTTCCCTATTGCCTCGGTTCCCCTTTACCGATGGGCTGAAAGGTGGCCACCGGTAATGTGCAGAAGCGGCTGCGACTGCTCCTCGCCTCTGAGCAGGGCGACACGATGCTGGTCAGGATGCGCAGCGTCACGACTGCGCTCCTGGGATTGATCGCAGCGATAGGCCTCGGGCTCGTAGCCTTTGTCTCTCAGCAGGGGTGGACCGATGTGCTCGATGGCGCGATCCCGGACCCGCCGGTCGAGTTGCGGATCTCCCAGGGCGGCAGCGCGAAATCGGCGCAAGCGCGCCACCCGGTGGAAGTGGGGGGGCGGCATGGGGCGACGACGCTCTTCCCCCCGGCGCGTTCCGATCGCGGCGGCTCGACCGGCTCCGGGGTCTCCGGGTCCCAGCCGCTGGCGGACGCTCCCACGTCGTCACCCGGCTCCGGGGGCACCCCTGGGGGGAAGTCCCCGGCAGCGCCGCAGCCCACCGCTCAGGCTCCCGCCGCCTCTCCAAGCCCGGCGGCGGCTACTCCCCCGGTGTCCGCTCCGGAGAAGTCCGATAGTGACTCTCCGCGGGGCTCCAAGAATTCGTCGGCCGGCGAAGGCGGGAGCTCGAGCCCGGGCAACTCAGCCTTCGGAAAGAGCAGAGGCAAGTCGCGCTCAAAGGCAGAGCCCACAAAGCACGACGATGCCCCCGTTCCCGCGACCCCACCGGCGATCTCCTCAGATGATTGGCCCGGCGAGGAAGAGGAGGAGGGCGGCAAGGACCAGGGCGGCATTGGCAAGGGGCTCGAAAAGCCCGACAGGGGTCGCTAATACACTCGGCTGCATGGCCGAGATCCGCTCTCTGTATTTAATCGCCGGCACTGACGACGCCAAGATCGATGCCACTCGCGCTCGCCTGCGCGCCCGCGCCGAGCGAGAGGGCGGTACCGCCGCGCTGGAGGTTTTCGAGCCGAGCGAGGGAAGGGGCGCGCCGGATCACGAGGCGCTGCTGGCCGCGATTCCGGCGATGTCCCTGACCGAAGAGCGCAGGTACCTGCTGGCCGATGGGGTGGAGCGCTGGCGCGATCGTCAGCTTGACGCTCTCGCGGCGGCGATCTCCGGGCTGCCGCCGGACCTCACGGTGGTGCTGATCGCGCGCGACAAGGCTCCGGCGATGCTGGTCAAGGCGGTGAAGGCAGCAGGGGGGGAGATTTACGAGTTCGAGGCGCCGACCGCGCGGAACATGCCGCGAGCCCTGGTCGCCGAAGCCGAGAGCCGCGGCTTTCGGCTCGACCTCGCGGCCGCCCGGATTCTGGTCGAGCGCATGGGGGCGATGCCGGTTCGACTCGGTCGGGAGCTGGATCGGTTGGCCCTCTGGGCCGGGGAGGGAGGAGAGGTGACGGCCGCCGACCTCGACACGATGATCGCGGACACATCCGAGGCGATCGTCTGGTCGCTTGCCGATGCGCTCCAGGGGCACGACGCGGCGACCGCGCTGGCGATAGCCGAGCGGCTTATCGGACAGGGCGAGAACGTCACCGGGATGGTCTACGCACTTGCCTCTCGCATGCGTCGAGCGGGTCGCGCCGATCTTCAGGGGGCTACGGTCGCGCTTGCGGACCTCGAGGTTTGGTGTCGCGGAGGGGCCGACTACGGCGACGAGCTGGCTCTTACCCTGGCTCTGAGGCGCGCTGCGGCCTAGGAGGCGCCGGCGACGATTCGGGCGGCGCGGGACTTCTTGCGCGCGCCCGTGTTGCGGTGCATCGCGCCTTTCTGAACTGCCTTGTCGATGCGCGCGACGAGTGAGCGATGCTCGGTTTCCACGGCGGCAGCGTCGCCGCCCTCGACGGCGCTTTCGAGGCGACGGAAGTACGTCTTCACCGTGCTGGTAAGCAGCCGGTTCTCGGTTCGCTCGCGCTCGCTGCGCAGTATCCGCTTCTTCTGTGAGGCTATGTTGGCCATGTTTCGGGCGGCCGACTATACCGAGTGAGACCTAGCTTGGAGACCCCCGAAGCGTCGGAGGCGCCTGCCCGCAGCGGTCGCATAGCCCGTTCGACCGCGTTCTTCTCGATTGCCACCGCCGCCTCTCGCGTCGCGGGGCTGGTCCGCGAGATCGTCGCCGCCGGCTACTACGGCGTCAACGGCCCGATGTCGGCTTTCACGATCGCCTTCCAGGTTCCAAACCTGGTTCGCAGCCTGTTCGCCGACGCTGCGCTGCAACCGGCCTTCGTCCCCATCTTCACCGAGCAGCTGGAGAAGAAGAACTATCGCGAGGCCTTCCGCCTCGCCTCGACCCTGCTGCTATTGGTGACGCTTGCCCTCGGGGCGATCACCGCGCTGTTCATCCTGGTCGCGCCCCTCGTCATACCGCTCTTCGCCCCGGGCTTCGAGGGGGCGCTGCTCGACCTCACCGTGACGCTCTCCCAGGTCCTGTTCCCGATTCTGATCCTGCTCGGGATCAGCGGCGTCGTCGTCGGCATCCTCAATAGCTATGACCGCTTTGGCGCCTTCGCGATCGCGCCGCTGTTCTGGAACCTGACGATCATCCTGCTGCTGGTCGTCCTGGCGCCGATGTTCCATGGCCAGGACCGCATCTACGCCTACGCGATCGGCATCCTCGTCGGCACCCTCGTCCAGCTGCTGATCCCCGTTTTCGACCTGCGCAACACGCCGTTCAAGTTCGGCTGGAGCTTCGACTGGCGCAATCGCGACGTGCGGCGCGTACTGTTGCTGATGCTGCCGGTGACGATCAGTCTCGGCCTGATCAACTTCAACCTGATCATCAACAGCCTCTTCGGCACACTGGTCAGCGACCAGGCACCGGCGGCGATCGACAAGGCGTTCCGCATCTACCAGCTGCCGCAGGGGATCTTCTCGGTGGCGATCGCCACTGTCCTCTTCCCGACCCTGGCCCGCTACGCCGCCCGGGGAGAGCACGACAACCTGCGGGCGACGATGGCCAACGGGATGCGGCAGATCCTCTTCGTCTTGGTTCCGGCCGCGGCGGCCGTCCTCGTTCTTTCCGAGCCGATGATCAGGCTCGTCTACCAGCGCGGGGAGTTCACTCCCGAGCAGACCACCCTGGTGGCGACGGCGCTCTTCTGGTTTGCCTTCTCGCTGCCGACAAACGGCCTCTTCCTCCTCCTCACCCGCACCTTCTTCAGCCTCCAGCGCCCCTGGCTGCCGACCGCGATCGCGGGTGCCAATCTGGCTGTCACCGCTCTTGCTGCACTTGGCCTCTACCACCTGGGGGTGGGCGGCATCGTCGCCGCGACGGCGATCGCGACCGGCGCCAGCGTCGTCGCCCAGTGTGCGATTCTGCGCCGCCTGCTTGACGGTCTGGAGCTGGGACGCTTGCTCGAGACCGGCATCCGCATCACTCTTGCGGCGGCGGTTCTCGCTGCGGTCAGCTTCGGCATCTGGGACGCCCTCGACCATGTTCTGGGACGCGGCCTGGGCGCTCAGATCGTCTCCCTCGGCCTTGCCCTGGCAATCGGGGGCCTGACCTATGTGGGGATGGCGAGACTGCTCCGCATCGCCGAGCTGACCCAGATCATGCGCCTCGTGCGCCGCGGTTAGATGGACCTCGGCGGCTACCTGCTCGGGATCGCATATCTGACCCTGCTGATCGGCTTCGCCTGCCTCGGCGCCACAGCTCTCCGATTGCGCCTGCTGCCGGATTTCTCGGGCGCTCCAGCTTGGCTCGCGGTCACGGTCCTTGCGGCCGCTCTTCTCATCTGGGTCGGGGAGCTGCTTGGCACGCTCGGGATCTGGAAGGCCGTGCCCTATCTGATCGGTATGGGGCTGTTGGGTTTCGGACTTTTTGCGTCCTTCCGCGGGTGGCGTGGGGGGAGGGGGGTCGAGGACGAGACCTCGCCCGCAGCGCCCCCCTCCCCCCACGCCAGGACCCGCGGTTGGGCGGTTGATGCCCCCACCCTGATCGCTTTGCTGATTGCGGCAGCGGCGGTCATCCATTTCGCCGACGGCGTACGCCTGCGCCTCGGCACGGGCATGACCGGCTTCGACTCCACCTGGTACCACGGGCCGTTCGCGGCCGGGTTCTTTCAGACAGGAAACACGTGGGACCTGCACTTCATCGCACCCCAGTTTCTGGCCTGGTTCTATCCGGCGAATTCAGAGCTGTTCCACGCGATGGGGATGCTGGCGTTCGATCGCGATGTCGTCTCACCGCTGCTCAATCTTGGCTGGTTCATCGGGTGTCTGGTGGCGGTGTGGTGCATGGGGCGGCCGTTCGGGGTCGCGCCGTTTTCGCTGGCGCTGGGAGCGATCGCCCTCAACGTGTCCGCCCTTGCCGATCAGGCGGGTGAGGCGCGCAACGACATCGTCGGGACCCTCTTTCTGCTGGCTGCTGTCGCGATCGCCTTGAACGCTTGGAGCGAAGGAGGGCGTCGATTTTCGACCGGCGCCTTGATCGTCACCGGCTTGGCAGCGGGCCTTGCCGCCGGCACGAAGCTCAACTTCCTCCTACCCGCTGCTGTGCTCGTCGCGGGCCTCGTTGCCGTCATACCGTCAGGGGAGCGGCGACGCGCGCTTGTTGCCGCCGGACTCCCCGCCCTGGCCGGTGGCGGCTACTGGTACCTGCGCAACCTCGCCCACACCGGCAATCCCCTGCCCTGGATCGACAGCATCGGGCCAATCTCGCTGCACGCCCCCGACCAGGCGCTGGGCGGCCGAGACGCCCACAGCGTCCTGAGCTACTTCACAGACACCTCGGTCTGGTCGGACTGGTTCCTGCCCGGCCTGCACGCCGGCTTCGGCCTCCTCTGGCCGCTCTTGGCCACACTTGCCATAGGTGGGTTGGTTCTCTGTCTTGGTCGCGGTGCCGGCCCGCTGCTGCGAGTCGCCGGGCTGACCGGCCTCGCGGTGGCGGTTGCATGGCTGGTCGCTCCGACGTCGGCCTCCGGCCCCGAGGGTATGCCCCGCGGCTTCGAGTCGGGCCTGCGCTATCTCGCCCCGGCTCTTGTCCTCGGGCTAGCCCTTCTCCCGGCGGCTCCTCAACTCCGCCAACGCCTGCTGAGTTCGACTTTTGTCGCGCTATCCCGGACAAAACACGAACTCATGTTTCGGGGGCGCCTTGGTGTGGCGCTTGGATGCCTGCTGGTGGCGCTCGTTGTCGCCGGCGGCTATCCCGTCCAGCGGCACTACCTGGAGAGCCGCTACGCCGATCCGAGCTTCACGACGCCGGGCCTCAACGCAGCCTTCAGGTGGTCCCGCACGATCTCCGATGCCCGCATCGCGACGACGAGCACCCGCCAGTACCCCCTGTACGGCACCGATCTCTCCAATCACGTCGACTACATAGGTATAGAGCGCCCCCACGGCGGCTTCATCGCCCCCGCAACCTGCCAAGCCTGGCGCCGCCTCCTCAACGCAGGCGACTACGACTACGTGGTGGCGAGCTTCGATCGAACTGCGACAGGTAAGAGGGCATTTCCGCCCTCGTCAGCCTGGACTGAGGACTCACATGCAACCTTGGTCCTGAGCAAGCCACCAACGGTCGTCTTCAAGCTAAGGAGTTCGCTGGATCCGTCGGCCTGTAGGTGATTGGTCGGGGGCGGGCGCCTCTTCCGCGGGTGGCGTGGGGGAAGGGGTTCGAGGACGAGACCTCGCCCGCAGTGCCCCTTCCCCCACGACAGGACCCGCGGCCGGGCGTCTCCGTCGGCCATACTCCGCACGCCGATGGACCGCATCCGAAACTTCTCGATCATCGCCCACATAGACCACGGCAAGTCGACCCTGGCCGACCGCATCCTCGAGATCACCGGGGCCGTCGACCCGAAGAAGATGCGCGCCCAGGTGCTCGATTCGATGGATCTCGAGCGCGAGCGTGGGATCACGATCAAGGCGCAGGCGGTGCGGGTCGAATATCGAGCCTCCGACGGGCAGGCCTATCACCTGCATCTGATCGACACGCCCGGTCACGTCGACTTCTCCTATGAGGTCTCACGCAGTCTCGCCGCCTGCGAAGGCGCACTTCTCGTCGTCGACGCCGCGCAGGGGGTTGAGGCGCAGACGGTCGCCAACACCTACCTCGCGGTCGAGAACGGCCTCGAGCTGATCCCGGTGATCAACAAGGTCGACCTGCCCGGCGCCGAGCCCGACCGGGTCGCCGCCGAGATCGCCGACCTGCTCGGAAGCGACCCCGGCGATGCGCTTCGGATCTCCGCCAAGACCGGCGAGGGGGTGGTCGAGGTCCTGGAGGCGATCGTCGATCGGGTCCCGCCTCCGGAGGGCCGACCATCCGCACCGCCGCGGGCGTTGATCTTCGACTCGGAGTTCGATCAGTACAGGGGCGTGATCGCCTACATCCGCATGGTCGACGGCGCCTTCCGCAAGCGCCAGCAGATCCTCGCGATGCAGAACGGGACCGAGGCCGACATCGACGACATCGGCTTCTTCCGGCCACAGATGACGCCGGTGGAGGGGATGAGCTCAGGCGAGGTCGGATACGTCATCACCGGCATCAAGGACGTCGCCAAGCTGCGGGTGGGTGACACGCTGACCGCGCGCGAGGAGCCGGCGGTGGAGGCGCTGGAGGGCTACCGAGAGGTGAGGCCGATGGTCTTCTGCGGCCTCTTCCCGATCGTCACCGACCGCTATGAGGACCTGCGCGACGCACTCGACAAGCTGGCGCTCAACGATGCCGCCCTCTCCTATGAGCCGGAGACCTCCGAGGCGCTCGGCTTCGGCTTTCGCTGCGGCTTCCTCGGCCTGCTCCACATGGAGATCGTCCGCGAGCGGCTGGAGCGCGAGTACGACCTCGAGCTGCTCGCCACCACGCCGAACGTCCGCTACGAAGTCCACCTCACCGACGGCAGCTCGGTCGAGGTTCGCAGCCCGACCGAGATGCCCGACCCGGGGATCATCGATTCGATCGAAGAGCCCTACATTCGCGCCACGGTCATCGCCCCGTCGGACTACGTGGGCGCGGTGATGGAGCTGTGCCAGGCTCGCCGCGGCACCCACGTCGACATGCACTACCTCAGCCCCCAGCGGGTGCAGATCCGCTACGACCTGCCGCTCGCGGAGATCGTGCTGGATTTCTTCGACTACCTGAAGTCCACCACTCGTGGCTATGCCTCGCTCGACTACGAGCCGATCGGCAACCGTCCCGGAGACCTGGTCAAGCTCGACATCCTGCTGGCCGGCGAGAAGGTCGACGCGCTCTCGGTGATCGTCCACCGCGACTTCGCCTACGAGCAGGGCAAGGCGCTGGTCGAGCGCCTGCGCAAGACGATCCCGCGCCAGCTGTTCGATATCCCGGTGCAGGCGGCGATCGGCTCCCGCGTCCTCGCCCGTGAGACGGTGAAGGCGATGCGCAAGGACGTCACGGCAAAGCTCTACGGCGGCGACGTGACCCGCAAGCAGAAGCTGTTGAAGAAGCAGAAAGCGGGCAAGAAGCGGATGAAGCAGGTCGGTCGGGTCGAGGTTCCCCAGGAGGCGTTCCTCGCCGTTCTGGAGATCGACGAGTAGATAGGGTTCCCCGCCATGGGAATCAAGACAGAGGCAGTAGGGAAAGAGTGGCCCGGGGTCACCTACCAGGTGGGCAGGGAGAAGATCAGGGAGTACGCGGAGGCGTTGGGGTTCGACAATCCCGTGCATTTCGACGCCGAAGCGGCGAAGGCTGCGGGCTTTCGCGACGTGGTCGCGCCGCCGATGTTCTGCGTCGTGTTCAGCGGCCGGGCGATGGCGCCGGTGCTGTTCGACCCGGTGGTGGACATGAATTTCGCGGCGATGGTCCACGGCGGCCAGGAGTTCGAGTGGGGCGAGCCGGTCTGCTCCGGCGATGAGATCACCACGACGCCCAAGTGCTTGGAGATATACGAGAAGGACGGCAAGGGCTTCTACGTCTTCGAATCCGTCTCCGTCAACCAGAACGGCGACCAGGTCGTGCGCGCCGTCTGGACCAACATCGTCCGGGGGGTGTGACATGTCAGAGCTGAAGGCCGGAGACCAGATCTCCGAGTTGCGGGTTACGCCGGATAAGTACCTGCCGCATCGCTACGCCGGCGCCTCGGGCGACTTCAACCCGATCCACATAGATCCCGACTTCGCCAAGGCGGTCGGGCTGCCCAACAACATCCTCCACGGCCTCTACTCGATGGGGCTCGTCGCGCGCGCGATGACGGCTGTGGCCGACGACGATCCGAGGGCGCTGAAGCGGCTCTCGGTGCAGTTTCGGGGGATGGGCGCTCCCGAGCAGGAGATAGTCGTCACAGGCACCGTGAAAGAGGTAAACGGCGACGTGGTGACCATCGACACGGTGGCCACTCAGACCGAGAGTCAGATCATTCGCAACGCGGAAGCGGAAGTCCAGGTCTAACGCTTTCTAGAATGGAGGGCACGATGCTCTCCGAGCGCCAAGAGTTGGTCCTGCGGCTGGTCGTCGACTCGCACCTCGGGTCGGGGAAGCCCATTGCCTCCAAGGAGATCGCTGCCCGGCCGGAAGTCGAGTGGGGCGCTTCGACGATCCGCTCCGAGCTGGCCTCCCTGGAGGAGGCGGGCTACCTGACCCATCCTCATACCTCGGCGGGCAGGGTTCCCACCGATGCCGGCTACCGTCACTACGTCGACATGCTGGTCGAGGCGGGTCCCCCGACGATCGAGGCGCGAGTCCAGCTGGAGCTGTCCCGGTTGCGGCGCGAGGTTGACGAGGCGATGCGGGAGACGACAACGGTGCTGGCCCAGGTCACCGACCTGATGGCTCTGGCCACCGCGCCGCCGCTCGGCGAGACCCTCTACATGCATGGGGTCGCGCGCCTCCTCTCCGAGGCGCACTTCGCCGACCTGCCGAGAGTCGACGAGCTGATGACCGTCCTGGAGGGGCGCGCCGACGTGCTCGACATGCTGCAGTCGGCCCTCCAGGAGCGCTCCGTGTTCTGCTGGATCGGCGAGGAGAACCCGCGTCCCGAGCTGCGCACGGTCAGCGTCGTCGGCGCCAACTACGGGCTCGGCAGTCGCAACCTGGGCTCGGTCGGGGTGGTCGGACCGCTGCGGATGGACTACGCCAACGCGATCGCATCGGTGCGCGAGGCGGCGGGCGAGCTGTCCCGATACTTCGAGACCGTCTACGACGCTTAGACATGGCGCGCGATTACTACGAGGTCCTCGGCGTTGGACGAGGCGCATCTGAGGGTGAGCTGAAGAAAGCGTTCCGGCGATTGGCCCGGGAGCTGCACCCCGACGTCAACGCCCACGACCCCCAGGCTGAGGAGAAGTTCAAGCAGGCAGCCGAGGCTTACGAGGTCCTCTCGAATCCCGAGCGGCGCAGCACTTACGACCGCTATGGGCGGGACGGTCTGCGGGGCGGTGGGTTCTCCCCGAATGGCGGTGCCGGCTTCGGCTCGATCGAGGACATCTTCGAGGCGTTCTTCAGTGGCCAGGGAATCCGCTTTCAGCGGGGGCCCATGCGCGGCCAGGACCTGGTGCACAGAGTCGAGCTGACCGCTGTCGAGGCGATGCTCGGAAAGTCGGTGAAGGTTCCCAGCCACGAAGGCGAGCGGGAGATCGTGATCCCCGCCGGCACTCAGCACGGGACCCAGTTCGCGCTGCGCGGCCACGGCCTGCCGGGCTCGGGCGGCGGCTCTCCCGGCGACCTGGTGATCGTCGTCGGGGTGATCGTTCCCGCCAATCTCTCCGAGGAGCAGCGCGAGCTGGCCGAGAAGCTGGGCGAGACGATCGAGCCGCGCAACCTGCGCTCTCAGAGCAGCGGTGAGAGCTTCTTCTCCCGCGTACGCCACTCGTTCTTTGGATGATCCGCCTCGCCGTGAGGTGTTCTACCGACCAGGCGGAGGTCGTCCTGGCGGAGTTGACGGTGCTGGCGCCGAATGGGGTCGAAGAGGAGCGCGGGCCCGGCTACGTCGAGTATGCGATCTACGGAGGCGAGGGCGAGCTGCCAGAGCTGGGGGACCTGGAGGCAGCCGTCGGCGACGGGTTGGTCGAGGTGGTCTCGACCGAGGTTCCGGACGATTGGGCGGATCGCTGGCAGGACTTCCACAAACCTCTGTTGGTTGGCGGGCGCCTCTGGCTGCGGCCGTCTTGGGAGGAGCCGCGGGAGGGCGCGCTCGACCTCGTCGTCGATCCCGGCCAGGCCTTCGGCACCGGCGCCCACCCGACCACCCGCCTGTGTCTGGAGCTATTGCTGGAGCTGGCTGGGGGCGGCGAGGTGGACGGTCCGCTGACCGATCTCGGCACCGGCTCCGGTGTGCTGGCGATCGCCGCCGCCAAGCTTGGCTGGGGGCCGGTGCGTGGCTACGATCAGGAGGCCGCCGCGCTGGAGGCCGCGGCGGCGAACGCGGCGGGCAACAACGTCGAGATCGAGCTTAAGCGTCTCAACCTCCGCGAGCAGCTTCCCGATCTGTCCCCGACGGTCGTGGCCAACCTCACCGCGCCCGTCCTCCTCGCCGTAGCCGCTCAGCTGGCGAGCGCCGAAGGGGGTCGGGGGAGGGCTCGACGGAGCCTCCCCCCTGTTGCTCCGACGAGTCCCTCCCCGATCCCAACCACCTTCGTCTGCTCCGGACTGCTCCCTTCAGAGTTGGATGACGTAGTGGCTGCGTTCACCCCCGTTGGTCTTGCCGAGGCCGAACGCCGCCGCGAAGGCGATTGGGCGGCGCTGCTGCTGCGCCGTCCCTGAAGGTTTTTCCGTTCCCCGGTGGAATATGTTTCTCGCGATGCTGGCAACGATCACCGGCTACAGCGTCGGCCTCTTCATCCACGTGCTTGCCGTCGTGCTCGCCTTTGGGCCGACCTTCGGCTACGGGATCTTCATAGGTGTCGCCCAGCAGAGTGCGCCGCGCAGCGTGCCGACGGTGCTGCGAGGAATTCAGCAGGTTGATCGCTTTTTGGTCCAGCCGGGGCTGATCGTGGTTCTGCTGGCCGGCATCTACATGCTGGCCAAGGCCGATATCTCGGCCAGTGAGTCCTGGGTCTCTGTTGGCTTCTTGGCGATCATCGTCCTGTTTGGAATGGCACACGGGCTCTTCCGACCCAATGTCAAGAAGGCCTTGGAGCTATCCGAGCGCGACCTCGCCGGCGGCGACACCTTGAGCGCGGAGTACGAGGCGATCTCCCAGAGGCTGGCGACCGCCGGGAAAATCGCCGGTCTGATCGTCGCGGTGACGATCTTCTTTATGACCGTCAAACCCTGACGGCCCTGCCCGCCGCGCCCTCCCAACTCGACTCGTCTCTGCCGATCGCCGTGTTCGACTCCGGGGTCGGCGGGCTGACGGTGCTGCACGAGTGCCTGGTCTCGCTGCCCGAGGAGGACTTCGTCTACCTCGGCGACACGGCGATGTTCCCCTACGGAACACGAGATCCCGATCGGCTGCGGGAGCGGATTCGCTCGATCGCGGAGCTGCTGCTGGGTGGCGGCGCGAAGCTGCTGGTGATCGCCTGCAACACGGCGACGTCGATCGGCGAAGACGTGGCGCGCGAGGTTGCGGCCGAGCGTGGAGTCGACGTGGTGCCGGTGGTCGAGCCCCAGGCCGAGATCGCGGCGGCGATCACCGACAGTGGCAGGGTCGGAGTGCTGGCGACGCCCAACACGGTCGAGAGCGGCGCCTATCGACGCGCGCTGGAGGGGCAGGGGCGCGCCTTGGAGGTGACCGAGGTCGAGGCCCCCGACCTTGCGCCCTTCATCCAGGACGGTTCTCCCTTCGACGAGGACGTGATGCGGATGGCTCGTGCCTACTGCGAGCCATTGAAGCGCGCCAGGGTCGACACGCTGATCCTCGGCTGCACGCACTACCCGCTGGTCGCGCCGATGCTGCAGCGCATCCTCGGTCGCGACGTGCGGCTGGTCAGCGGCGGCCACGCGGTCGCCGCCGCCGCGCAACGCGCGCTGGAGCGGCGCGGACTTGCCCGTCCGCCCGACGGGGAGGGCGCCTATCGGTTCCTCTGCACCGGTGAGGTCGAGTCCTTCCGTGAGCTGGGAACTCGTTTCCTGCAGATGCCTCTGGGCGAGGTGGAGCGGATCGACGCGCTCGGCGACGACTACCCTTAAGAACGATGAGCGTCCTCGAGCAGGTGCAGGCGGATGTGCGCACGGCGATGAAAGCCGGCGACCGCGAGCGCGCCGGCGCCCTGCGCATGGTCGTCGATTCCCTTCAACAGGACGCCAAGCTGGGCAAGGGCGATGAGGTCGCCGTGCTCCAGCGCGAGCGCAAGAAGCGGTTGGAGGCTGCCGAGGCCTACCGTGAGGCGGGCCGCGAAGAGCAGGCGGCTGCCGAGCAGTCCGAGGCCGATCTGATCGAGGCCTACCTGCCTCAGCAGCTCTCCGACGATGAGCTCGGCGAGCTGGTCGACGCCGCGCTCGCCGAGACCGGGGCGACCGAGCAGAAGCAGATGGGCCAGGTGATGTCGGCGCTGATGCCGAAGCTGGACGGGCGCGCCGACGGCAAGCGGGTCAGCGCGGCGGTGCGTGAACGACTTGGCTCGTAGGCAGCTGACCCTCGAGAACACGGTCGCCGCCGAGCTGGCGGGCTCCGAGGACGCGGTGCTGCGCGCCCTGCGCGGCCGGCTCGATTGCGAGTTCCACCTGCGCGGCAACGTGCTGACCCTGGACGGGGAGAGCGGCGACGTGCAGACCGCGGCGACGGTGGTCGATGAGCTGGTCGAGCTGATCGAGCAGGGACACGAGATCGCCCCGGGGACGATCGAGGCGGTGACCGGGGCCCTGGACGCCGACGAGAGCCCGGCCGAGATCCTCGAGGACGTCGTCTGGCGCCACCGCAGCACCAAGGTCGCGCCGAAGACCCTTAACCAGAAACGCTATGTCGACTCGATCCGACGCCACACGATCACCTTCGGGATCGGCCCGGCCGGCACCGGCAAGACGTTCCTCGCGGTCGCGATGGCCGCGGCGGCGCTGGCCGAGCGGCAGGTACAGCGGATCATCCTCACCCGCCCCGCGGTCGAGGCGGGGGAGAGGCTGGGTTTCCTGCCCGGCGACATCCAGGCCAAGGTCGACCCCTACCTGCGGCCCCTCTTCGACGCTCTCTTCGACATGCTCGACCCCGACCGGGTCAACGGCTACTTCGAGCGCAACGTGATCGAGGTGGCGCCGCTGGCATTCATGAGGGGCCGCTCGCTCAATGACTCTTTCATCATTCTCGACGAGGCCCAGAACACGAGCCCGGAACAGATGAAGATGTTCCTCACCCGGCTCGGCTTCAACTCGCGGATGGTGGTGA
>DASVDE010000021.1:0-37305 GCA_036381235.1 Solirubrobacterales bacterium | reverse complement strand
CCTGGAAGGTGACGGCTCGCATCTGGCGCGAACCGTACCGCCCGCACGCGAGAGTCGGTTGAGAACGACCGGAGGGAGCTAGCCGACGGGGACGCGCGGGACCTGGAAGCGGTTGCTCCCGCTCCCCGGGCTCGCCGTCTCGGCGATGCGGGCTTCCAGCGCCAGCTCCTTCTCGAAGTCGGCGTCCTCGCCGTGGCGGAAGGAGACGTCTTTGCCCTCGAGCAGCTCGATGAAGATCTCGACGAAGCGGGCGTCGAGCTGCTTGCCGGCCACCCGCCGCAGCTCCTGGATCGCGTCGTAGCTGGAGACCGGCACCCGGTAGGAGTCGCGGGCGGTCATCACGTCGTAGGTGTCGGCGACCGAGATGATCCTGGCCAGCTCGGGGATGTCGTCGCCCTTGAGGCCCCGCGGATAGCCCTTGCCGTCGATGCGCTCGTGGTGGGCGAGGATGATCTCGGCGACCGGGCCGTAGCCATCCAGCGAGGAGACGACGCGGGCACCCTGTTGCGGGTGCCGCCGGATCAGCATCCAGTCCTCGTCGGTGAGCGGCACGTTGGCCTTGAGGATGCGGTCGGGGAGGATGAACTTGCCGATGTCGTGCAGAAGGGCGGCGATGTGGACCAGCTCCTCCTCGCGCCGAGAGAAGCCTGCCCGCTGGGCGATCGCCCGCGAGTAGCGCGCCACCGCGGCGCTGTGCCGGGCGGTCATCTGATCGCGCAGATCGAGCGTGCGCAGCATCGCGCTCAACATCCCCACCTGGAAGCTGGCCAGCTGCTTGGTGCGTTTCTCCAACTCCTCTGCCCGTTGCTGGGAGAGCAGCAGCTGCCCCAGCAGGTACTGGAAGGTGACTAGGACGACGCCGAAGAGGGCGATCGCCGCGATGCCGATCTGGTCGTAGATGAAGGTGACCCCCACCGCCAGCATCGCGCTGGCGAACTCGGACGGCAGGACCGGAGGCAGCAGCCGCAGTTTGACCGAGAACGGGGTCCGCTCGACATAGGAGCCGTAGGCGGCGACCATCAGGAAGTTGATCGCCAGGGCCAGCTGGAAGAGGCCAAAGATCAGCAGGTAGAAAACGGCGTCGCCGCTGTTCAGCCCCCAGGCCTCGGTGGCCGTGCGGAAGGCGAGACCGCCGATCAGAGGGAAGGTGGCAAAGGTGAGGACGTTGTTGAGCAGGTAATCCCAGCTCTCGCGCCAGCGCAGCCAGCCGGCGAGGATGGTGGCGACGCCGATCAGCGCCGCGGGGGTGCCGCCGAGGAGGACCATTGCCACGACCAGGGCGAGGAAGCTGCCGGAGATCTTGACCCGCGCCTGCGCCTCGACCGCGGTCAGATCGCTGAAGATGCAGAAGGCGAGCAGGACGCCGAGTAGGATCATGTCCCAGTTGGCCTCGGAGGCGCGCCAGACCGCCGCCGCGGCAGCAACGGCGATGCCGACGGCCATGCCGGCCACGACGAGTCTGGAAGGACGGTTCTGGGACATCAAATCGAGGTTAGACCGCTGTTCGACCAGGAACGACTACAAGTTCCTGCATGCACGGGCTTTCCCTGCCTGCCACCCAGCGTAACCGCAGCCGAGCACCTCCTGCACCAATTGGACTACTTGGCCCTTTCCACCCAAGCGCCAAACTTGTGCCGACCGGCGGCTGGGGCCTGTGGAGAACTTGTGCAGCGCCTCTCAAGGGCAGACGAAGGACGTCGAACGCCGGCCTTGAAGACGCAAAAAGGGCGCCCGAAGGCGCCCCCTAAGCCGGAAAACGCGATCCTGCCCGCGTTTCCCACAAGTCTCTTGTTAGAAAGATCAACCGCCGCGGAAGCCCATGTCGAAGCCCTTTCGGTAGGTGAATCGAGTGAATACCTGCCAACTTTGTAGCACAGCTTGCCCAGAAGTTGTGCAACTGCACGAAAAGTTGTGCAGAAATCCAGTAGTACACCGGCTGATCCATGCGTAGCCGCGGCCTGACCCAGCCGCTGCGCCAGCCGCTCTTTCGGCGGCTGTCCGCGACCTATGCGGTCAACGAGCTGGGCGACTGGATGGGAATCGTCTCCCTCTCGGTGCTGGTCTTCGACCAGACGAACAGCGCTCTCGCCACCGCCGGCCTCTTCCTCGGCACGCGCTTCCTGCCGGCGCTGTTGGCCCCCTTGCTGGTGACCTGGGCCGAGCGGCCGCCCCCCGACCTGGCGCTGCCGATCATCTACTGCGCCGAGGCCGCGGCCTTCGGCGGACTCGCTTTGCTGGCAGCCCATTTCTCGCTCGCCGCCGTGATTGCGCTGGCCGCGATAGACGGCGCCCTGGCACTGAGCAGCAGGGCGCTGACCCGGACGGTGGTGGCGACGCTGCTGACACCGTCCGGCGAACTGCGGGCCGGCAACGCCCTGCTCAACATCGCCTTCACCGGCGGCGCCGCCGCCGGTCCCGCCTTCGCCGGGCTGGTCGTCGCCGGCTTCGGCGTGCAAACGGCACTGCTGCTGGACGCGGCCTCCTTCTGCGTGATCGCCGCCATCATCGCCACCGCCGGGCACCTGCCCCGCGTCGAGCCCGAAGCGGGCCGAATGCGAGACAGGATCCGCACCGGGATCGCCTACATCCGCGAACAGGCGACGCTGAAGCGGCTGCTGATCGCCCAGGGGATGGCGTTCGTCTTCTTCGCCGCCGTCATTCCCATCGAGGTGATCTACGCCAAGGAGACGCTGGGAGCCGGAGACACCGGCTACGGGATCATGCTCGCCAGCTGGGGCATCGGCATGGTCGTGGGCAGCCTCATCTTCGCCGCGATGCGGCGGACGCCCCTGCCCTATCTCCTGCTCTTCAGCACGCTGGCGGTCGGCGCCGGCTATCTCGGGCTCGCGGCCGCTCCCACCCTTGCCCTCGCCTGCGCCGCCTCGGTGGTCGGCGGCGCCGGCAACGGGGTGCAGTGGGTCGGGGTGATCAGCGCCGTGCAAGAACTGACCGTGGCGGGAATGCAGGCGCGGGTGATGAGCGTGCTCGAGTCGATCGGCGCCGCGATGCCGGGCATCGGCTATGTCGTCGGCGGCGTCGTCACCGCCGGAGGGAATCCGCGCGCAACCTTCTTCGTGGCAGGAGTGGGAGTGCTCGCGATCGTCGCTATCGCGGTGCCCATGCTTGGCTCAAATTGGCTTGAGTACAGAGCAGAACCTGAACCGGAGGAGGATCTTGACGCCGGTGACGAAACTATGGTGGAGTTGATTCCAGCGGAGCGTCGTCCACTGGCCCGGTCCAATATGGAAACCGGCCTGACCCGGAGGTAGGGACTTGAGGAAGCTTGGCGCAGTCGTTTCTGTACTGATGCTCGCAGCGGGGGCGACCCTCGGACTGGCAGCATGCGGCAGCTCCGGTAAGGAGGGAGGGACGCTGAAGGGCAACTACGCCTCCTTCCCCGACTACCTCGATCCACAGCTCTCCTATACGGCCGAGGGCTGGACGGCGATGTACAACACCTACATCCCCCTGCTCACCTACGCGCACGCCAACGGCGACGCGGGTGGCGAGGTGATCCCCGGGCTGGCTGAGAGCCTGCCGCGGATCAGCGATGACGGCAAAACCTACGAGCTGACGCTCCACAAGGGGCTGAAGTACTCGGACGGGACGCCCGTCAAGGCCTCTGACTTCGAGAGCACGGTTGAGCGACTGTTCAAGCTCAACTCCCCCGGAACCTTCTACTACGCCGGCATCGTCGGCGCGGAGCAGTTCCAGAAGACCAAGAGCGGCGACATCTCCGGAATCGAAACCGACGACGCGAGCGGCGAGATCACGATCCATCTGACCGAGCCCAGCGGCACCTTCACCAACGAGCTGGCGCTTCCCTTCGTCGCCCTCGTGCCGGCCGACACACCGGCAAAGAGCCAATCTGCCGACCCGCCCCCCGCCACCGGCCCCTACGCGATCGTTTCGTCGGACCCCGGCCGCGGCTGGTCCTACGCACGCAACCCACAGTGGGCGAAGAGCAACTCGGAGCTGATGCCGGATCTGCCGAGCGGCCATATCGACAAGATCGAGATCACGGTAGTCAAAAACCAGTCGACCCAGGTCAACGACATCGAGCAGGGCAAGTCGAACTGGATGTTCAGCCCGCCCCCGACCGACCGCTACGCAGAGGTGAAGAGCAAATACGAGGGGACCCAGTTCAGGATTGAGCCGACGCTCAACACCTACTACTTCTGGATGAACACCAAAAAGGCGCCATTCGATGACCTGAAGGTGCGCCAAGCGATCAACTACGCGGTCGACCCGGCGGCGCTTGAGCGCATCTACGCGGGCCAGATCGACGGCGCGCAGCAGATCCTGCCGCCCGGCATGCCCGGCTACGAGAAGTTCACCCCCTACCCGCACGACATGGCGAAGGCAAAACAGATGATCGCGGAGGCGGATCCCTCCGACCGCGACATCACGGTCTGGACCGAGAGCCTCAACCCCCACGACGACGCAGGCGCCTACTACCAGGACCTGCTGGAGAAACTCGGCTTCAATGCGAAGCTGAAAACCGTCGGTGCCGACAACTACTTCACGGTGATCGGCAACCTCTCGACGCCCGACATCGACACCGGCTGGGGCAACTGGTTCGTGGACTACCCCAACCCGGCCACCTTCTTCGGGCCGACGATGACCGGCGCGAGCATCGCGCCGACCGGCAACACGAACCTGTCCCAGCTCAGCGTCCCGTCGCTGGACCGGCGGGTCGATGAGCTCGCCAAACAACAGCTCGGGACCAAGCAGGCAGACGAGTACGCAACGCTCGACAAGGACTACATGCAGCAGGCGCCATGGGCTCCGTTCGGCGTCCGCACCCTGTCGACGTTCGTCTCCAGCAACATCGACCTCGACAAGGTGATCTGGAGCCCGATCTTCTCGAATGACCTGACCAGCTTCCAGTTCAAGTAGTGACGGGCCGCAGCCCCTGGGGGATCGCCTACCGGCGGCTGCGGTCCAACCGAGTGGCGCTGGCCGCACTCGGGCTGTTCGTCGCGATCGTCATCTTCGTCCTCGCCGCGCCCCTGTGGGCGAACGAGGTCGCGCACACCGGGCCCAACGCCACCCACACGGTCGAGAAGATCGGGGTCGACGGGGAGCGGCGTGACGTGGTCAGCCCCGACGGTACCCCGATCGGGCCGGTTTGGCTCGGCGCCGGGGGGAAGTTCTTCCTCGGCGCAGACGGCCGGCTCGGCCGCGACGAGATGGTGCGACTGATGTACGGGGGCCGCACCTCGCTGTTCATCGGCGTGTCGGCGGCACTGCTCACCACCCTGCTCGCTGTCGTTTTCGGGCTTCTCGCCGGCTACTACAGAGGGTGGCCCGACGCGGTGATCTCACGCGTGATGGACATCATCTGGGCCTTCCCGGTGATCCTGCTGGGTATAGCCCTGGGCACGGCGCTGGCGGTCGGAGGGCTGCAGATCGGCCCGATCTCGATCTCCAGCGGCTCAATCTGGATCCCGATCCTGATCATCGGCTTCGTCTACACGCCGTACATGGCACGACCGATCCGCGGCGAGGTCCTGGCGCTGCGGGAAAAGGAGTTCGTCGAGGCGGCGATCTCCCAGGGCGCGGGGCCGCTGCGGGTGATGTTCGGCGAGCTGCTCCCCAACCTGTGGTCGACGATCATCGTCTTCTTCACCCTCAACATCGCCAACAACATGCTGCTGGAGTCGGCGCTGTCGTTCCTCGGCGCCGGGGTGCAACCGCCCGCGTCCTCCTGGGGGACGATGGTCTCCAGCGGCTATGGGCTGATCTACAGCGCGCCGCTGCTGACGATCATCCCCGGCCTGATGATCCTGCTCACCGTTCTCGCCCTGAACGTCTTCGGCGATGGCCTGCGCGACGCGCTCGACCCGAAGTCGAAGGTGAGGCTCGAGGCTCACGCCGGCACGTTCGAGCCCGAGGAGGAGCTGATCTGATGGCCCGCTTTGCGGCCCGGCGGCTGCTGGGGATGGTGCTGGTCCTGTTCGCGATCTCGGTGATCGTCTTCCTGATCTTCAACGTGATTCCAAACTCCGACCCGGCGCAGCGCATGGCCGGCAAAAACGCGACGCCCCAGCTGGTCGCCGGCATCACAGAGGAGTGGGGCTTCGACGAGCCGCTGCCGGTGCAGTACCTGACGACGATGAAGCTGATCTTCACCGGGCAGCTCATCTCATACTCGAGCCAGCTCAACGTCGACGAGCAGATCTGGAAGGGAATGCCGGCGACCTTCTCCCTCTGCATCGGCGCCGCCGTGATCTGGATGTTCTTCGGCATCCTCTTCGGCTACCTCTCGGCGGTGCGGGCCGGGAAGCTCACTGACCGGGCTCTGACCATCCTGGCGCTGGTCGGGATCTCGATGCCGGTCTTCTGGCTGGCGTCGATCCTCCTCTACTACCTGACCTTCAAGGCGAGCCTGTTCCCCTCCGGTGGCTACGTCCCGCTGACCGAAAACCCGCTCGACTGGGCCTACCACCTGATCCTGCCCTGGATCACGCTGGCGGTCCTGTTCGTCGGCTTCTACAGCCGGGTGCTGCGCTCCAACATGCTCGACGTGATGGACGAGGACTACGTGCGCACGGCACGCGCGAAGGGGCTGGACGAGCGGCAGGTGCGAGTGCGCCACGTTCTGCGCAACTCGTTGATCCCGATCATCACCCTGTTCGGACTGGACTTCGGCGCGGTGGTCGGTGGCGGGGCGATCATCACCGAGTCGATCTTCAACCTCGGCGGGGTCGGCCAGTACGCGGCCGACGCGATCGCCAATCTCGACCTGCCGCCGATCATGGCGGTGACCATGTTCGGCGCCTTCTTCATCGTCCTCTTCAACGCCCTGGTGGACATCGCCTACGCCTACCTCGACCCGCGGATCCGGCTCGGAGAGAGCTCGCAGTGAGCGGCGCGGAGCCCCTCCTGACCGTCAAGGACCTGCGGGTCGGCTTCGCCACCGAGGGGGGGCAGGTGCAAGCGGTCGACGGGGTCTCCTTCGACCTCAACCCCGGCGAGGTGCTGGCGATCGTCGGCGAGTCGGGGTCGGGCAAGAGCGTCACCGCGCAGACGACGATCGGGCTGACCCGCTCGCACAACTCGGCGATCGAGGGCTCGGTGCGCTTCCGCGGACAGGAGCTGCTCGACGCGAGCGAGGCCGATCTCCAGAAGGTACGGGGAGCGGAAATCGCAATGATCTTCCAGGACCCGATGACCTCGCTCAACCCCGTCTACCGGGTCGGCGACCAGATAGTCGAAGCGATCCGCGCCCATCGCAAGCGGATGAGCGACGCCGAAGCGCGGGCGCTCGCGATGGAGATGCTGGCCTCAGTCGACATCCCCGAGCCCGAGCGACGGGTCGATAGCTATCCGCACGAGTTCTCCGGCGGGATGCGCCAGCGAGCGATGATCGCGATGGCGCTTGCCCTGGAGCCGAGCGTGCTGATCGCCGACGAGCCGACCACCGCCCTGGACGTGACGATCCAAGCGCAGATCCTCTCGCTGCTGGCGCGGCTCAACCGCGAGAGAGACCTGGCGACGATCCTGATCACCCATGACCTCGGCGTCGTCGCCGAGGTCGCCGACAGGGTGCTGGTGATGCACGAGGGTCGGATAGTCGAGCGGGGAACGCTGGATGAGATCTTCTATGCCCCCAAGGACCCCTACACCCGCAGCCTGCTGGGCGCGGTGATCCGCCTCGACCAACCCCCACCCCCCAGGCAGCCCGCCGACCGGGCGCCCTTGCTGGAGGTGAGCGACCTGGTCAAGCACTTCCCGGTCAAGCAGGGAGTGCTGATAGACCGCGAGGTCGATCGGGTGCGCGCCGTCGACGGGGTGAGCCTCATGGTTCGGCGCGGCGAGACGCTGGGGCTGGTTGGCGAGTCGGGCAGCGGCAAGTCGACGCTTTGCCGCGCGATCCTGCAGCTGCTGGAGCCGAGCGCCGGCTCGGTTCGCTTCGACGGGCGGGAGATCGCGGGCCTCTCGCGCCGGGAGATGCGGCCCCTGCGCCGGGAGATGCAGATGGTCTTCCAGGACCCGTATGCCTCGCTTAACCCCCGCAAGCGAATCGGCCAGATCATTGGCGACCCGCTGAAGCTCCAGGGCGTCGCCTCGGGAGCGGAGCTGCGAGAACGCGGCCAGGAGCTGCTCGCCAAGGTCGGCCTCTCTCCCGAGCACTACGACCGCTTCCCGCACGAGTTCTCGGGTGGACAGCGGCAACGGATCGGAATCGCCCGCGCCCTGGCGCTGCGTCCGAAGCTGATCGTCGCCGACGAGCCCGTCTCGGCGCTGGACGTGACGATCCAGGCGCAAATCGTCGAGCTGCTGGCGGAGCTGCAGGAGGAATTCGAGCTCACCTACATCTTCGTCGCCCACGACATCGCCGTGGTGCGGCACGTCTCCGACCGGATCGCGGTGATGCACCGGGGCAAGATCGTCGAGGAGGGCCCTGCCGAGCGGGTCTGCGCGCGCCCCACCGACCCCTACACCAAGGCGCTGCTGGCGGCGGTGCCGATCCCCGACCCGCGCGAGGCGCGGGAACGTCGGCAAACTGTCGGCTCAGGGTGACCCTTCCACTCTCTCCGCCGATCAAGCCGCAGCTGGCGCTGACCCGCAAACAGCTGCCGCTGGGCGAGGAGTGGGCCTATGAGCAGAAGCTGGACGGCTTCCGGGCGATCGTCTTCGTCGACGGCGATGACGCCTACATCCAGTCGCGCGGCGGCAAGGCCCTGGCCCGCTACTTCCCGGAGCTGAGCTTCCCGGCGGGGCAGTACGTGCTCGACGGTGAGCTGGTGATCCGCGATGCCGACGGCAACCTCGAGTTCGACGCTCTGCAGAGCCGCATCCACCCGGCCGAGTCGCGGATCAACCTGCTCGCCAAGGAGATCCCGACCAACTACGTCGTCTTCGACCTGCTGGCAGAGGGCGAGGAGTCCCTGCTCGAGAAGCCGCTGGCTGAGCGGCGGGCGCGGCTGGAGGCGCTTGCCGAGCGGACCGGGATCGAGCTGAGCGAGCAGAGCCGCGACCCCGAGCGGGCCGAGGAATGGCTGCGGAGCAGCGAGGGGGCGATGGCCAAGCAGCTCGACGCGCCCTACCTCCCCGGCAAGCGCAAAGGGATGGCGAAGGTCAAGCGCGAGCGAACGATCGACTGCGTGGTGCTGGGCTGGCGGCCGGGGAAAGAGGAGGGCACCGTCGGCTCGTTGATCCTCGGCCTCTACGACGCTGGGGAGCTGCGGCCCGTCGGCCACATCTCCGGCTTCACGGCGGACGCCAAACGGGGGCTACGCAAACTGCTGGCGCCGCTGGAGACAGGAGAGAGCGGCAGCGCCGAGCCGAGCCGCTGGGCCGGCGACCGCGACCTGGAGTGGGTGGCGCTGCGGCCCGAGCTGGTGATCGAGGTGGGGTACGACCATGCCAGCGCGGGCCGAATCCGGCACGGGGCGCGGTTTCACCGCTTTCGCGATGACAAAGATCCGCGGCAGTGCACTTTTTCTGAGTTGGATGAGGGGTGAGGTGATGGGCCGATGGGATGCCCATTCTCCGGACTCGCAGTTCAGCTAATTAGCTGAACTGCTCTGAGTATCCGCCCGTCGAACGGGCATCCCATCGGCCCTCAACCCACGCCGCCTGCTCAGAACAAGCTGCGTTGCGCGGGAGCTTGAACCCGGGCTGAGGCGTGGTCAGAGGGGGCGGGCGTCCCCTGAACGGGCGGATACTCAGAGCCGCCCGACTCATTAGTCGGGCGGCGAGTCCGGGCAGGGGACTGCCGCTCCTTCTCCTCGCTGCGGCTCCTCCCCCAGCCTTTGACGACGCTGGTGACCCGATTGCGCTCGGCGGGGAGCATGTAGGCGCGGCCTCCTGAGTAGAGCTTCTCGTAACGAGGGAGGAGGTCGGGGCGTTTTGCTTGCAGCCAGGCGAAGAAGACATCGCGGACCTCGTCGCGAAGGTGGAGGGCGACACCGCCGAGGAAGGTGGCGCCAGCCTCCCGGGCCCTGTCGACGATCGGCTGGACCTGCTCGGGGGTGTCGTTGATCCCGGGCATCAGCGGGGCAATTAGGACGCCGGAGTCGATCCCCCGTCGGCGCAACTCCGCGACCGCGTCGAGGCGCGCGCTTGGCGATGGCGTGTGCGGCTCGGTCGCGCGCCAAGCCTTCTCGTCAAGGGTGGGAACGGAGAGGTTGACTGAGATCGGCAGCTTCTTCGCCATCCGCTCGTACTGATCGACGTCGCGCATCGCCAGCGGCGACTTGGTCAGCACCGAGACAGGCGTGTCCGCCTCCTCCAACGCCGCGAGGATCTCGGGCATCATCCGGTACCGGCTCTCGACCCACTGATACGGATCGGTGTTCGTCCCCAGGGCGACCAGCTCCCGCTTCCAGCTCGGCCGCCGCAGCTCCGCTCGCAGCAGCTCCGGCACGTTCACCTTCACCACGATCTCCCGCTCGAAATCCCTGCCGGCATTGAAATCAAGGAAGGGGTGGGTGCGACGGGCAAAGCAATATCGGTAATCGGCAGGCGTGGGTGCAACCGCGGAACGGGTTGACCGTCCAGCCGAAGCCGTAGCGACCTCCGGGCACCCGATTCAGCGCCGATTTCGCGCGGACTTCATGGAATCGGATGCCCAGGGCCTCCGGGGCATCGAACGTGCGGACAACCACATCCTCGGTCAGACCCGGAAGCCTGCCGTCCTCCTTCTCGACTCTTTGCTCGTCCCAGCGCACGAACATACGTTCGCATCGCTACCGGACGCAAAGTCGCCGCTGGGCCGGAACGCCCAGCCGGCGGCTCACTGGACACCTACAGGCTGGAGCCCGTCTCGTCGCGCATGAATGTCTCGAGCTGGCCGAGGGCCTGCTCACGGGCCTTCTTGCGCAGCGGGGGAATCAGCGCAACGAGGTGGCCTTTCGCGCCCAGCGCCTGGCTCGCCCAGCGGTGGAAGTCGAAGTCATCGACGTGATCGGCGATCAAGCCGTCGGCGAAGCGAAACTTCGCCTGGATGTCGTTGACCACGGGCCGGCCGGTGGAGAACGTGTAGCGGGCGATCCAGTGAGCCGAGCCGGTCTCATCGCCGACATCCGCTTCGAGCAGCTCGACCTTCAGATCCGTCGCGCGCGAGGTCAGCATTCTCCACATCCCCCCGACCCGCTCGCCATTCAGGTCGCCGAAGGCCGGATCGCGAAAGTGCGCGTCAGGCGCGTAGCAGGCGGTCATCGCGGCGCCGTTGCACTCGCCGAAGGCCTTGTAGAAGCGGCGGATCAGCTCGCGATTCTGCTCGGCGCCCATGCGCCCACACTACGCCCTCGGCCGTTTCAGCGGCCAGGCAACCGGCCTGCGATCGCGTAGCGCAAGACGTTGACCACCTGCTCGGCCGTTCGCGCGGTGGCCTGGGCGGCGCGGTCGACCTCCTTCAGCGCGTGGTCGAGATCGGTGTCGTGCAGGGTGACGATTGGCTTGCCGAGCGCCGCCGCGAAGCCGGCGTCGAAGGCAGCGTTCCACTGCCGGTATTTGTCGCCGAAGCGAACTACGACGACGTCGGCATCGCGGATCAGGGTCTGGGTGCGGATCGCGTTGACCCCCGCTCCCATGTGGTCGCGCCAGAAGGGCTCGCCCTCCTCCCCCAGCGTCCCCGTCCCGGCGTCGTCGGAGGCGGCGTGGTCGGTTACCGGCGCCGAGAGCTCCACCGGCAGCCCGGCTTCGCGCACTCCGGCCTCGATCTGCTCGCGCCAGTCAGAGTGGATCTCCCCGGAGAGGTAGACGTTCCAGACCCGCTCGCTCACTCTCCCTCCCTGGCTACCGCCGTCTGCTCCTCGAAGTGCTTGCTCAGCATCGTCACCTGGCCCTGGTAATTGGAGCCGAGCGAGGCCCCGTAGAGCCGCTCGGCCGGCGCCGCCATCCGCTCCAGCGCCAGCTTGCAGACCGGCTGGCGGTGCTCGACCATGAAGGAGACGTCGCGGGCGCGCACTTCCAGCGCGGCGCGGCTGCCGTGCCTCTCGCCGTCCGGGTCGTAGCCGAAGCCGGGATCGAAGAAGCCCGCGTAGTGGGTGCGCAGCTCGCCCGCGGTCGGGTCGTAGGCCATCATCTCCGCCGCCACCTGGGGCGGGATGCAGACGCCCTCGGCGGAGAGCAGCAGATAGAAGACCTCCGGCTCCAGCACGATCCGCCCGCCCTCCTCGGGGAAGACCGGGTCCCAGTAGTCGGTCCAGCGGTAGGCGCGGATGCGCGAGAGGTCGATCGGCAGGCTGTTGCGCTTTGCTCGGTAGCCGACGATGCGATCGCCGGGCCCGGAGAGGTCGACGCTGAGGAAGAGCCCGTCGGCCAGCGCCAGCTCCGTCTCGCGCAGGGCGTGGGAGTCGAGGTAGAGCAGCGGAAACTCGCCCTGCATGACGCGCACGTCGTCGTCGCGCAGCCTGGCATCCCCGTGCGCCAGGCGCAGCTGGTTGAGGGAGAGGCCGGTCTTCACCTGGATCGCAAAGGAGCGCGGCACCACCTCCAGGTAGAGCTTGCCGCGGTAGCCGGGCTGGATCTCGTCGAAGCGGTGCTGGCGGTCGGTCAGCACTCGGGTGAAGACGTCGAGCCGCCCGGTCGAGCTCTTCGGATTGGCCTTGGCGCGGATCTCCGGCGGCAGCGCCAGCTCCTCGATCAACGGCACCAGATAGGGACGGTCGCGCTCCAGCGTCGCGCCGTCGCGCAGATCGACTTTCTGGAAGGCGAGCCCCTCGATCTTCTCCTCGACGGTCGAGTCGACGTCGGGGAGGAAGCTGCAGCGCAGCGCCCAGGCGTGGTCGCCGAGCCGCAGGTCGAGGCTGGCCGGCTGAATCGCCTCCGGCTTGATCCGGTAGTCGCCGGACCCGATCCACTCCGCCTCGATCGCCCGGCTCAGCTCCTGGGAGGGCAGCACCCCGGTAGCAAGCCCGGCCTCCACGCCGCCGATCGCGCCCTCGCCAGCTGTCGCCGTCTCCGTCACCGGGAAGAGACTAACCCGAGCGAACGACCTTTCGACCGCTCCGGACCTTCGATCGCCCCAGTCCGGACGGACCTACTCGTTCGACTTCGCCTTGATCTCGACCTTCTGCTTCTCCTCCTTGGGCATCGGGATCGTCACCTCGAGCACGCCGTCTTCGGTGGTCGCCTCGATGTCATCGGCCTTTAGGCCCTTGGGTAGAACCATCGAGCGCGAGAAGGAGCCGTAGCGACGCTCCCGGCGCATGTAGCTCTCTTTCTTCTCCTCCTTCTCCTCGCTGTGCTCGCCGGAGACCGTGAGAACGTCGTCCTCAACCTCGATTTTCACCTCGTCGGGCTTGATGCCGGGAATGTCGGCGCGAAGCACCAGGGCGTCGTCGCGGCGGATCAGATCCACGGACGGCGTCCAGCCGTGCTGCGCTCCCTCGCTGAGATCCCGGAAGGCTTGGTCAAGCCGGTGGCGCAGCTCGGCGAAGTCCGAGAAGGGCCGCCACTCGGTTAGCTCGGTTGCCATGCTTGCCTCCTCCGTTTTTGGGGTCTTCTCATCGAATCTAGGTCGCCTCAGAGCCTCTGTCATCCGGGTAAACCCGCGAGCGGAAAGCAGAGATACCCCGATGAATTGGACCGCCCAGGGGCAGACAATCGCCCAATGACGATCCGCGACGTGATCGAGAGGCATGGCTACTTCGCCCACCGAGGCAATCCGGAAGACGCCGCCGAAACCTGGATGGAGTCGGGCTTCGAGGCGCATGAGATAGACGAGTGGCTACTCGCCCGCTGCTATGACCCAAGCGCGGCTCGCGATCTGGCCGACGCCGGCGTGACCCCGGAGATGGCGCGGATGAAGACCCGCGCCGGAGCAGAAGATTACGTCGACACGTTGGGCTTCAAGGTCTCCGCCGGCGATATCGAGGTCGACGAAGCGCGCGAGCTGGCCGGCGTCTACTGATTCCTGCGCGAACGGCGCCGAGCGAGCGACTCCCTCAGCTCTTCCGTAGCGACTACTGAGGGGCTCTGGTGATGAGTACCGATGCCCCATCTCCGGCTGCTCCATAGCTTCACCATCATGAACAAGCCCACGAGTCCGGCCCCTCTCTTCGTCGTGCTGACCGCAGCCCCCGCACTGCTCGGATTGGCGCTGATCGGGACGTCATCTTCGGCGTCCATTTCGAGCTGCAGCCCTAACGCGAGAGGAGGCCGACTATCGCCACGCCACTGACTACACCGCTACCGCAGCTGATCGACCTCGCCGGCCGAACGGCGATCGTCACCGGTGGCGCGATGGGAATCGGGCTCGGCATCGCCCGCCGCCTGCACGAAGCGGGGGCGAGGGTCGTCGTCGCAGACCTGGATCCCGCCGCCGCCGAGGACGCGGCCGAGGCCCTACAGGCCGGGCGAGCGGACAGTGCCCTTGCTCTGCGCTGCGACGTCAGCGATCCCGAGAGCGTCTCGGGCATGGTTGATGCCGCGATCGAGGCCTTCGGCGGCGTCGACATCCTCGTCAACAACGCGGGAATCTTCCCGATGCTGCCGCTCAGCGAGCTCGACCTGGAGACGTTCAAACGCGTGATCGACGTCAACCTGACCGGCCTGTTCCTCTGCACGAAAGCCGTATCGGCGCGGATGATCGCCCAGGGCAGGGGCGGCCGAATCGTCAACATCACCTCGATCGACGCGTTGCACCCGTCGATGGTCGGCTTGGCCCACTACGACGCCTCCAAGCACGGCGCCTGGGGCTTCACGAAAAACGTCGCCCTCGAGCTCGCCGCGCATGACATCGCGGTGAACGCGATCGCCCCGGGCGGGATCAAGACCCCCGGTGTTGGTGACATCGACGACGAGAACCTGAAGGCCTTCGAGGCGATGATCCCGATGGGGAGGATGGGAGATCCCGACGACATCGGGCGCACAGCCCTGTTCCTCGCCTCCGATCTCGCCAGCTACATGACCGGAACCCAGATCGTCGTCGACGGCGGGCGCCTGCTGGCCTGAAGTTTCGCCTGGGAAGTCCTAGCAACGACTGAACAAACGGCTCTGCAAGCGGAGGGGGTGGGATTCGAACCCACGAGCCGCCTTACGACGGCCAACGGTTTTCGAGACCGCCCCGTTCAACCACTCCGGCACCCCTCCGGGGCAGCACGGCCTCGATGCTAGCGAGGAAGCTCAAAACGTGCGATGAACGCTCTCCCAAGTCCGCTGGCTCGCATCGCAGTAGCTGCCGTATTGTTCGCAGGACGGAGAGTTGACCGCCACGGCCAGCCTCTTAAAATACGCCCTTGCGTGGGAAGCAGCAACCTAAGGCCGTGAATCCAGCGATTTACCATCGGCCAGTGAGAGACGAACTTCGGTGGCTTAGCCCCCGTGACTGCGGAACTCAACAACGTAGCCGTCGGGGTCAGCGCAGCGGAATCTGCTTCCTCTGGGGTCCCTTTCAAGTTGGCCTGCCTGCAAGCCAAAATCCTTGACTTCTTCGTGACGCCTGTCGATATCTCGTGCGTCCACGTAGATCCGGATTGACTGGCGCGATTCCGCTAACTCTCTCTCGCTCGGCAAGGACAATTGGCCACCCCGAACGTCATCGCGAAGTTCGAGGACGAGCCACCCGAAGCTGACTGTTGTCTTGGTCGCACGCTCGCGTTTCAAGCCAACTATTCCCTCATAGAACCGACACGAAGTGGCAAGGTCCCCGACCTCTCGCACGAGACCCACTCGTCTGCGAGGCAACGCTGTTTGGCGAGCGCGGTCTTTGGCGACAGACCCATCCGAACCTTTGGATTTCTCGGTGAAGTAGCGGCCCCGCCACCGAGGAGTGCCTTCCTTCCCCTTGTCGTATCTCTTAATAATCAGCGACTGGCCGAGTTCTGTCTCGAACGACCAACTCCGGATGAAGTTACTCAGAGATTTGGTCTCGTGATCCTCGATCTGAGTGATCGCGGCGGAGCCAAAGATTGGCAACTCAATCCGGTCGCCCGGAGCCGACACCTCAAGGTCCCTGTAGAGACGAGTTCGTATCGACGGCTGCCATTCAAGGCTCGGGGCTTCTGGGCCTCTTCCTGTTGCCAGCCACTCCGCCATTTCCTCAAGATACCTGGAGTCTTGGATCTGTCGAGTGAGTTCGCCGAGCCAGTCTGGGCCAGCGAGGGCCCCCAACAGTGCGCCGGTCATTGAGGCCACTGTGTCGCTGTCGGTGTTTCGCAGGAAAGCGGCTGAGAGAAGACCCTGGAGTGGCTGAGAAGTGTATCGGGACGCCAGGAAAATAGCCGCGGCAGCAGAGACTGTTCCAGCCCCTCGCTCGCGGCCGAACATGCCGATCTCCGCGAGAGTCTCGCTGTCCACTGCGACTGCACCGTGAGCCAAACCACTACGGGCAGCCGAGAGATATCGGAGCATCTCTTTCACAGCCCCATCCCATTCTTCAAGCCACCGTGGAGACACGTCTTTCATCGCGTCAGTCCATTCGGCGGGGGGTCGAGGAGTCTCCGCCCATTCAGGGGCAGCATCGATCGTGCGCTCAAGCAACTCTCCGTATTCCAGGCTCGAAGTGCGACTCAAGGTCCACCAGATGCCCCAAGACAAGACCCGCGAGCCCACCAGGGCGCGGGGGTGGCCGTGGGTCGATAGGCAATCGGCATCCAAGTACTTGGCAATCTGGTCAAAGCGCTTGGTCTCGTGATCGATCAAGACATGTGGCAAGCAACGCATCGCAGCTCCGTTGCCACCAGCATCGAAATAGGCTTCGACCGACTCGCGTTTCTGATCAAGATTCCAAGGCGCCCGCCGTGCCGACCAGCAGCGCGCAGAACGCTTGAGGGCACCGCCACCGCCGCGCTCATAGAGAAGCCAAACGGGAAGCTCGGCCTCGACGAAATGGCGAAACCAATCGGGACCGCGGAGTCGGCTGCGGCCAACTGCCAGCAGCAGTTGCGTGTCATCGGAATATGTCCCTGCCGCGATTGATTGCTCGTGGGCGCCGAAGGCCCCACCTTCTCGCCGCGTCCAGGAAACAAAACGAGGGGCTGGTTTCACCCGCGCGGTTCCGCCGACCCGATTTCCCCGATCCTCCATCGGCCACCCCAGCGCATCACCGATCGCCGCCGCCATGAATGCGGCCTTCGATCTTTCCTGCGCGATTGAGTCAGTCGTTGTCGACATTATTCGGGGGTCCAGGGAGTTTCTAGCGGTTTGCCCCCCGATCTCAAGACACTGCTCAAATTTGTTTCGAAGAACGCGGGAGCGATTACATAATCGAACGCCTCGGCAGGGACTCCCAAGAGGCGCAGCGCGCCAAGGTTGTCTGCTGCTCGAGCCTCGTCGGCAAAGACTATGGTGCCCGCATCCTGAAGCGGAACCCGCTTGTGGATCATCACCTCAGCTTGGTCGTCAGTCGGACAGGATTCTGGCTTTAAGCCGCGTCCCCAAGACTTCCCACGGGCGCCAGAGACCTCGTCAGCGTAAAGCTCCATGAACGCCTTATAGCCGGGCTTAAGCAAGGCGCCACCCTGCGCCGAGGCATTTCGCGGAGAGAATTCCGTTGACGGAGCCCATAAGTGGCTCGGGTCGATAAGGAGGCAGACCCAGTTTGGAAACAGTTTCTGAAGCGACGTTGCCTGGCGGAGCCGCTGCTGCAAATACCAGACGTTTGGATACTCAATCGAGCACGAGATGTGATCGGGGTGGTTGTCATAGCGCTCGAGGTCCTGCTGATCAAACGCTGCTCGATCCTGCTCAAGCTCGCTGACGGATTGCAGGCCACGCCCGGTAGCTATCTGAAGCAGGTTCCGAACAGGGGTTAGATGGCAGAGGCGGGTGATTTTCCGCCGCTCAACCTCTGCACGGATCAGCTCTTCGTCTGCTCGAGCCATAGGCCATCGTTCTCGGGCATCAGCTTGGTGAGGCCCGAGGTGGTCGTAACGATCAAGTTCTGTCGCGCTCGCGAGACCCCGACGTACAGAAGGCGCCCGTCGATGGCGGTCGCCTCCTCTGTCCCGTCGGAAGCGATCGCCATCGGATCGGGCCAGTAGTCGTCGGACAGACCGACGAGGATCACAGATTGAAATTCGTAGCCCTTGGCCGCGTGCACGTTGCCAATGGAAATTCCTTCCGGACGCCAAGGGGGCATCTTGGGGTGCAGGTACTGAACCCCCTTTAGCCTCTGAGCAATCCTGCGAGCGTCACTGCCGCGGCGGCAAAGAACTCCGACTGTACCGACCCGTCCGAGCACCTTCGCCTGCTCGACTACGAACGCATCCTGGGCTTCGCGGTTCTCTAGCTTGACCACTGTAGGAGGCGGGCCAGCATCAGCAAACTCGTCGGGGGCGACCATGTCGACCTGCTCTGCGTAGTAGGGCATATCGGCGATCGCCAATGCGAGCTTCGCGATCTGCGGCGAGTTCCGGTAGTTCTTGGTGAACTCCCAGACTTTCGGAACATTCAGACCGGCCGCTCGCCACGACACGTCGCGACCGTAAATCTGCTGTGCAACGTCGCCAAAAAACGTCAAACATCCCTCATCTCGAATTGCCAAAGCGAGCGACCGCAGCATCTCGGGGGAAAAGTCCTGCCCTTCGTCGATAACTACGTGGCGATAGAGCCGATCCCCATCGTCTCTTTCAAGCTCGGCGACAACTTCGGAGGCGAGATCATCCCAATCGTATGTCTTGCCCTCCTTATCGCGGAGCCTCAAGTAGACGTCCCGTACCTCCCATACGGTCGAACGGCTCCCTTCCGGAAGCGCGACTCCGCGGCCAGCGCGGTTGGCGCTCAAATAGGCATCCCGATCCTGGTATCCGTTTTGGGCAATCCAGGTAAGCTCAGACAAGAAGAAATCGTCGGGTTTCTCGAGGACAGAATCGCCGCGCGTGGCTCGGATTGCCTCGACCGCAGCGAGAATGAGTGTTCGTTTTCGATCTGGTCCGAGAATGCAGTTACCGGTCATCCTGCCGCGAGAGTTCAGGTACCCCCGGGCGAACTTATGAAAATTACGCACCTCGAGGTCATAGATGCCGGCGGGCAACATGTGCTCCAGATAGGCCAGCAGTGATTTGTTGTAGGTAACCAGAAGCGTTTTCCCGAAATGGCTGCAGGTCTTGTCTGAAAGGTGCAAGGCCCTCAACACCGCCATCGTGGTCTTCCCCGACCCCGCCGTTCCGAGAACGACGGCGTGACCATTGGCTGCCAATGCCAGCACGTCTTTCTGCGCGCCAACTGGCGCTGGCAGCGCGGCGACGGTGTCGATTGCGTCCTCGACTGTTGTCATTCGCCTCGTTCGACGTGCGAGCTAACTCCCGTCGCCTCCCGCGAACAATGGTAGTGCCGAGGTTGGTATTTGCACTTCTCGGGTGCTAGCAAACCAGTTTTTCTGTTGCCAATCACGTCTTACTAAAGACGTCAACCGGTCAATTACAACCGAAAATCGAGATAGCTCTTTACTCGTCATCGTGGGGGCAGATTTCTCTGGCTTTCATGGCTTCCGCGCGTCGAAACGCCAGCCCGAGACTCTTCGCGACGATTCGGCGGCCTCGCATTCCAGGTATTTCTCGAGCATCTCAGCCGCCTCACCCTCGTTGCCCGGCATTAGGTGTCCGTAGCGGTCAAGGGTCATCGTGATCGTCGAGTGCCCCATGTAGGAGGAGAGGGCTTTGGCGTTGACCCCGGCGGCGATCATGAAGGCGGCGTAGGTGTGGCGGCACTCGTGAAGGCCAATCGGCTCAAGCTCTGCTGCCATCCAGGTCTTGCGCGCCCTTTCGATCAGGGCATCTGGGGCGAGCGGCTTACCGCCACGGCCGCGGAAGACAAGATCCTCGGGCGCTCCCTCGGAGCGCAGGCGATGAGCTACGAGGTGGACGCGAAGCGGCTTGGCCAGCGGCACCCGGCGCTTGCCTGCGCGGCTCTTGGGCTCGATCGGCCTTTCCTTGGGATCCCAGCCACGCTCGACCCGGATCAGGCCCGCTTCGAAGTCCACATCGCACCAGCGCAGGGCGCGCAGCTCGCCGCGGCGAAGACCGGCGTAGAGGGCCGTCGCCCAGGGTGGGCGATCAGCTTGTGGGAGCGCCTCGAGCAGCGCCCTCGCCTCCCCGGGACGAGCTACCCGGTCGCGGCGCTCGCGGATCGCCGGCAGGGAGAGCCCGAGGGTCGGGTTCACCGCCACCTCGTTGCGAGCGGTGAGCCGCCGATAGATCGCCCGAAGCGGGAGGATCGCGTTTCTGACCGTGCTCGGGGCAAGGCCCTCGGCGAGCATCTCATCGACTAGGTCCTGGACAGCGTTTCGGTGAAGACCAGAGGTCTTCAGGTGGCCAAAGCGGGGGACGATCCTGGCCGATAGCGCCTGTTCATAGCCGCGCAGGGCGCCGGGCTTATATGGATCGCCTGAGCGGGTCCTGACTACGCCTGCCTTTGCTGCCTTCACCCAGTCCTTTGCAGCCTGCTCGAGGGTCTGGCGCGAGGGGGCCCGGAGCGCTCCGCGCTCGAGGGCGGCCTTGGTTTCCGCATGCCAGGCGCGGGCCTCAGTCAGGCTTCGAAACGTCCTTCTGATCGTGCGCCGTTCAGCCGCCGAGTAGACCTGGGCCTGATAGCCAGGGCGGCAATTACAGCTCCCCTGCTCAGGATCGCTAGCGCAACCGCGGGCGTGGCGAATGACGATGCCCTCGGGCCTTGCTCGCCTTGCCATGCCAACACATTTAGCTCTGAAGCGCGGCAATTGGAAGCACTTTGAGCGATCGAAGCGAGATCGGGAGAATCGGCTTCACAGCGGGGTTTGCGGACCTTGGGCCTGACTTGTCTGAACTCGGCCAGACACGTCGATTGTCTCAATCGACAAAGGTGGGCGCGTGCAGGGGGTTTGCCCCGGGTGTTGGGAAGGCGGGCTAAGTGATGCCCTGCGCCACAACGGAGGAATGGTTTTCGAGACCGCCCCGTTCAACCACTCCGGCACCCCTCCGGGACTGAGCCCGATTCTAGGTGGGGCTGTCGCGCCGGGGGGTGGCAAGCGGCTGCCGCGACTCAAGCGCGAATGAGTGCGCGCCGATGGTGGCGCATGCACGACGGCGCGCAGACCCGGATGGGGCGATTCTTCGAGCGGCACCCCCTGTTGCTCCGCTCGCTGGCGATCGCAGCATTGATCTGGGGAGTCGGTTACCTGATCTGGCGCGTGGGCTGGAGCGGACAGGGGGCCGACCCCATCGCCTTCGGCATGTTGCTGCTCACCGAGATCTACGGGCTCTGGGCGTTGGGCACGCTGACCTGGTTCTCCTGGTCGCGGCCCCCGGCGGTGCGGCCACCGGCCACCCCGGGGCACAAGGTCGACGTCTACGTCTGCACCTACGGCGAGCCGATGGAGGTGGTCGCCGCGACCCTGGCCGGCTGCCGCGCCCTCACCTACCCGCACACGACCTGGCTGCTCGACGACGGTCACCGCCCGGAGATGGCGGAGCTGGCGGAGACCGCCGGCGCCCGCTACCTCACCCGCCCCGACAACTCCCATGCAAAGGCGGGCAACATCAACGCTGCGCTGCCCCGCACCGACGGCGACCTCGTCCTCATGCTCGACGCCGATCACGTGCCGATGCCCGACGCGCTCGACGCGATGGTCGGCTACTTCGACGAGGAACGGATGGGCCTGGTGCAGAGCCCGCACGACTTCTTCAACCACGACTCGGCTCAGCACTACGCGGTGGGGCGGCACGAACAGTCGCTGTTCTACCGCGTCATCTGCCCGGGTAAAAACCGCCACGGCGGCGTCTTCTGGTGCGGCTCGGCGGCGCTGATCCGTCGCGAGGCGCTGCTGGAGATCGGCGGCGTCGCGACCGAGACGATCGCCGAGGACTTCCACACGACGATCAGGATGCAGCGCCACGGCTGGGAGAGCCGCTACCACGACGAGGTACTGGTGCAGGGGCTGGCGCCGCACGACCTCGACGGCTACCTGCTGCAGCGCGACCGCTGGGCGCGTGGCAACCTCGCCGTCTTCACCTTGCCGGAGTCGCCGCTGCGCGCGGGTGAGCTGCGCCCACTCCAGCGCCTCTCCTACTTCGCCAGCCTGGCCGCCTACCTGGCGCCGCCGATGCGCGCGCTGCTGCTGGCGACCCTCGGCCTGGTGCTCTGGACCGGCGCCCTGCCGATGAAGCTCAGCATCGTCGCCCTGGCATCGCTGTGGCTGCCCTCGGTGGCGCTGAACCTGACCGCCGGCTCGGCGCTGGCGCGCGGCTTCATGCGGATCGGAGAGAGCACCCACTACGAGCTGCTGACGATGGAGATCTACACGCGGGCGCTGCGCTGCGTGGTGCGGCCGGGGCACACGGCGTTCAAGGTGACGCCGAAGCAGGGCGCCGACGCGGGCGGGCCACACGCGCTGGCGAAGCTGCGCCTGCTGCTCTTACTGACCGTGGTGCTGGTCGGTGGCACGGCGATGCGGCTGCTGGACCTGGCCGGGATCGGGCCCCTGCCGGACCTGCCCGGCGTGGCCGCGGTGATCGTCCCCCTGCTGGGGTTGATCGAGCTGCGCCGGATGACGCGGACACTGACGAGCGTGGGACGGCGCAAGCAGCGGCGGCTCGTGTACCGGTTCGTCGGCGATGCCCCCGCGAATTGCTTCTCCCCCGACGGCCACGTCGGCGGGCGATTGATCGATGCCAGCGCCTCCGGAGTCGGCTTGGTGATGGACGCGCCGCTCGAGGTGGGTGCGCGGCCGGCGGTTCTGCTGGAGCTCGAAGACGCCACCGGGGCGAAGCATGAGATCGCGGCACAGGTGGAGGTGCGCTCCTGCCGCGAGGACGACGGCCGCTACCTGGTCGGCGCCTCGATCCTCGATCTGGACCCCGCCTCGCGGATGCAGCTGATGGAGTGGTGCTACGTCGTCTGCAGCCATGAGCGTCTGCGCGGTCACCGCCCGGGCGAAGCTCTGCCCCAGCTGCCCGAGCGCGAGGCGATCGTCATCCCGCTCGAGCGATCGGCGCCTCTCGCGCAGTCGGCATAAACCTGTCTCAGCGGAGAGGGTGGGATTCGAACCCACGAGGCAGGTTAACCCCGCCCACGCGATTTCCAGTCGCGCTCCTTAAGCCACTCGGACACCTCTCCGGGGTGCCTGTAAAGGGTATTGGCTCTCAGCCACGACGGGCGGCGAAGAACTCGGCGAGAAGGGCGGCGCACTCGCTCTCCCGAACACCGCCGACCACGGCCGGCCGGTGGTTCAGCGCCGGTTCCCCGAGGACGTCGAGGACGCTGCCGGCCGCACCGGCCTTTGGGTCGCCGGCGCCGAAGACGACCTCGGGAACGCGGGCGAGGACTATCGCCCCCGCGCACATCGCGCAGGGCTCCAGCGTCACGTAGAGGGTCGTGTCGGGCAGGCGCCAGCCGCCCAGCGCCTCTGCCGCAGCGCGGATCGCCAGGATCTCGGCGTGGGCGGTGGGGTCGCCCCGCAACTCGCGCTCATTGCCCGCGGCCGCGATCGGCTCGCCGGCGCGGGCGATCACCGCGCCGATCGGAACGTCGCCGTGGCCTTCGGCGCCTCGCGCCTGCTCGATCGCGAGGCCCATCAGCCGCTCGTGCTCGGATGTCGATGCGCCGCCTTGCATCCATCGGAGAGTATGTAGGCCAACAACTTCACCGGCGGGCTCGTGTTAGTTGATAGCTCGTTCGATTGCAGGGGTTTACAAGCGTGACCAGATGATCCGACGCCTTCCGACTCTCATCGCGCTTGCCCTGCTCGCGGGCTTGTACGGGGGCGGGGCGGCACACGCCGCCACCGGAGTCGCCCCCGCGCGGGGGTTCGTTCCACGCCAGCTGATCGTCAAGTTCGAGGGACAGCGCTTCGGGCGTGCGATTGGCCTCCCTCCCCGAGTCGGCGTGCGGCTCGCGGCGGCCGCGTTGAACCGCAGCCCCGGGGTTGCCTACGCCGCGCCCAACTACCTCGCCACCGCCTCGACGCAGCTCCTCCCCGCCGATGGCATCCCCAACGACCCCGGCGCCCTCTTCGACCCCCTCCTCCCCGGCGCCTGGGTCACGAAACAATGGAACTTCCTGCCCTGGGAGGGGGTCGCCATACCCGAGCTGCCCATTTCCGCGGGCGGGATCGACGCGGTCGGCGCCTGGAAGAACCTGATCGCAGTCCAACGCCGCGGAGCCAAGGGGATAACCGTCGCGGTGCTCGACACCGGCATCGCCTACCGCAACAAAGAAAAGCGATTCCGCCGAAGTCCCGACTTCTCATCCGGCCAGTTCACAAAGGGATATGACTTCGTGACCAACAGCGCGCTGCCCCTGGATCGCAACGGACATGGGACCCATGTCGCCGGAACGATCGCCGAGAAGACGAACAACGGAATCGGGCTGACGGGGCTCGCCTACCGGGCCAAGCTGATGCCGGTTCGCGTCCTCGACCGCCAGGGAAGCGGCGACGCCGATGACATCGCCAGAGGAATCCGCTTCGCGGTGAAACACCGTGCCGACGTGATCAACATGAGCTTCAACTTCGAGTGCGGCAAGAGCGTCCCTGGAATCGACGAGGCGCTCCGCTTCGCCTATGAGAACGGGGTTGTGGCGGTCGCCTCGGTTGGGAACCTGGGTTCAGAGACCTGCGTCTCCCCCCCTGCCACCTCGCCGCACGTGATCGGCGTCGGCGGCACGACTCAGGGTGGGTGCCTCGGCAACTACTCGCTGGAGGGCGATGGTGTCGACCTCGTTGCGCCGGGCGGCGGCACTCCGGCGTCCGGCTGCCTGTCAGTGCTGGCCGGGTCGATCCTCCAGGTCACCTTCGAAGGCTCCAATCCGCGGCAATTCGACGAGCCGGGCGGCTATGTCGGAACCTCGATGGCGGCGGCGCACGTCTCCGGCGTCGCCGCTCTGGTGCTCGCCTCCGGCACGATCGACCCGAAGAAGAACCGAGGACGCGTCGGCGCCGTCACCAGGCGGCTGCGAGCGACAGCTCGCGACCTGGGGCTGCCGACAACCCAGCAGGGGGCGGGGCTGATCGACGCGGGTCGGGCGACCGATCCGGGCGCCTACTGACGCCGTCAGGTGGTGCGGACAATGATCACGCTGCAAGGAGCGTGATGGGAGACGTTGTTGGGAACACTGCCCAGCAGGAAGCGCCGGGCGCCGGTCATTCCCTTGTTGCCGACCACGATCAGATCCGCCTTTGACTCCTCGGCCACGTTGAGGATCGCATCGGCGGGGTCGGCTTCGACCGGATGGGTCTGAACCTCAACGCCCTCCTGCTTGGCCACGGCGGCGGCGCCTTCGAGGACGAGGTTGACGTCCTCACGAGGCCCGATCGCGTGCTGGACATCGGCCGGCACGTCCTGCTGCTCCCCCGTGACGCGACGCTGCGACACGGGCTCATAGGCACTGACGATGCTGAGCGAAGCGCCGGATAGCTTGGCGAGGTCGACAGCCTGTCGCACTGCCTCGGCCGCGGTCTCAGAGCCGTCGGTCCCAACCACGATGCGAGTGAACACGCCCCGCCTCCTCTGCTCGATCGTTGAACGCAGCGGATACTAACGCGGCGCCTGGTGGGCGGGGAGGCCCCGAAAGCCGCCGCCGAGAATCTCGGTCGGCGTCGTCGTCAGCCTGACGACCGCGATCGCGATCGATGCAAGAAGGCAAGCGACCAGCACGGCCATCCCGATTTTCCACAGTCCCGGCACCGACGGAAACCCTAGACTGAGCCGCGTGGAGGAGAAGATCGCCGAGGGGGTTTGGCTGCTGCGCGGGGACTTCCGAGGCGCGATGAACATCTACTTCCTCGAGGATGGCGATGGCGTCGTGCAGTTCGACGCCGGGACGAAGGGGATGCGCAAGGCCGCCAAGGCGGCGGCTGAGCGGCTCGGCGGGTTGAAGCGGGTGGTGCTCGGCCACGCCCACGCCGACCACCGAGGCAGCGCCCCATATATGGATGCGCCGGTCTTCTGCCACCCGGACGAGGTCGCCGACGCCGAAGGCGACGCCGCGATCGCTCCCTACATGGATCTCTCACAACTGCCGGTGGCACCGGTCCGCTGGATCTACCCGTTCCTGCTGCGGCACTGGGACGGCGGCCCGGTGAAGATCGCCGGCACCGTCTCCGAAGGCGACGAGGTGGCGGGTTTCCGCGTGATCCACTTTCCCGGCCACGCGCCGGGGCTGATCGGCCTCTGGCGGGAGAGCGACCGGCTGGCACTGGTGAGCGACGTCGTCTACTTCGTCGACTCGGCGCGGCTGAAACCGCTGCCCGAGGGCGAGGCGAGCGTCCCCCACCCGGCCTGGGCCTGGGACCACGCGAAGGCGAAGGAGTCGGTCCGCAAGCTCGCGGCGCTCGAGCCGCGGGTCGTTTGCGCCGGCCATGCCGAGCCATTGCGGGGCGAGAACCTGCGCGAGACGCTGGAGCGGGGCGCCGAGAAGCTCTGAGATGATCGGGACCTACGCCTCGGCGGCGCTGATCTGTGCCGCTTCGCTGTTGGTGGGCCGCGCCCTGCTCTCCTTTGCCGGGCGCCGGGACTGGACCTGGCTGGAGCCGGCGGCCGGGTTCGCGGCGATCCTCACCGTAACCGGAGTCCTCGCCCGGGCCCCAGGACACGCCACGACGGCAGCGCTCGGCCTCCTGGGCCTGCTGATAGCGGCGGGAGTGGTTGCGAGCCGCCTGCCCTACCGGGGCGGCGACGCATTGCGACAGGGGCTGCCGGTGGCGATCGTCATCGTCGCGATCCTCTCCATTCCCTTCGCGGTGAGCGGGCACTGGGGCCTGCTCGGGGTTGGCTTCAACAACGACTTCGGCCTCCACCTGGCCTGGGCCGAGTGGCTGCGCAGCGGCTTCGGCCCGGCGCCCGAGCCCGGCTACCCGCTCGGGCCACACGGCCTCGCCGACGCCACCGCCGCAGTGCCCGGGGTCGGCCTTGGGCAGGCCTTCCTCGGCGAGGTCTTCGCGATTGGCGTCCTCACCGCCCTCACCGCGCTGTCCGCCCTGCGCGGGCTCGGCCCGGGACGGCGCCTCCTCGGCGCGGCCATGGTCGCCGTCCCCTACCTCGCCGCCTCCTACTTCGCCCAGGCCGCCTTCAAGGAAACCGCCGAAGCCCTCTTCATCCTCACGGTCGCGCTTGGCCTGCGCGAGCTCGACGCTGCCAGCTTTCTCCCCACGGGAGGGGGGTCAAAGTCCGAAGCGCTGCCGAGCGACGCGATCGGCTGGCTGCGACTGGCGCTGGTCCCACTGGCGATCGCCGGGGGCATCGTCTTCTCCTACAGCTTCGCCGGCCTGGCCTGGCCGATCGCGATCGTCGCGCTCTGGAGCCTGACCATCCCCGCGGTGCGCGCAGCGCTGCGGCCACGAACGCTGCTCCGTCTGCTGCTGGCGCCTAGAACCTTGATCGCGATCGCCGTCCTCGCCGGGCTCGCGGCGGCGTTGACGCTGGTCGGCCCCTTCGGCTTCATCCACAGCTTCAACAAGGTGGCGGGGGCGAAGACCTACGGACCGGTCTCGCCGGTGGAGGCGCTGGGAATCTGGCCGACGCCGAACTACCGCCTCGATGCGATCGGCGGCGCGCACCTGACCGGACTTGCCGGCGCCGTGGGGGTCCTCGCGCTGTTGGCCGGGATCGCCTGGTGGGTCAGCCGCCGCGAGCTCGCGGTGCCGATCGCGCTGGGAGCATGCGCCCTGCTTTACCTCGCCTCCCTGCCTTCCAGCGGCGACTACGCGCAGGCCAAGGCGCTGATGATCGCCGCGCCGCTGGCGATGCTCGTCGCGATCCGCCCGCTTTTGGCGGAGTTCCCGCGGTTGGAAAGGCCGGGAAGGGCTCGACGGAGCCTCCCCGCTGTTGCTCCGGAGAGCCCTTCACGGGCTCTCCTCCAGCGAGTCGGCTGGACGGTGCTGGCGGTGGCATTCGTCGGCGGAGCCGCCTACTCGAGCTTCCTCGCCCTGCGGGACGCTCCGGTCGGCCCCGCCGGCCACGGCGGAGAGCTGCGCGCCTTCCTGCCGATCGTGCACGGCCAGCCCGTCCTCTATGCGGGACAGGACCGCTACGCCGCCTACGAGCTGCTCGGCGCCGACACCCACGTGCCATTGGTCGAGTTCCCCGATTCGGCTGTCTCCCAGAATCCGGAGAAGCCGTTCGACGTCGGCAACGCCTACAGCCCGATCGACTTCGACTCCTTCTCTCAGGCGACGCTCGACGGCTTCCCCTACGTGATCTCCGGACGGGCCGCCTGGAACAGCCAGGCACCTCGCAACTTCCGCCGGGTCGCGGCAACGCCCTCTTTCGTGCTGTGGAAGCGCACCGGGCCCACGCCGCCCGACCGCCACGTGCTGCTCGAGGGAACCGAGGCCGCCGCCTTCGCCAACTGCGCCTCGCCCGAGCTTCGCATCCTGCTCTCCAACCCCGGCCGAGCCTCGCTCTTCCCCGCCCCGGTCATCGGCCCGAAGTCCGCCTGGGACGAGGGCAACACGCTGGGCGCCGGCGAGCGAACCGCACAGACCCTGCGCCTTCCCGCCGGTCGCTGGAACCTCTCCCTCCAGTACTTCTCGCCCTTCGGCCTCACGCTCTCCGCGCCGGGCTTCAGCGAAGCCTTGCCGGCTGCCCTCGACGGGCAACGACCGAACACGATCACCCTCGCCAACGACGGCCAGTTCTGGCCGGCGGGCCGCTTTGCCGGCCGCGGCGGGCCGGTGAGGTTCACGATCTCCGCCCAGAGCGCCAGCACCCTGCAGCGCCTCACCGGCTATGACGAAGCCGCAAGCGTCGGCCGGCTGATCGCCGTCCCGGTCCGCCCGCACCGCATCGTGCCGCTGCGCGAAGCGTGTCAGGGCTGGATCGACTGGTATGAGTCCTCGGCTGCGCCCTGACCAAGCAGCTCAGAGATGAGGGGGCTCAGCCCGAGGCCGCCGAGATGCGCCGTTCAGGTGCCTTGGAGGCCAGGCGCTCGGGTGAGACGCGGACCACGTCCCAGACGAGTCCGAGCCTCTCCAGCGAGTTGATCACCACGGCGGAGGGGTCGAACTGCCAGCGGCCGAGGCCGTGCACGGCCGAGGTGGGGAAGGCATGGTGGTTGTTGTGCCACGCCTCGCCAAGGGTGGGCAGGGCGATCAGCGCCAGGTTGCGCGACTCGTCGGTGGTCTCGTAGTCGCGATTGCCGAAGACGTGGCAAAGCGAGTTGATGCTGTAGGTGAAGTGGTGAAGGACGAAGGCCCTGACCAGCCCGCCCCAGAGCAGGCCGGTGAGGGCGGCGATGAGGGTGCCGCCGATCACCCAGCCCAGGGCGAATGGGATGAACAGCCCGAGGATCGCCCAGTAGATGAAGGTGCGGTCGACCCAGGAGATCACCGGGTCTTTCAGCAGGTCGGGCGCGAAGCGCTCCTTGCTGCCCCGCTGTGTGTGGATGAAGAGCCACCCCATATGGGCGTGGAAGAGGCCGCGGAGGGTGCCGCGCAGGCCGGTGCCATGGTCGACGTGAGGGCTGTGCGGGTCGCCCTCCTCGTCGGAGAAGGCGTGGTGCTTGCGGTGGTCGGCGACCCAGGAGATCACCGGACCCTCGATCGCGGCGGAGCCGAGAATCCCCAGCAGACCGCGCAGCCATGGGTGTGTCTTGAAGCTGCGATGGGTGAGATGACGGTGGAAGCCAACCGTTATTCCCAGCCCAAGGGGGATGTACATGACGAAGAAGATGACTATGTCCCGCCAGTGCAGCGCGCTGTCCCACACCTGCCAGCCGGCGATGCCGAGGGCGATGAAGGGAAGGATCGTAACCAGGCCGGTGATGATGCGGTCGCGCGTCTCATTGGCGACGGGCTGAATGTCCGACGGGAGTGGACCGGCGCCTTCCATTGCGTCGATCATACGCACGCCTCCGCCGACTTCGCAATCAGGGCTGGATTCGGGATAGGCTGGCTAAGCGATGCCGTTCGCCAGCACCGCGCCGCTGCGTCGAGAGATCGAGAGCCGCATCCCGGAACGGCCGTTCACCGTCGAGTTCTGGGACGGAACGCAGCTGCGATCGACCGATGGCGCGGGACCGACCTTCTACGTGCGCTCTCCGCGAGCGGCCGCCCACGTGCTGCGAGCACCGGGGCAGTTGGGGCTGGGCCGCGCCTACGTCAGCGGCGACATCGAGGTCGATGACATGGATGCGGTGATCGAGGTGCTCGACAGCTGGGAGCCGCCGCCACTGAGTGGCTCCGACAAGGCGCGGCTGCTGCTCGGCGCGGTGCGCGCCGCCGGCCTCACCCGCCCGCCGCGCCGACCGCGATCGGAGCTGCGCCCAAGCGGCCGCCGCCACACGAAGGAGCGAGACGCCGAGGCGGTCCGCCACCATTACGACGTCTCCAACGAGTTCTTCTCCCTCTTCCTCGACGACTCGATGACCTACAGCTGCGCGGTGTTCTCGCGTGGAGCGGAGACGCTGGAGGCCGCCCAGGAGGAGAAGCTGGAGATGGTCGCCCGCAAGCTGGAGCTGAAGGAGGGCGACCGTGTGCTCGACGTGGGATGCGGCTGGGGCAGCTTCCCGCTCTGGGCGGCGACGCGGCATGGCGCCGGCGTCCTCGGCATCACCCTCTCCCCGCCGCAGGCCGAGAAAGCGCGCCGGCGCGCCGAGGACGCGGGCGTCGCCGACAGGGTGGAGATCCGGGTGATGGATTACCGCGACCTGGCCGGCGAGCGCTTCGACGCGATCGCCAGCATCGGCATGGTCGAGCACGTCGGCGCCGAGCAGATCGACGTCTACGCCCGCACCCTGGCCGAGCTGCTGGAGCCGGACGGGCGGCTGCTCAACCATGGCATAGCGCGGTTGCGTCACACCGACCCCGAGGCGGGGCCCTTCTCGGAGCGCTACGTCTTCCCCGACGCCGACCCGCTTCACCTTTCGCGTGTGCTGCTCGCGTTGGAGCGGGCGGGCTTCGTCACCCGTCACGTGGAGGAGTTCGGCGCCGACTACGCCGAGACCCTGCGCCACTGGGCGCGGCGACTTGACGAGAACCTCGACGAGGCTGTCCGCCTCGCCGGCCCGGAGCGCGTCCGCGTCTGGCGCCTCTATCTGCGCGCCGCCCGCAACGGCTTCGAGAGCGGCTTCACATCGATCTACCAGGCGCGTTGCTCGCTGGCAGGGACCTGAGCCGGGCGCAGGCCGGATCGGCGGGCCCGACGAGGCCGGAGAGGGTCTCGGCGGCCTCTCGGACGGCGGCCGGGACTCGCTCGGCGACGGCCTCGATGTCGGCCCAGTCCTTGGTGCGGTCGAAGAAGGCCTTGAAGACTACGAGCGAGGCGCAGTCGAGGACCGGGATCTCGCGACCGGAGAGCGGCACCCAGACGACGCCGTTGGCGACCTCTGCGTGCAGGGGGAGGCTGTTGAGGAAGACGTCGACCGGGGTATCGCGCCACCAGAGTCGCGTCTGGCCGTCGCGGACGACAGCCTCCACGTCCTCGGGTGAAACTGCGACCGCGTCGGGCAACGCCGCCAGCGCCGCCTCGGCGTTGGCGGCGTCGGTGAAGATGTTGACGTCGAGGTCGCGGGTCCCGCGCGGCTCCTCGGTGCAGTAGGCGAGGGCGATCGCCCCGCCGAAGGCGTGGGCGAGGCCGGCCGCGGCGAGCGAGTCGTGCACCGCGAATAGCTTGTCGACCAGGGCACTCATCTACGCCGCCGTCGCTTGAACCCGGTCGGAGAGCCGCGGGTAGCCGAGTCTCTCGCGCGGTCGATAGGGCAGCGCCTCGGCCAGCTCGAGCACCTGCACGAGTCGCTCGGCCGCCTGGTCGGCGTCGACCAACGGGCGGCGACGCGCCAGCCGCAGATCGATCCCCCCCGCAGCGGCGATCCGCAGCAGCGCCTCAGTCCCCGGCTCGCGGTGCCCGCGCAGGTAGACGTTGAGAACCGAGCGCGGCAGGCCCGCCCGTCGGGCCAGCTCAGCCTGGCTGAGACCGCTGCTGCGGCGGATCTGCTCGACAAGCGAGGCGGGCGACCTCGCCGCCTGACGTCCAATCGCATTGGCCATGGCTAGATGTTAGCGAATTCGCTAACACTATCCGGGAAATCCGTCTTCCACCGTCTCCAGGGCGTAGTCGGCACCGGCCTCTTTCAGCTGGTCGACGCTGAAGTTGCCGGTGGCGACGCCGACCACCTCGATGCCGGCGCCGTGGCCGGCGGCGACATCGCGGGGGGTGTCGCCGACGGAGATGCAGGCGGACTCGATCAGGACGCCCCCGGAGACAAGCTTGCCTCGTTCGAGGGCATGGCGGGTCAGCGCGGCCCGCTCGTTGGAGTCCGAGCCGTAGCCGCCGAAGCTGAAGAAGCGGTTGAGGCCGGCGCGGGCGAGCTTGATGTGGGCGGCCGCCTCGATGTTGCCGGTGGTGAGGCCGAGCAGGTGACCGGCGTCGACGAGGCGCTCGAGCAGCTCCTCGATCCCCGGCATCACCGCGTAGCCGTCGGAGGCGTCTATCGACGCCGAGAGGTGGCGCAGGTAGTGGGCCATCGCCGTCGCCAGCTCGCGCCCGTCGGGGTCGCGGCCGAGGATGTTGCGCAGGGCGACCCGGCCGACCTCCGGGTCGGTCATCCCCGACTCGGTCACCTCGCGGATGTCGAGCGGCGTGCCGTGCAGCTCCTCGAAGGCGCGCCGCCAGGCGACCGCGCCGGCACCGCCCGTGGTGATCAGCGTCCCGTCTATGTCGAAGAGCACCGCCTCGATCAATGCTCGCCTTCCAGCAGGTCGCGCTGGGTGAGCCAGTAGAGCAGGCCCAGGGAGGGCAGGACCACGACGGCGGCGATGCCGAAGACGACGAGGACCGAGTCGAGGGTCGGGCCCGGCGCGGCAGCCTGGTCGATCCTCAGCGAGGTCGGCAGCAGGTAGGGGAACTGGGCAACACCCCAGCCCCAGATCACGGCGACCACCGCGCCGGCGGCGAGAGGGCGCAGGCCGCGGCGGGTCCCGCGGAGCAACATCGCCAGCACGGCCAGGCCGCAGACCGCAGAGACGATCGCCAGCGGCAGGCCGTCGCTCGTCAGCCCGTCGTAGACGTAACGCGCGTCGGCGCGCAGGGCGAAGATCCCGGCCACGGCGAAAGCGCCGGCGACCAGCGCCGCCCACAGCGCCCGGCGGGCGAAGTAGCCCTCCAGGCCCTCCTCGCCGGCGCGGCGCGCATCGCTGACCAGGAAGACCGCCGCCAGGTAGGCGCCGCTGGCGACGAATAACGCCCCGATCAGCAAGGGCAGCGGATCGATCCAGCTGGAGAAAGCGTCGCCGTTGCCGTCGGCCGGCACGTTGCCCGAGGCGATCGCCCCCACCACCGTCCCCATGAAGAACGGGGTCATCACCGAGGAGAGCGCGAAGGTGGCGCCCATCGCGCGCTGCCACTCCATGCGATGGAACGACCTGCGAAAGGCGAACCCGGCGCCACGCAGGACGATCCCCAGCGCAGCCAGGGCCAGCGGCACGTAAAGCGTCGTCATCACAGCGCTGAAGGCCTCGGGGAAAGCGGTCCAGAGGACGACGAGGATGAAGATCAGCCAGACGTGGTTGGCCTCCCATACGGGGGTGATCGAGCGCTCGATCAGCGCCCGCGGCCGCTCGCCTCTCCCCGCGTCGCCGGCGATCAGGTCCCAGAAGCCGCCGCCGAAGTCAGCACCACCGAAGACCGCGTAGAGGGTCGCGCCGACCCAAAGGATCGCCGCCGCGGCGTCGGCCTTGCTCATCGCGCGCTCACCTCCTCGGGTGTGGCCGGTGGCCCGTAGGGGGTCTCCGCCTCGCTGCCCTCCCCTTCTTCTCGCCAGCGGCGCGCCATCCCGCGCAGGACGAGGATCGCGGCGGTCCCGAGCCCCGCGTAGAGCAGCAGGACGCCGGCGAAGGCGAACCAGATCCCCTCCGCTTCGGTAACCGCATCCTCGGTCCGCATCAGGCCCTGCACTATCCAGGGCTGGCGACCGACCTCGGTCACGATCCAGCCGGCCCAGAGGGCGACGATCGCGGCCGCTCCGGAGATCGCCACGGCGCGCAGGAACCACGGGGTCCGGGGGATGTCGCGGCGGCGCCACCAGGCGAACGCCAACCAGGCGGCGAGTGCCACCAACGCCGAGCCGATCCCGACCATCGCGTCGAAGGAGAGGTGGAGCAGGGTGTTGGCGGGCGGGCGCTCGTCGGGCGGGATGTCGTTCAGCCCCGTCACCACCGTGTCGGTGTCGAAGCCGACCAGCCAGGAATCGAGGCCGGGGATGCCGATCGCCCCCTTCACCCCGTCGTCGGTGCAGATGCCGCCGATGTACTCGGTCTGGTCGGGGCCGGTCTCCTGGATGCACTCGAAGCCGGCGAACTTGGCGGGCTGATGGTCGGCGACATCGCGCGCCGCGAGGTCGCCGACGAAGATCTGCACCGGGGCGACGATGCAGGCGATCGTCAGCGGGATCAGCAGGCCCAGCCGGTGGTGGCGGTCCCGCCGCCCGCGCAGCATCCCGACCGCGTAGACGGAGGCGAAGAGGAAGCCGGCGACCATGTAGGCGGCGAAGATCATGTGCGGCACCTCGTAGTGCCAGGCCGGGTTGAAGATCACCTGCCAGGGTTCGGTCGCGACCACCTTCCCGGCCTTGTCGAGCTCGAAGCCCTGCGGCTGGTTCATCCAGGAGTTGGCGGTGACGACGGAGAAGGCGCCGCCGATGCCGGCCACCAGCATCGGCACGCCCGACCAGAAGTGCGCCCAGCCGCCGAGCCGCTTCCAGCCGTAGATGTAGATGGCGAGGAAGATCGCCTCGGTGAAGAAGAAGATCCCCTCGATCGCGAAGGCGATGCCGAAGGCGTCGCCGAAGCGTTCCATGAAGCGGGGCCAGAGCAGGCCGAACTCGAAGCTGAGCACGGTGCCGGTGACGGCGCCCGTGGCGAAGGTCACCGCGGCGACCTTGGACCAGCGCCGCGCCAGCCGCATCGCGTCCGGGTCGCCGCGTTTGAGCCCCAGGTAGTTGGCGGTGAGGACGAGCGCCGGGAAGGCGACGCCGATGCAGGCGAGGACGATGTGGAAGCCCAGCGTGAACGACATCAGCTCGCGCGCGGCGAGCAGGTTGGACTCGGACGCCGCCAGCGGTAGGGCGTCGAGTCCCGGCACCGGCCTACTCCGCCTGCCTCGACCGGCGGTAGCGGCGGATCAGCTCGTTGGTGGAGCTGTCGTGCTCGAGCGCCGGCTCCTCCTCGGAGCGCAGCTCCGGGACGATGCGCTTCGCCATGGCCTTCCCCAGCTCCACGCCCCACTGGTCGAAGGAGTCGATGCCCCAGACGGCGCCCTGGGTGAAGACGCTGTGCTCGTAGAGGGCGACCAGCGTCCCCAGCGTGCGCGGGTCGAGCCGCTCGGCGAGGATCGTGTTCGAGGGCCGGTTGCCCTCCATCACGCGGTGCGGGACGACCTCCTCCGGCGTCCCCTCCGAGCGCACCTCCTCCTCGCCGCGGCCGAAGGCGAGCGCCTCGGCCTGGGCGAAGACGTTCGACATCAACAGGTCGTGGTGCTCGCCCAGGGGGTTGTTGGAGCGGGCGAAGCCGATGAAGTCGCAGGGAACAAGCCGAGTCCCCTGGTGGAGCAGCTGGTAGAAGGAGTGCTGGCCGTTGGTGCCGGGCTCTCCCCAGAAGATGGCGCCCGTGTCGTAGTCGACCCCGGCGCCGTCGAGCGTCACGTGCTTGCCGTTGGACTCCATCGTCAGCTGCTGGAGGTAGGCGGGGAAGCGGTGCAGGTACTGATCGTAGGGCAGCACGGCGCAGGTCTGGGCGCCGAAGAAGTCCGCGTACCAGACCGACAGCAGGCCCATCAGCAGCGGCAGGTTGCTCTCCGAGGGAGCCTGGCGGAAGTGCTCGTCCATGGCGCGGAAGCCGGCAAGCATCTCCTCGAAGCCCTGCGGCCCGATCGCCAGCATGGTCGAGAGGCCGATCGCCGAGTCCATCGAGTAGCGGCCGCCGACCCACTCCCAGAAGCCGAACATGTTGTCGGTGTCGATGCCGAACGCCGCCACCTCCTCGGCGTTGGTGGAGACGGCGACGAAATGCCTGGCCACGGCGGCCTCGTCGCCGCCGAGCCCGGCGAGCGCCCACTCGCGGGCGCTGCGCGCGTTGGTCATCGTCTCCAGCGTGGTGAAGGTCTTGGAGGAGATGACGAAGAGGGTCTCCTCGGGGTCGAGGTCCCGCGTGCTCTCGACGAAGTCGGTGCCGTCGACGTTGGAGACGAAGCGGAAGGCCATGTCGCGGCGGCTGAAGTGGCGCAGGGCCTCGTAGGCCATCACCGGCCCCAGGTCCGAGCCACCGATGCCGACGTTGACGACGTTGCGGATCGGCCTGCCGGTCTGCCCGGTCCACTCGCCGGAGCGCACCCGCTCGCAGAAGGAGGCCATGCGGTCGAGCGTCGCGTGCACCTCCTTCACCACGTCGACGCCGTCCACCAGCAGCGAGCTGCCCCTCGGCATGCGCAGCGCGACGTGGAGGACGGCGCGGTCCTCGGAGACGTTTATCCGCTCGCCCCGGAACATCGCCTCGCGCCGCTCCTCGACGCCGCGCCCGCGTGCCAGCTCGAGCAGCAGCGAGAGCGTCGTCTCGTCGACCCGGTTCTTCGAGTAGTCGAGATAGAGGCCCGCCCCCTCGGCGGCGAGCCGCTCGCCCCGGCCGGGGTCCCGCGCGAACAGCTCGCCGATCTGCGCCCCGCGGACCTCGTCGAGGTGGCGCTCCAGCTTCCCCCAGGCCGGCTGCCGCCGCAGCGGCGCGACGCGCTCCTGGGTCACCCGGCCGCGACCCCGCGCTGGGCCTCGATCGAGCCCAGCATGTCCTCCCAGGACTTGGCGAAGGCCTGCTTGCCCTCCTCCTGCAGGCGCGCGGCCAGGGCGTCGACATCGATGCCCGCCTCGCCGAATCGGGCGAGGACCTCCTCGGCGTCGCCGCCGTCCGCCGGCACCGGCTCGCCGACGTCGCCGTGGTCGGCGAAGGCGTGGAGGGTGGGCTCCGGCATGGTGTTGACCGTGAATGGCGAGGCGAAGCCCTCGATGTAGAGGACGTCGGAGGCCTCGGGGTCCTTGGTGCCGGTGCTGGCCCAGAGCAGCCGCTGCGGGCGGGCGCCCTCGTTCATCAGCCGCTGCATGCGCTGCGACTCGAGCAGCTCGCGGTAGGCGCGATAGGCGCGGTAGCCGACGGCCAGCCCGAGCCGGTTGTGCAGCTCGTCCGGCACCTCGCCGCTGACCGCGACGTCCCAGCGGCTCATGAATATGGACGCCACGGAGTGCACCTCCGGATCGAGGCCGGCCTCGATCCGCCGTTCGATCCCCTTCATGTAGGCGTCGGCGGCCGCCAGGTACTGCTCGGTGTCGAAGAGGAGGGTGACGTTGATCGGGATCCCGGCGAAGATCGACTCCTCGATCGCCGGCAGGCCCGCCTTCGTGCCGGGGATCTTGATGTAGATGTTGTCCCGTTCGCCCCTGGCGTGGAGCTGCGCG
>DASVDE010000020.1:0-59248 GCA_036381235.1 Solirubrobacterales bacterium | reverse complement strand
GCGATCACGTCCCAGGCCTGGCGCCGCGCCGAGGGGTCGAAGCCGGTGGTCGGCTCGTCGAGAAAGAGCAGGTCGGGATCGCCGACCAGGGCCATGCCGACGTCGAGGCGGCGCTGCTGGCCACCGGAGAGCTTGCCGGTGCGCGCGTCCGCTTTGGCGCCGAGACCGACCAGCTCCATCGTCTCCTCCACCGAGCGCGGCGAGCCGTAGTAGCCCGCGTAGAGCTCGAGTGACTCGCGCACGGTCAGGTAGGGGTCGAGGCGGCAGCTCTGCAGCACGATCCCGATGCGCTCGCGCCAGGCCCGGTCGGCATGGCGCGGGTCGCTGCCGAGGACCGAGATCTCACCCGCGTCGGGGACCAGGTATCCCTCGAGGATCTCGACCGTCGTCGTCTTGCCGGCGCCGTTGGGCCCGAGGAAGGCGAAGACCTCGCCCGCCTCCACCTCGAGGTCGATGCCGCGGACCGCCTCGACGTCGCCGTAGCTCTTGCGCAGCCCGCGCACGGAGATGACGGAGTCGGCCACGGGCTGGATTCTTGCGAGACTCAGTCCAGGTCGACGTCGCGGTGCTTGACGCCGACGACGACGTCGTCGCGCCGCTCCAGCTCGCGCCTGATGCGATCGGCCACTGTGAGCGAGCGGTGACGCCCTCCGGTGCAGCCGATCGCGATTGTCAGATGGCTCTTCCCCTCGGCCACGTAGGCGGGAACGAGGAACTCGATCAGAGGCAGCAGCCGGCCGTAGAACTCGCCCGCCTGCGTGCCAGCCTCGACGTAGTCGCGCACCTCCTGGTCGAGGCCGGTCAGGGGGCGCAGCTCGTCCACGTAGTGCGGGTTGGGCAGGAAGCGCACGTCCAGGGTGAGGTCGGCGTCGCGCGGGGGGCCGTTCTTGAAGCCGAAGGTGAGCAGGGTGAGGGCCATCTTGCCGTTGCCGTCGCTGCCCAGGATCTCTTCGGCGATCCGCCGTCGCAGCATGCCGCCGGTGAGGTCGCTGGTGTCCATGACGATGTCGGCGCGCGCCCGCAGCGGCGCCAGCAGCTCGCGCTCGGCGCGGATGCCGTCGACGATGCGGCCCTCGGGCGCCAGCGGGTGGCGGCGGCGGGTCTCCTTGTAGCGGTCGACCAGCGTCTCCTGGTCGGCCTCCAGGAAGAGGACGCGCGGGCTGAGGCCGTCCGCCTCGAGCTCGTCGAGCACCTGGATCAGGTCGTCGAAGTAGTCGCCGCCCCGGACGTCGGAGACGATCGCGGCGCGCTCGACCGCGCTTCCGTCGTGGCGGAAGAGCTCGCCCAGGCTGCCGATCATGCGGGGCGGCAGGTTGTCGACGCAGAAGTAACCGCCGTCCTCGAAGGCGGCGATCGCCTCCGACTTGCCGGCGCCGGAGTGGCCGGTGATGACCACCAGGCTCACCTGGCGCCCGGCGGCCTGCGGCTGCTTGTCCGCGGTTCCCGTCATCTATCCCGTCCTGTTCAGCTGCTCGTGGATGTCGCGGGCGACCTTGCCGGGGACGCCGGGCACCGCCTCCAGCTCCTCCCTGGTGGCTGCGACCAGCCTCTCCGGCGAGCCGAAGTGCTTGAGCAGCGCGCGCTTGCGCGCCGGCCCCACGCCCCGCAGCTCATCGAGCACCGAGCCGACCATTGCGCGGCCCCGCCGGCCGCGGTGATGCTCGATCGCGAAGCGGTGCGCCTCGTCGCGGACGCGCTGGAGCAGCCGCGAGGCCTCCGACTCGGCGGGGAGGTCGAGTGGCTCCGAGCGCGCCGGCACGTAAACCTCCTCGAGGCGCTTGGCGAGCGAGACCACGGTGACGCCGCGCTCGACCAGCGGCGCCAGCGCCCGCAATCCGGCGGCGAGCTGACCCTTGCCGCCGTCGATCACCATCAGCGACGGCAGCGCGGCGAAGCTGTCGTCTCGTTTGCCGTCGTGCGGCGAGAGGTCCGCCTGCTCGAGGTGACGGCGCATCCGCCGCTCCAGCACCTCTTCGATCGAGGCGAAGTCGTCGGAGCCGTTGTCGCGCACCCCTCGGATCCGGAACCTCCGGTAGTCGGACTTCTTGGTGGCGCCGCCCTCGAAGACCACCATCGAGGCCACGGTGTGCTCGCCGCCGAGGTTGGAGATGTCGAAGCCCTCGATGCGGACCGGGAGCTCGTCCATGCCGAGAGCCTCGCGCAGGTCGGCCAGCGCATCGACGCGCCGCTGCCTGCGGTGCTCTCGCCGCAGTCGGTCCTGGTCGAGCGCCAGGCGGGCGTTGCGCTCCGCCAGCTCCCTCAGCCGCCGTTTGTCCCCCCGCTCGGCTACCCGCACGTCCACCGGGCCGCCGCGCCTCTCCGCGAGCGCCGCCGCCAGCACGTCGGCCCGCTCACGCAGGTGCGGGGCGACGATCACGGTCCGCGGCACCGCCGGCGAGGCCGAGTAGTACTGGCCGATGAACTCCTCGGTCACCTCCGGGAGGTCACGCTCGGCCTGGTTGTCGAGGTAGAAGCTCTGCCGCTCGGCGAGGATGCCGTCGCGCACCTGGAAGACCTGGGCGTTGGCGTCGGCCCCCTCCACGGCCACTCCGATCAGGTCGGCGGTGCCGACCGAGCCGCCGGCGATGCGCTGCCGCTCGAACAGCGAGCGGACGGCTTTGAGGCGGTCGCGGTGGACGGCGGCCCGCTCGAATTCGTGCGCGGAGGCGGCCGATTCCATCTTCTCCACCTCCTCCGCCTCGACGCGGCGGTAACGGCCGGAGAGGAAGTCGACGATAGCGTCGATGTTGCGACGGTACTCGTCCCGGCTGACGTAGCCGACGCAGGGCGCCCCACAGCGCTTGATGTAGTAGTCGAGGCAGGGGCTGCCGGAGCGTCGGCCCGGCTCGACCCCCTCGCAGGTGCGGAACTGGAACAGCTTGCCGAGCAGGTCGAGGGTCTCCCGCACCCGCTTGGCGCTGGAGAAGGGGCCGAAGTAGGCGCGACCGTGGCGATGCTTCTCCCGTGTGAAGTAGACGCGCGGGTAGTCCTCATCGAGGCTGACCGCGACGTATGGATAGGACTTGTCGTCGCGCAGGCGGATGTTGAAGCGCGGGCGGTGGCGCTTGATGAAGCTCTGCTCGGCGAGCAGGGCTTCGGCCTCGGTCGCGGTGACCAGGCACTCGATCCGGTCGACGCGGCCGGTGAGGCGGGTCTCGCCACCGGAGAAGTGGGAGGCGACGCGCTTGCGGATCGAGCGCGCCTTGCCCACATAGAGCACCTCGCCGTCGCTCCCGTGGAAGAGATAGACCCCTGGGGAGTCTGGCAGCGCCCGGCGCTGTTGCGCGATCCGCTCCTCGCGCGTGTGCTCGCTGCCGTCGCCGCCTTCGGTCACAGGGCAAAGAGTAGGCTCCTGGCCGCACGGCCAAACGAAACGCCCGCGGAGACTGGAGAGCAGAGACGCATGACGAAGGAGCCGATCAGCCCACCCGAGCTGAACACCCTGACGATCGAGATCGACGGAGCGGTGGGCACCCTCACCCTCAACCGACCCGACGCCTTCAACGCGATGAGCCCGGAGATGATCGGCGAGTTGACCATCGCCTTCTCCTGGCTGGCGGACCTGGCGCCGCTGCGGGCGCTGATCATCACAGGCTCCGGCAAAGCGTTCTGCTCCGGCGGCGACGTCAACTGGTTCAAAACCGGCGTCGAGGACCCCAACGTCGATCTCCCCTCGCAGGTTCGGCGCGGCGCCGAGGCGCTGCACCAGGCGATCGTCGACCTGAGGCGTATCCCCTACCCCGTGATCGCCGCGATCAACGGGCCCGCCGCCGGGGCCGGGTTCTCGCTGGCGCTTGCCTGCGACACGCGAATCGCCTCCGAGGAGGCCTTCTTCGCCTGCGCCTACGGCCGCATCGGCGCATCCCCGGACGGGGGCATGACCTACTTCCTGCCCCGCGTCGTCGGGCCCAGCCGAGCGCTGGAGATCCTCCTCAACGACCCCAACATCCGCCCCAAGGACGCGCTCTCGGAGAAGCTCGTCGCCGAGGTGGTCGCGCCGGACGAGCTGATGGACCGGGCGCGGGAGAAGGCGGAGAAGCTCGGCGCGAAGGCGCCCTACTACGTGAAGATGGCGAAACGGCTGGCCGGACAGAGCATCGAGAACACCCTCACCGAGCACCTGCAGCTGGAACGCCACGGAATCGCCGACAGCATGGCGACCGAGGACCTGCGAGCGGGGGTCGCCGCCTTCTTCAACGACGAGACGCCGGTGTTCAGCGGACGTTGAACTGCGGTTGCGCCCCGCGCGTATGAGGGTACAGTCGTCTTGAGCCAGTCCCATCGGAAAGGACCTCGCATGAAGAAGCTCGCCGCATTCATTGCCCTCGCGCTCGCCTCAGTCGCGCTTGTCGCCTGCGGAGGCGACGACGACAACGGCACGACGGCCACCCAGACTTCAGGAGGAGCGGCGAACGGAGCCGCGACCGGTGGAGCCGCGGCGGGTGGCGGCAAGAAGGCCGGTGGAGCCGTGGCCGGCGGCAAGAAGGCAGCCGAGAGCCAGACGATCAGCCTCGAGGCGGACCCCGACGGTCAGCTCGCCTACACGACCGACACGCTCAACGCCAATGCGGGCAACGTGACGATCGACTTCAGCAATCCGGCAGCGATCACCCACGACGTGGCGGTCGACGACTCCGGTGGCAACAACCTCGGCAAGTCCGACCTGATCGCCCAGAGCTCGACCACCCTCGTGCTCAAAAACCTGAAAGCCGGCAGTTACACCTTTTACTGCACGGTGCCGGGGCACAAAGAGGCGGGCATGGAAGGGACGCTCACGGTCAAATAGCGCGGGCCTACGAGGACGGCCTCGCGCAGCGCTCACTTCTCGATTTCATAGGTGAAGTCGTATTCGGTGCCCTCGGCGTCGCGGGCGTGCAGCGCCATCTGCCCGCTCGCATCCTTGTAATCGTCGGTGCCGCCGGTGATCGCGAGGGTCGAATCTTTGGCGTCATAGAACGGGCCCTCGACGGTCAGCTGGCCACCGGACAGGGAGACGGTCCAGATGCACTCCCAGGCCTTTCCGACCGCGGTGCGCACACACTGCCCATTGTCCGTTCCGACCTGCTTTTCGTTCGCGGAGTCGAAGACGGGGTTGGCGAACGCCAGGACGTCGCCGACAGAGTCTTTCTCGCTCGCCGGGCCGATATGGCGAACGACGTCCGTATCGGCATGCTCGACCACCTTGATCGTCTGCGAGTCGGAGTCATCACCGCAAGCGGTGAGTAGACCGCCCGCGCACACCGCCGCGATCGGGATGAGATAGCGAACCTTCATTGTTCTCCCCTCGACGTCGGGCTATGTGGACGAAGTCGAGTCTCCTTGGCACCGCCAAGCCGAGTCAACGGCCGACACGGCCAACCACGCCCCGAAACATGGCCAAATCGGCGCACCGCAGCAGCAGCGCGCAAACGACGAGCGGGACGGACTGAGGATCGCGGTTGCCTCAGCACAACGACGGGTGTACCGTCGCCATGCACCCAAACCCAATGGAAGGACTCTCATGGCAACTGAAGTTAAGAACTTCGGCGCCCCCGACGAGACCCGCCCGTTTGAGGGTAATGGTCAGGCAAAGATCGTTCAGCTCGCCGGCCACGCGGTCGCCGAGGGAACCTTTGAGCCAGGCTGGAAGTGGTCGGAGAACGTCAAGCCAATCGCCGGCACCGACTCATGCCAGGTAGCTCATTTCGGCTACGTGCTGTCGGGCAACATGCGCATCTTCATGGACGACGGCACCGAGACCGAGATCCACGCCGGTGACGTGTTCGCTATCCCGCCGGGCCACGACGCCGAAGTTTCCGGCCCCGAGGCCTGCGTGATGGTCGACTTCGGCGAGATCGGCAACTACGCGAAGCGGAGCTGAATTGCCGGTGGAGGCTGGCGCCCGTTAGTCGCTGGGCGCCATCACCCGCGTCACCGAGTCCCCCACGAAGCACGGCTTCTCGTTGCCCTCGACCTCGAGGGTGAAGCGGGTCACTACCTCCCACCAGCCGCCGCCCTTCTCGTCGATCGAGACGACCTCGGCGCGACCGCGGACCTTGCTGTCGACGGGGACCGGGGCGGGGAAACGGATCTTGTTCCAGCCGTAGTTGACGCCCAGAGTGAAGCCGGTCGAGGAGATCAGGTCTTTGCGGAAGCCGTCGACCAGCGAGAGGGTGAGGTTGCCGTGGGCGATCGTCGTCCCGAAGGGGCTCTCCGCCTTGGCCCGCTCGACGTCGACGTGGATCCACTGGTCGTCGCCGGAGACACGGGCGAAGGTGTCGATGTCCTCCTGAGTGACGGTGCGCCACTCGCTCGGGCCGATCTCCTGCCCCAGCAGGGACTTCATCCCCTCGATGCCCTGTACCTCAACCGTCGTCATCGCGGGGCAGTCTTTCAGATCAGCGCAGTGGGGTGGGAGAGCCGCAGGCCCGGGACCCGCTCGAAGTGAGAGGTGTTCCGGGTTACAAGGATCGAGTCGGTCTCGAGGCAGATGCCCGCCTGCATCGCGTCGCGGATGCTGACCGGCTCACCGCTTCGTTGCAGCTCACCGAGCAGTGCCCCTCCCCGCAACCCCGCCTTGCGCGTCAGGGTCAAAAGGGGAGCACCCAGGAGGACATGAACCGGCCGGGGGTTCTCACGGTAGGAGCGTCCGAGCGCCAGCTCGAACGCGGTGACGGCCGTGACGCGGTAGCCGGCCCCCTTGATCAACGCCCGAACCAGGTCGCGGCCAGGCCCAGCGCCGCGCAGGTAGTCGATCAGGACGTCGGAGTCGAGTACCGGCCCGCCGGCCAAGTCGCCCACGCCTCCTCACGCGCCCGCTCCCACTCCTTGACGTCACCCTCGCTCCAGGCTCCTTCCGCCTCCACCAGTGCCAAGGCAAGGTCGTCCTCGCCGCCAGGCTCGAGGAGGCGCTCGAGCGCCTCCTCGACGATCGCCGAGAAGCCGCGCATGCCTCGCTCAGCCGCCTTCGCCCTTAGACGAGCGTAGGTGCGATCGCTGAGCTCGATCGTCGTGCGCATAGCTACTGCATATTAGCATTTGAATGTATTTCGCAGATTTACAGGCACTCTCAAGCCACCAAGCGGACTTCGAAGGTAGGCAGAGCTAGAGCGCCGGCACCGCCGAGCAGGGCAAGGATGCGGCTGACGTAGGCGGTCGTCTCGGGGATCGAGGGGACGCAATCGCAGGCCGCAACCGGGGCCGAGCCGGCGTTATAGGCGGCGAGGGCGAGGGTCGGAGAGCCGAGCTGCTCGATCAAATCGGACATCAGATGCGCCTGGGCCTCGATCGCCGCAACCGGGTCAAAGGGATTGCTCAATCCGTAGGCGGCGGCGGTCGAGGGAATGAACTGGGCAATCCCCTGGGCGCCGGCGGGCGAGGTGGCGAAGGGGTTGAAGTTCGACTCGGCCATCAGCTGCGCGGCGAGCAGTGCAGCGGAGACGTTCCAGCGCGCGGCGGCAGCGAGCAGCGGCGCCCGGTAGCGGACCGGAACGAAGGAGGGCAGATCGGCGGCGGCGGACGCGTTCCCGTCTCCCCCGCCCATGCCGATCGCGTTGCCCACTTGCGAGCAGGGAGGCGGTCCCTGGGCGTAGCCGAAGTGCCAGGCTTCCCACGAGTAGCGCTGCACGAAGCCGAACTCGGCGGCGTTGGCCGCAAGCCAGCCATAAGCGGAGTCGGGGCCGAGGTCCAGCTCGGTTGCGCAGCGGTGCAGCGACTTGCCCGGCGGCGCCACCCATTGCGGATCCGGGTGCGCGGCGAACAGCGCCGCCTGCTCGGCATCGGAGCGAAAGCCGGAGTTGACGACGAGGGAGATGCCGGCGCTCGCCGCTGCCGCGGCCATGCGGTCGAACGCGGCCGCGACATCGGGCCTCATCCCCTCCCCCTGACGGTAGGCAAGCGGCCCGACGTAGCCGCCGCCGCTCGCCATCGCCGGCATCCCCTCGGCGCTCGCCGGCGCCGCGGCCTCGGCGACGGCGACGGCCTGGATGCGGACCCGCCCAGCGCCTGTATCGACATCAGCCAGAACCGATGCTCTGGCGCGAACCGGCGCGAAAGAGTCCTGGTCGGGGAACGAGACCAGCAGACGGACGCTGCCGACGCCATTCGCCCTCGCCGCCTCGGAGGCCGCTCCACGCGCCCGCAGCAGGTAGGCGGTCTTCTCCATGTGCAGGGGATTGGGCAGACCGTTTGGCAGGGTCGGCGGGGAAAGCAGACGCGGAAGGTCGTCGCGCATCGAGCGCGCCGCCGAGATCGCAGCGAGGTCCGCCGCCCGCTGCACGCGGCCCTTGCCGGTGATCGCCCCGGCGATCGAGACCAGCGCCAGCGCCACGAGGATCACGACGAAGATTCCGCCAAGCGCCAGCGGCAGCACCTGGCCGCATTCGTTCAGCAGCATCCTCCGCAACCGGCCCGGCAGACCGCCGGCGGCGTCCGCAGCAAGCGATCCAGCCAGCGCTCGGCGCGCGGCAAGCCAGCCGAGCTGCCGCTTCAGCACCGCAGCGGACACGCCGCGTTCGCGCAGGTCGCCAACGACAAGGGCGGTGAGAGCGCGGTCCCGCCGCAGGTCGGCGCGAAGAAGAGCGCCGGACAAGGGAAGGCAGTCGTCCTCGAGCGCCGCATGGAGAAGGCGCGGCGGCAGGTGCAGCACAGCGGCCGAGGCCCGGGCGACGGCGACCGCCGCCCTTGCCTGCTCGATTCCCTCCAGGTCTGCCGGCAGCGCCACCTGGCAAAGCCGGCCACGCGAAGCGACGCCTGCGTCGGGCAGGTGCACCACGAGCCGCTCCTCCAGCTCCCGCGCCGCGGTCGAGGCGACCAGAGTCGGGCGGGGCCCTCGCCTTTCGCCGAGCTCGACCAGCAGGCTCCCCCCGTCCGGCTCTGCGGCGGCGCAGGCAAGTGCCGCAGCCGCCCCCCGCGACCCCTCGGCACCACCCACTCGAGTGACGAGCACAACCGGATCGCTCGCCGGTTTCGCCTCGAAGACGGCTTCCTCCTTCAGCCTGAAGACAGTCATGGGGACGCCGGCCGCGCGGCGGCGGAGGAAGTGACCGCGAGGTGCCGGGCGATGCCGCGCAGCGGCGAGGGCGGCCGCAGCCGCACCGTGACGCGACCACCCCTGACGGATACGTCGACATCGTCCTCCGCCCAACCCGGCAGCGCATCGCGAACGGCGTCGGCTGCCGAGCCACCCGAAGCCAGCGCCAGCGCCCCGGCCTCGGCGGCACCATCGGCCAGGGTCAAGGCATAGCCGGCGGCGAGCAGCTGAAACGCCAGCAGAGCGGCAAGCAGCAGGGCGGGAAGAGCAGCGACGAGCTCGACCGACGCCTGACCGCGCTCGCTACCCATCGCCGGGCTCCAGCGTGGTCTTCGCTCCGACCATGATTCGGGGCAGGATCGGCAGCAGTCGCGGCACACCTACCCGGACCGAGACCTCTTCCGAGTCGTCGACCTTCGCTCCGGGGCGCATAGACGACGGCAACGCCTTCCGGGCCGCCGCGGCGCCGTCGCCACCGACCAGCTCTGCCCTTGCGCCGGCCCTTGCGGCGACGCTCGCCGACCACAGCGCCTGGCCGGCGAGGCCGACCTGTGCCGCCACCAGGATCGCCAACAGCAGGAACGGAATCGCCGCGATCAACTCGACCGAGGCGGTCCCGCCCTCCCTGTGGACTGCGCTGCTGGCGATCTGGGGCGGCACATCCCGACCGTCCCAGACCGCGACGCACGCGTTACTCGCTCAGACGAACAAAAGCGTCAATGCCCCGTGCCAAGCCCGACACACCTGATCGACTGCTCAGTAGGTGTTGGCTTCGGTCCACACTCGCCAGATCGCCGCGACCGCGGCCCCTAGTAGGAGGATCCAGGCCAAGGTGCCGCCGCCGCTGGCGAACATCTCATCGGCGCCGGCGATAAGCAGCGCGATCAAACCAATCGCCGCATAGAGAATGCCTCGCCGTCCGTCGCTGAGCGTGGCCAGCGTCAGTTGGTTCTGACGGCTCAGCACATAGACCATCCAGGCCAACGCCGCGAGGAATCCCATGGTCAGCGCGGTCAGCAGCGCCTCCGTCACATTCCCTCCGGCCGGTGCGAAGGCCACCGCGAAGGCAAGGGCCATGATGATCGTCACGTCGCGCAGGGTGCGCATGAAACGAAAGCTTACGGGCTACTTCGAAGTCATCACGACGATGCCGAAGACCACGCTGGCGAGCGTTGCAAGCAGGGCGAGAGAGGCGAGCGTCGCGGCGGCCCCGGCCGCCAGCGGGCGGTCGTTGCGATTGAGATCGACGAAGCGGGCCGCACCCCAGATCGCGACCGAGAAGACAACGGTCACCCCAACCCCGGCGACCACCGACGCGACGACCGTCTGAAGCAGCTCCTTGGTCTCAACCACCACTGCCATGGCTCAGCTCGCCGGCACCGGAGCGCCCCGTTGGGAACGACGCGCAAAGGCCGCAACCACCAGAAAGAGCGCCATTGCCGCCACCAGCACCGGCCCCAGGGCGCCGCTGCCGAAGATCGCGGTCATCCCGTAGGCGACGGCGCCGATCGCGGCCGCAGCGGGAAGGGTGAGCAGCCAGGCGACGACGATGTTCCCGGCCACCCCCCACCGCACCGCCGAAACGCGCTTGCCAGCCCCGGCACCCATAACCCCACCGTTGATCACATGCGTGGTCGAGAGGGGAAAACCGAAGTGGGTCGAGGCGAGAATCACCGTCGCCCCCGCGCCCTGCGAGGAAAAGCCCTGCGCAGCGTCCATCTTGATGATGCGCGTGCCCGTCGTTTTGATGATCCGCCAGCCGCCGCTGTAGGTGCCGAGGGCAATCGCGGTAGCTGCCGAGACGATCACCCAGAGCGGCGGGTCCGCATCCGCGCCCAAGCTGCCGTTGGCGATCAGGGCCAGGGTGATCACCCCCATCGTCTTTTGCGCGTCGTTGGTTCCGTGCGCCAACGCCAACAGGCCGCCGGAAACGATCTGCCCGTACCTGAACCCGCGGGTCACGACTCCCGGACGCTGCCGTCCCACGATCCGATAGACGAGCCCGATCGCCAGGCCGGCGACCCCGAACGCCAACACCGGAGCGATCACAGCCGGGATCAGAACCTTGCCGAGCAGCCCATCGGCAAGCACGGCGTCGAACCCCGCCGCGGCCACAGCCGAGCCGACCACTCCGCCGATCAACGCGTGCGAAGAGCTGGAGGGAAGGCCGAATGACCAGGTGATCAGGTTCCAGGCGATCGCCCCTATCAACCCGGCGAAGACGATCGTCGGAGTGATTACGTCGGCATTGACCACGTCATTGGCCACCGTCGCCGCAACCGAGATCGAGATGAAGGCGCCGACGAAGTTGAGCAGTGCCGCCATTCCGATCGCCACCTGCGGTCGTGCCGCCCCGGTGGAGATCGAGGTGGCGACCACGTTGGCGGTGTCGTGGAAGCCGTTGGTGAAGTCGAAGGCGAGCGCCGTGGCGACGACGATGACCAGGATCAGGTCAGAGTCCACAGTGACGAGCCCCAGGCGTTGTCAGACAAGGACGCAGGGAGCGTGGCGTGCTCCGCACGCGAGCGACCGAGGACGCAGAATGGCGACGATCTGAGGCCGTCACGAGTTCTTGATGACGATGCCCTCGATTATCTGGGCTGCGGTCTCGGTCGCGTCGATCGCATTCTCGAGCACCGCGAACATGTCCTTCCAGCGGATCACGACCATCGGGTCGATCCCGTTGGAGAAGAGGGAGGCGACCGCGTCGCGGGAGATCCGGTCGCCCTCGTTCTCCAGCCGGTGGATCTCGATCCAGTATCCGTCGAGGTCCTTGAAATCGCGCAGGTGCTCGAGTCCCGCGGCGAGCTGCTCGCAGGACTGGACCAAGACCTTAGTCAGGGCCTGGGCCTGCGACATCGGCGCCTCGATCTTGTAGAGGCCGAGGAAATCGGCGGCCTCCTCGGCGTAGTCGACGATGTCGTCCATCTGCGTCGCCAGGTTGTAGATGTCCTCGCGATCGATCGGCGTAACAAAGGTGGAGTTGAGCCGCTGAATGATGTCGTGGGTGATCCGGTCTCCCTCCTGCTCGGCCTTGAGGATCTCCCGTGAGAGCCCCTCGTCCTCGGGCCACGAGTTCATCATCTGATCCAGCAGTCGGGAGGCGTGAACGCTGTTTTGCCCCGCCTCGATGAAGAGGTCGAAGAAGGTGCGATCGCGGGGCAGGAGGGAAAGGCGCGCCACAAGCGCATCCTAGAGGTCGAGCCGGTCCCCGCCGCCTCAGCCAGCCGCCGCCGCGAGGTGCTCGGCGGCGCGCGCCGCGTGGTGCTCGCGCAACTCCTCCTGGATGCTGCGGCGCTCCTCATCGGGAACGCTCAGCCGCGTCCACTCCCCGTCGGCGCCCAGCTCCCAGGCGTTGGCGTTCTCGGCGAAGCAACGCTCCAACACGTCGAGCAGCTCGGCTCGCAGCTCCGGGTCCCCCACAGGGGCGACCAGCTCCACCCGGCTGTCGAGGTTGCGCGGCATCAGGTCGGCGGAGCCCATCAGCACCCGCGTCTCCTCCCCACGCTGGAAGGCGTAGACGCGCGAGTGCTCGAGGAAGCGGCCGACGATCGAGACGACGCGAATATTCTCCGAGATCCCGGGCACCCCCGGCCGCAGACAGCAGATTCCGCGCACGTTGAGGTCGACCCGCACCCCCGCCCGCGAGGCCTCGTACAGCGCCTGGATGCAACCGGCGTCGACCAGCGAGTTCATCTTCAGCGCGATCCGCGCCTCCTTGCCGCCACGATGGGCCTCCACCGTGCGCTCGATCTCCTCGACGATCCGGTCGCGCATCGTCGTCGGCGAGACCAGCACCTTGCGGTACTCCGCCGGCCGCCCGTAGCCGGTGAGGAAGTTGAACATCTCGGCGACGTCGGCGCCGATCTCCGGGTCGGCGGTGAAAAGGCCGAAGTCGGTGTAGAGGCGGGCGGTCTTCGGGTGGTAGTTGCCGGTGCCGATGTGGACGTACTCGCGCACGCGATCGCCCTCGCGGCGGGCGACGAGGATCGCCTTCACGTGCGTCTTCAACCCCGGGATGCCATAGACGACGTGCACGCCCGCCTCCTCCAGGGACTTCGCCCAGTGGATGTTGGCCTCCTCGTCGAAGCGGGCTTTCAGCTCGACCATGCAGACCGCCTGCTTGCCGCGCTCGGAAGCCCGAATCAGGCAGGGAACGAGCGGTGAGTCGTCGCTGGTCCGGTAGACGGTGTGCTTGATCGCCAGCACGTCGGGGTCGGCAACCGCCTGCTCGACGAAGCGCTCCACCGAGCTGGAGAAGGAGTCATAGGGGTGGTGGACGAGCAGGTCCCCCTGACGAATCGTCGCGAACATGTCGACCGGCTCATCGTCCTCACCCTGCAGGCGCGGCTGGGTGACCGGGGTCCATGGCGGATAGCGCAACTCGCCATGGCCGGGGACATCGGCGATCAGAGTGAGGTCGTCGAGGCCGATCAGGCCGTCGACGTCATAGACCTCGCGCTCCTCCAGCCGCAGCGCGTCGATCAGCTGCTCGCGCAGCTTCGGGTTCATCCCGGCAGCGATCTCCAGCCGTACCACCTCGCCGAAGCGGCGGCGGCGAATCTCGTCCTGAACCGCCTGGAGCAGATCGTCGGCCTCATCGCTGACCGTGAAGTCGGCGTCGCGTGTGACGCGGAAGTAGCCGTGGTCGATCACCTCGGTGCCGGGGAACAGCGCGTCGAGGTTGGCGGCAATCGCCTCCTCCAGAGGCACGAACGCCTTGCCGTCCTCCCCAACCGGCAGGAAGCGGCCGAGCAGCTCCTTCGGCACCTTGACGCGGGCGATGATCTCGGTGCCGCTCTCGGGGTCGCGCAACAGCACGCCGAGGCTGAGCGAGAGGTTGGAGATATAAGGGAACGGCCGACCGAGGCCGATCACCAACGGGGTCAGCGCCGGGAAGACCTGCTCGTGGAAGCGGGTGTCGATCTCCCTCCGTTCCTCCGGGCTCGCCGTCTCCAGAGAGACGATCCTGATCCCTTCCTCTTCCAGGGCGGGTCGCAGGGTTCCATCGAAACATGCATGAAGGCGCTGGTCGAGCTCCAGCACTCGCGCTTGGATCGCATCGATCTGGGCGCCGGGGGCGAGGCCGTCGGGCCCGCGCGCGTCGATTCCGGCGTCAAGCTGGTCGAAGAGCCCGGCGACCCGCACCATGAAGAACTCGTCGAGGTTGGAGGCGTAGATCGCGCAGAAGCGCACCCGCTCCAACAGCGGCACCTCACCGCCCTCGGCAAGCTCCAGCACGCGCTGGTTGAAGTCGAGCCAGGACAGCTCGCGGTTGAAATAGAGCTCCGGATCGTCGATCGGGCCATCGTACTGAGGCACGATCGGCCTCTCCCCGGGATCAGGCAGCCTGGGCGGCGGCCTGCCGCTCGTCCCGGGAAGCCGCGTGCTCGAGGACGCGGCCATAGCCGGCGGCAAGCTGTTCCAACGCGCGCTCCCAGGAACGAGAACGGGCGAAGCGCTCGCCGGCGACGCCGAGGCGGCGACGCAAAAGCGGCTCGCCCGCGAGCTGCAGCAGGGTTCCGGCCAGATGGTCGGGGTCGGGCCGGCAGAGCATGCCGGTGTGGCGATTCTCAACCAGGGCCGCCGGCCCACCCTCGGCAACGACGACGATCGGCAGCCCACTGGCACCGGCCTCCAACACAACCTGCCCGTAGGTGTCCGTGCGGCTGCAGAAGAGAAAGACGTCGGCGCTGGCGTAGACACGAGCCAGCTCCTCGTCTTCGAGCCAGCCGAGAAAGGTGGCGTGCTCGCCGAGCCGCTCGCGCAGCTCGCTCTCCTCAGGGCCCCCGCCGGCCAGCAGCAGATGCAGGCGCGGGTCGGCACGGCGCGCCGCCAAGAAGCTCTCGGCAAGCAAGTCGACCCCCTTCTCGCGGGTCAGCCGTCCCGCGTAGAGGACCTTCAGCTCGCCGGGATAAGCGTCGCGATCGGCTTTCGCCGGATCGAAGCGGGAGAGGTCGACGCCGCGCTCCCAGCGGCCGATCCGCTCCGGCATGACGCCGAGCGCAGTGAGCGAGCCATCAGCCGCCGGGCTGGGCGAGAGAACCACCGAGGGCGCGGCGTAGAAGGCGCCAAGCGCCGCACGCGCGATCGCTTCCAGGGCATGGTCGCCGCTGCGCAGCCCGGCGTAATCGGCGAGCTCTGTGTGGTAGCTGCCAAGGAGGGGCATCCCGGTGACGCGGCTCAGCAAGGCGGCGGCGACGCCGGCGGGGCCGGGGGCGACGACGTGGATCAGGTCGTAGCGGCCCTCGGCGAGTGTCTCGACCAGGTCCGGAAGCCCGGGAACGCCGAGCCTCAAACCCTCATAGAAGGGGACTTCCAGCTCCGCAGCCGCGGGCAGGCGACGGTCGACGCCGGCGTCGGTGCCGATCACTTCGACCTCGAAGCCGAGTACGCCACGCTCGCGGATCTGCTCGATCGCGCGAGTGACACCGTGCATCGACTCGATCCCGTCGGCAATCAGCGCCACCCGCGGCGACTCCCCCTCACGCCGGGCGAGCTTCGCCCTCTCGGCGCCGAGGAACGCCGCCGACGGCGCGTAGGGAATCGCCGGAACGAGGGACTCGAAGAGGCCATTCATCGCCACGGCGACATCGCCACGGGAGGCCGCCTCGACTCCGCCCGCCACCGAGCGGCGCAGCCGTCGCTCATGAGCGCGGCGGGCACGGCGGTAAAGGCCGGCATGGGAGAAGTCCTCGGCCTGCAGCAGGGCGAGCAGCTCGGGGCCACGAGCCTCGATCCCCACCGATCCCAGCCACGCCTCGAGCAGCGCGCGCGCATCGTCAGGTCCGATATCGGTGGCGACCTTGCCCTCGCGCACGGCACCCTGGGAGATCACCCGCTGTGCGATCTTCAGCACCGCAGCAGGATCGGGCGCGCCCCCGCCCCCGGTCCCTCCATCGGGGACGAGGGCGCGGGTCGCGAGCGCCATCGCGGCGTGCGCCCACTTGGCGGCGCTGCCCTGCTCGCCGCCGGCGTTCACCTCGGCGCCGCGGCGGATATGGCGCAGAAACTCTTCCGGCGTGGACGCGGCCGGCGCCTCGGTGAAGGTGCGGCCGACGTCAACGCCGGCATGATCGTCGGAACCGCCGATGCCGGTACCGCCATGGGTGTCTATGTAGACAGCCGCCGGCATATTCAGCTCCGCGGCGCGCGAACCGTTGCGCACCTCCCAGACCCCGAACAGCTCCGCCAGGCGACGGCGGTGGCGCCTGGTGAGAGGGGCGGCGACATTGTAGAACGGGTGCGCCAGCGCGCAGGCGACCTCGTTCTCGTCAAGGTAGGCGGCGCAGGCCTCGAGGTCGCCGGCATGTGCCTGCAGCCACTCGTGGTCTCCGGGAGTGATCCCGTAGCAAAGGATGTGAACCGCCTGGGGCTCGCCGGCGAAGCGGGCGGTCAGCTCCTCGGAGACGAAGCAGTCGGGACGGTCGGCCAGCTCCAGGCAACCGTCGATCGTGTCGTGGTCGGTGATCGTCACGAAGTCCATTCCCCTGCGCTTTGCCAGCTCGTAGACCTCCTCTGGCGATGTGGCGCACTCGGGCAACCCCAGCGAGCGCTGGACACCCAGCCGCGATAGCTGCGAAGCGGTGGAATGGCAATGCATGTCAACACGGGAAGTCATCGGTGTCTCCCTCTTCCAATCGTTTTCGCCTGCTTTGGATTTTGGCCATTAGCAGGGGAAACTTGTGAATTACCCGGTAAAACGATGTGAAGATCGCGTGATCCTGGAGTCTGGATCCGGGTGTAACGCGTTATGCGCCTATGACAGTGACAACGCGTTACACCTCGCGCTCCAGGGCAGCCCAGGTGCCCTTGCTTGCCTCCAACTGCCAGAGGTCATGGAAGCGGCGGAAGAGCAGCTCGCGGCGCGCGCGGAGCAGGGAGAGGAGGGGATCGACCCCCTCTGCCCGGGGCAGCATCACGTCGCAGTCGTGAATCTCGCCGAGCACACCCTGCAGCTCCCTCGCGGCATCGCGGGCGGCCTTGGCCTCGGCGCCGATGCAGGGGCCGACGATCTCCAGCACATAGCGCAGCCGCTTGGCGGCGATCCGCATGTCGTGCTGAGCGCCGGCGGCAGCGGGATCGAGGGCGTCCTCGGCGAAGGAGCGCAGCTCCTCGAGCCGGGTGCGGACGATGCGCGTCGCGTTGGCGCGCAGCGGGGCACCTGGGTCGAGGCCCTCGACCGTGCGGGCCTTCATCCCTTTGCCTTCTCGACGAGCTTTGCCAGGCGACGTTGCAGCTTCGCCAGCCGCTCCTCGGCAACAAAGGGCGCAAGTTCCTCGTTGGCGCGCGCCTGCTCCTCGCGCAGCCCGGCGATCATCGCGGCGACGCCTTCGCGGCGGGCGGCTTCCACATCGGCGGCGAACCGTTCCAGGAGCTCGATCTCTACGTCGCAGTCGCGCCGGGCGCCGAGCGCGTCGGCCAATGACTTCACCCGCTTCAGCGCCTTGCCCATTCGCTTGCGCGGAAAGCAGTCCTCGAAGACTTCCATCGCGGCGCGCAGGCGCCGAGTCGCCACCCGCATGTCGTGTACCCGCTCGGGGTCGTCGATGTCGAGCACTCCGCGCGACTGCTCGAAGACCTCGGCTGCGCGCGACTCGATCACCTTCGCCGCCGCAAGCGCGAACGGCTCGTCGCAGTCGAGGTCGACTTGACGGGCGCGTGCCACGCGCTGAGGCTAGAGCAGCGGCGAGAGCGTGGCTAGATGAATGATCCCTAATTCCCGCACACCCGGATGACGCGCCTGGCGCTTCGCATCTCGGCGTCCTCGGGCTCGCCCTTGGCACCAACCAAAGGCTTCACCTTGCGTCCTTGATCTGCTTGGCCAGACGCGCCCCCAGTCACACCCGAATTAGGAATCATTAATCTAGGCCGCGAGGCGCTCGGGGGAGGAGCCGTTGGCGTTGCCGTTGAGGAGGTCGAGGATGACGCCCTCGCGCAGGCCGCCCTTACCGATCTGAAGCGGCTGGCCCAGCAGCTCGGAGAGCTTCTCCAAGAGCAGCACGCCGGTCGAGAGGATGCGCACGCGCTGCGGATCTAGTTCGAAGCGCTTGGCGACGTCGGTTGCCGAATCGCCGCAGAGCACCCGTATCCCCCGCTCCAGCGTCTCGTACTCCAGCACCGCGCCGACCAGACGCCGCAGCGAGGTGGCGCTGCCGCCGACGGCCACCGCTTGGGCGGGGCGCTCAATCTCGACCCCTGCGAAGAGATCGTCGATGCGGTCGCGAATCTTGCGAATCTCCGCCGCCGAGGGAGGATCCGAGGCGATCAACTCATCCGCCAAGACTCCGGAGCCGACCGACCAGGAGCGCACGCTCTCGACACCGCCGGAGACACTGCCGAGGATCACCTCGGTCGAGCCGCCGCCGACGTCGACGACACCCACCTTCCCCTCCACCGGGTGGCCGAGCGTCTTGGTCGCGCCGATGAAGGAGAGCCGCCCCTCCTCTTCCTCGCTGAGGATGTCGACCGGCACCCCGGACGCTTCCCCGATCGCCTTGGCCGCGAGCTCGCCGTTGGACGCCTCGCGCACAGCCGCCGTCGCAACCGCGCGGATCGTCTCCGCCCCCAATTCACGGGCGAGTCGCACCTGCGTGGCGACGACCTCGGAGACCTCGTCAACCTTCTTGGGAAGAATCGCCCCACCGTCGTCGAGAGCCTTGTTGATCCGCGTATAGGCGCGCTGCTCCATCACCTTCTTCAACTGCCCGTCCACCGGCTCGGCAACGAGCACTCGAGTGGTGTTGGACCCAATGTCTATGGCAGCGCAGAGCATCCCGGGACTCACCGTCCATGTTCCCAAACGGACCGGATCAACCGCTACTGGGGGTGTGAAGCGTCTTCGAACTCGCGGAAAAGCCCAGTGACCACGAACGCCACCTGCTCGCCGATGTCGACGGCGTTGTCGCCGATCCGCTCGATCGCGCGCGCCGCCAACAGCATCGTCATCGCCCACTCCCGCTTGTCGGCGTCGTCGCCGATCTCCAGCGCCAGGCCGAAGCACTCACGGTTGAGGTTGTCGACGACGTCGTCCTGGCGAACCAAGTCACGGGCCATCTCGACGTCGCGCTCCTCGAAGGACCGCTTCGCCTGAGCGATCAGAGTGCGGGTCTGGCGACCCATCGTGAGGATACGCTTCACCATCTCCTCGTCGGCGGGCGGCTCGTTGCCGGTCAGCGGGATCATCTTGCAGATGTTCACGCACTGATCGCCCATCCGCTCGATGTTCTTCAACACGTGCAGAAGGGCGGAGATCAAGCGCAGGTCGGTGGCCACCGGCGACTGTGTGGCAAGCAGGGCGATCAGGCTCTGATGCACCTCGAGGTAACGACCGTCGATCCTGTCGTCGTCGGCGACGACCATCTGCGCCAGCTCTACGTCCTGGTGCTCGATCGCCTCCAGCGTGCGCTCCAGTGCGGCATTGACCAGGTCGAGCCCGCCCAGGGCGCTCCTCTCGAGCTGCTCCAGCTCCTCGTGGTACTGGACGCGAACCGCCTCCGCCATCGTCGTCAGCCCACTTTCCCGGAGACGTAGTCCTCGGTGCGGGAATCGGAGGGGTTGGTGAAGATCTTCTCTGTCTCGTCGTACTCGACCAGCCGCCCCCAACGGCTCTGCTCGTCGGCGTCCAGCTCAACCATGAGAAAGGCGGTGCGGTCCGATACGCGTGCCGCCTGTTGCATGTTGTGGGTGACGATGACGATCGAGAACTCCTCCTTCAGCGCGATCATCAAATCCTCGATCTTGCCGGTGGAGATCGGATCCAGCGCCGAGCATGGCTCGTCCATCAGGATCACGTCGGGCTCGACCGCGATGCAGCGAGCGATGCAGAGCCGCTGCTGCTGACCGCCGGAGAGGCCGAAAGCGCTGTCGTCGAGGCGATCCTTTACCTCCTCCCACAGCGCCGCCCCACGCAGCGCACGCTCGACCTTCGCGTCGAGGTCATCCTTGTCGCCGAGGATGCGCGGGCCGAAGGCGACGTTGTCGTAGATCGACTTCGGGAAGGGATTCGGCTTCTGGAAGACCATGCCGATCAGCTTGCGGACCTGGACCGGATCGACGGTCGGGCCGTAGAGATCCTCGCCGTGGTAGAGCAACTCGCCGCGCACCTCTGCGCCGGGAATCAGGTCGTTCATCCGGTTCAGGCAGCGCAGCAGGGTGCTCTTGCCGCAGCCGGAAGGCCCGATCAGCGCCGTCACGTCCTTGCGATGCACATCCAGGGTGATGTCTTTGACTGCGGCCACCCCGCTGTAGAGGACGCCTATCCCCCGCAGCTCGAAGACCTTCTCCTGCTTCGCCGCCCCGGTGTGGGCTCGGAACTCCGGCCGCACGGCGATCGAGGCGCGCGCCGCCGCAGCCTCGCGAGCCTCGCGCCCCGCCTCAGCTCTGCTCTCGTCCTGTGCCATCTGCTCGCTCACAGTAGCCCACCTACCACCTCTGCTCGTAACGATTGCGTAGCCAGATCGCGAACGAGTTCATCGCCAAAAGGACGATCAGCATGACGATGATCCCCGCCGCCGCCAGGGCCTGGAACTCCTCCTGCGGCCGCACCGCGTAATTGAAGATCTGCACCGGCATCGCCGAGTAGCCGTCCGGCGAAAACGGCGTCGGGTCGAAGGTGACGAATACGGTGGCGCCCACCAGCAGCAGCGGCGCCGTCTCGCCCAGCGCCCTCGAGACGGCGAGGATGACGCCGGTTGCGATCCCGGGGATCGACGCCGGCAGAACCTGCCGGCGGATCGTCTGCCACTGGGTTGCCCCAAGCGCGAGCGAGCCCTGTCGGATCGAGTCGGGAACCGCGCGGATCGCTTCCCGCGCGGCGATGATCACCATCGGCAGCACCAGCAGGGCAAGGGTCAAGGAACCGGCGGCGAGGATGAAGCCGAGGTCGAGCGGCCCGCGAACGATGAAGGCCAAGCCGAGAATGCCGTAGATGATCGAGGGAACGGCCGCGAGGTTCTGGATGTTGACCTCGATCAGGCGGTTCCACCAGCGAGAGCTGTCGGCGTACTCCTCGAGGTAGATCGCGGCACCGACCCCAACCGGAATGACGAAGAGAATCACCCCCGCGATCAGCTCCAGCGAGCCGATGATCGCGGGGCGAAAGCCGGCTTTCTCGGGGAACGCGGTCGAAGGCGGGTTGGTGAAGAGCTCAGGGCTGAGCGCCGACGAGCCTTTGGCAAAGGCCTGGATCAACAGGGCGACGAGGCCGGCCAGGGCGATCAGGACCGCGAGCAGCAAGAAGCCGGCGAAGACCGCGTTGCGGATAACGTCGCCGCGCGGTTGGTTGCGCAGCATCGCCAGCGTCGTCGCCCGCGCGCCGGCGACCGCGAGACGGTTGCGCGGCACCATTGCCCCGGGCTCATTCGTCACTCGTAGACCTCGCGGTATTTGCGGACCAGCCGGATGCTGATCATGTTCATCACCAGCGTCATCAGGAAGAGCACCGTCCCCACCGCAAAGACCGCTTGGTAGTCGGTCGAGCCGGTGGAGATGTCACCGGTGGCCGTGGTGGCGATGTATGCGGTCATCGCCTGGATCGCCTCGACCGGATTGAAGGTGAGGTTGGGGGTCGAGCCGGCGGCGAGGACGACGATCATCGTCTCACCGAGAGCGCGCGAGATCGCCAGCACGATCGAGGCGACGATGCCGGAAAGGGCCGCGGGGAAGACCACCCGGATCGCCACCTTCGCCTTTGTCGCCCCCAGCGCGTAGGCGCCCTCGCGCAGCCCGCGCGGGACCGCCGACATCGCGTCCTCGGAGATCGAGGCGATGATCGGGACGATCATCAGGCCGATGCCAAGGCCGGCGGCGAGAGCCATGAACGGCTTGCCGGTGGCGCCGCCGAGGAACTCACCCGGCCAGAGCGGCTGGATGACCTCGGGCAGGATGAAGCTGACAGCAAAGAAGCCGATCGCCACGGTGGGGATGCCCGCGAGGATCTCGAGGATCGGCTTCACCGTCTTGCGGACGCGCGGGCGCGCGTACTCGCTGAGGTAGACCGCCGACCCCAGCCCAATCGGGATCGCGAACAGCATGCCCCAGAGGGTGACGTTGAGCGTGCCGACGACAATCGCCAGCACGCCGAAGCTGGGCGGCTCGAACTGGGGAGTCCAGTCGGTGCCGAAGAGGAAGTCCCCGATCGGGACGACCTGGAAGAACCCGACCGTCGGTCCGATCAGGGAGATGATGATCGCGGTGGTCGTCAGGACCGAGAGCAGACCGCAAACGGCGAGAAGGCCCTGAATGGCCTTCTCGCCGTAGCGCGGGCTCGAAGCTTGGAGCCGGCGGGGGGTCCCCCCCGCCGGCTCCGAAGCTCCTGCGCCGCTCGCTTCCATTGCGACTCGCGGATCTCCTGCCTAGGCACCGACCTTGGCGGCAGCGGCCTTCGACTGCTGCAACTGCTGCTCGGTCAGCGGGATGAACCCAACCGACTCGGCGATGCTGTTGATGTTGTCGAGGTAGTACGTGACGAACGCCTTTACCTCGGGCTTCTTCAGCGCAGAGTCGCTCGGATAGATGAACAGGGGCCTGGCAAGCGGCGTGTACGAGCCGTCCTGAGCGGTCTCCACCGACGGAGCGACGCAGCCCTTGCCGCCGTCGACCTCGAGCGCTTTGAGCTTGCCCTGATTCTCCTCGTAGTAGGAGAAGCCGGCATATCCCATGCCGCCGGGGGAGCCCTCGACGCCGGTCACCGTGGCGTTGTCGTCTTCGCCGACGTTGTTGTAGTCCTTGCGCGTGGCCCCCTCTTCACCGTTGATCTCATCGGTGAAGTAGTCGAAGGTGCCGGAGTCGGTGCCCGGGCCGAACAGAGCCAGATCCTCGCTGAAGTCCTCCTTCAGCCCCGGAATCTGGTCCCAGTTGGATAGCGTCGAGTCCGGTCCCCAAACCGCGTTGAGCTGGTCCACGGTGAGGCAGGTGACAGGGTTCTCGTTGTTGATCATCACCGTCAGCGCGTCGGTGGCCACCCGTACATCCTCGTAACCGATTCCGTCCTTCTTGCAGGCCGAAACCTCCTCGGGCTCGATCGGGCGAGAGGCATCGGAGATGTCGGTCTCTCCGGCGCAGAACTTCTCGAAGCCGCCGCCCGTACCGGACGTTCCCACCGTCACCTTGACGCCGGGGTTCTCGGCCTGGAACTGCTCGGCAACCGCCTCGCTGAGAGGCGCCACGGTGCTCGACCCGTCGATCCGGATCGTCCCCGAGAGGTCGCCGCCACCACTGCTTGAAGTGCTGCCGTCGTCGCTGCTGCCGCATGCCGCAACCCCAACTGCGAGGACGGCCGCGGAGGCGATGACCGTGAGCCACTTAGAGCTAGTCACTCTGTCTCCTTCATGTCGATTCACTCCGCCGGTCACGGAGTGGACCGACTTCAACGCACGGTCGCAGCCGGCTCGGGAGAGCTTGTTACGGGGGTGTGTCGCGGATGTAAAGAAGTTGTAAAAGCGCCGGCGGACTCGGGATCGGAGGCCTCCGGGTCGAAGCGGTAGCCGACTCCGAAGTGGGTGTGGATGTAGTTCCAGCCCGGCGAGCGCTTCTCCAGCTTCTGACGCAGCTTGCGAATGAAGACGTCGACCGAGCGGTCGCCGTGGGCCATCGCATAGCCCCACACCCGCTGGTAGATCGCCTCGCGCTCCAGCACCTGCCCCTTGGCTTCGGCGAGCAATTGGAGCAACTCGAACTCACGCCGGGTCAGGTCGAGGCTGCTGCCGCTTACGTAGGCCTGGAAACGGTCGGCGCGGATCTCCAGCTCGCCGTAGACCAGTGGCCCGGCCTCCGCCTCCGGACGACCGCGGCGACGGCGGCGGCTGACGGCCTCGATCCTCGCCATCGCCTCCTCGGGATGACAGGGCTTGGTGAGCCAGTCGTCGACACCGAGGCGCAGGCCGCGCACCCGCTGCGCCACCGTCGAACGGCCGGTGCAGACGATCACGCCGAGGTCGGGGAGCATTCCGCAGACCCGCTCCAGATAGGCCCAGCCGTCCTCCCCCAGCACCGTGGGGTCGACGAGCAGGGCGTTGAGCTTCATCGCCACCAGCTCCTCGGGAGGGATCGCGCTGGCGACCTGGCGCTGCTGCCAGCCCGCCGCCTCCGTGCGCTTGGCCAGAACCGTGACGAAACCGCTGTCGTCGTCGATTACCGCGAGCCTGATCGTCTGTGACTGTGTGTTCAAGTTGGCGGCGCTTGGTTGGACGGACAGCGCATCTGCCTTCGCGACGACACGATTGTAGTCGGGGGCGACGGCGGATGAACAGTCGAAACTCCTGCTTTCACAGGATTTTCACAGCTCGAAAGCCCCAAATTCCGGGCTCCGCCGGGTATGCCGCTCAAAAGGTAGCCGGGCGCAGACCGGTGGCGATGATCAACAGGATCGCGATGCCAAGCGCATAGCGGTAGTAGACGAAGGGGCGGTAGCTGCTGGTCCGCACCAATCGAAGCAGGAAGGCGATCGCCAGGTAACCGGAGACGGCTGCGGCGATCGTGCCGACGATCATCGGCCCCGCCACGCCGCTCGGCAATCCGTCGTGAATCGCGCCGGCTCCTTTGAACAGGGTCGCACCGGCGACGATCGGGATCAGCAGCAGGAAGGAGAAGCGCGCGGCGCCGTCGCGATCGAGGCCGAGGTAGCGGCCGGCGGTGATCGTGATCCCCGAGCGTGAGGTTCCCGGCGCCAGCGCGAGGATCTGGGCCAGGCCGATGTACCAGCCATCCCTCAGCGTCGCTCCCTCCAAGGCCCGGCGTTGGGGCATGCGATCGGCATAGAGCAACAGGGCCCCGAAGAAGATCAGCTGGATGGCGATCATCCAGGGCTCGCCCAGGTGATCTTCGATGAAGCCGGAGCCGAGGCCGCCGGCGATCACCGCCGGCACCGTGCCGATTGCGATAGCCACCGAGACCCGCTGGTCGGAGGTCTCGATCGCCCGCCGGCGCAGCGCTTCGAAGAAGCCGCGGGTGAGGACGACGACCTCGCGGCGGAAGTAGGCAATGGCGGCGATCAACGTCCCGGCGTGCAGAGCGACGTCGAAAGTCTTGTTGAAACCGGGATGGTCGAGCAGGAACGTGTAGTCCTGCAGCCAGGGGACGATGATCAGATGGCCGGAGGAGGAAATCGGCAGGAACTCGGTCAGCCCCTGGACGATGCCCAGCAGCAAGGCCTCCAGGTTCGACATTTAGGCGACCGGCTCCATCTGGCGGCGCATCCTATGTGTGCAGCTAAAGGGGGGATGAACGACGGCCACCGCCGCGCGCGTGCGCTAGATTGCCGGGGGTGAAGGCCCCCTCCCGCACTCTCCGACTGTGCGCTGCCCTTTGCTCCGCATTGGCGATGGTGCTGGTCGCGGCGCCGGCGGCGCTCGCCGAGAATGGCGTCGGCCTGGCTGGCCCCACCACCGACAAGACCGTCACCTTCTTCTGCTTCGGCGTGATCGCCTTCTTCGCGATCCTGGTGATCGCACTATCGCTGATCCAGGGGCGCCTGGAGAAGCGCAAGGAGCGGCGCCGCTACGACCTCGAGCGCTACGGCTAGTTCAGCCGGAAGCCGCTGAGCAGGCGCTTCTCGCTCTCCCCTTCGATCTTCGCGACGACTTCGACCTTGCCCTCCAGGGGCGTGCCGCGGATCTTGGTGGCGAGCAGATCGTCGACCTGAAAAATGCCCGCCGAGTTGTTCAGCTCGATCTCGATCCGCACCGGGCGCTCCTCACCCGCCTCGATCCTCACCTCGTCGATCGCCGCGGCGGAGATCGAGTGGATTCCCTCGTGGCCGGCCTCCAGCGGGATTCGAGTCCGGCCCTGGGCCATGTCGAGCGCGTCGGCAACCCGCACCACCCCCGCCTCGACCGTGTAGGGCTCGCCGCGACGGCGATGGCCGATGATCGTGTGGAGGATCTCCGAGGCGACGATCGTGCGCTGCGGTTCGCGGTAGCAGTCGGCGAGCAGGCGGTCGAGAGCGCCGGAGGCGAGGAAGAGGCTGTAGGCCTCGTGGTCGGCGCGGTGGATCGACATGCCGATGTCGTGCAGTAGGGCGCCGCCGGCAACGACCACCTCGGCGTCGCGCGCCTTCATCTCGTGGTCGGCGACCATCGCCGGCTCGACCCCGGCCTTTACCAACAGCCGCAGCAAGCGCAGGGCGATGTTGAGCACGATCTGAACGTGGACCCAGGAGTGGTCGGACATCCCGAGGCGCTCGGCGTGCACCTGTGCCATGTACCACCAGGCGCGCACCTGCTCATCCGAGTTGACCGCCTCGAGCAGGTTCTCCAGCTTGCGGTTGCCGCGGGTGGGGGCGCGAACGGGCTCGCTGGCGGTCATCGCGGTCATCGTAGGGGAGGGGTCGGGGGGCGCCTCCTGCGGGCTGGGTTTTTCGCCTTTGAGTGCGGCCTCTCTTGCTGAGTCGTGCGGTGCGAAAAACAGGACGCCGCCCGCAGGAGGCACCCCCCGACCCCTCTTCAACAGTTGGTGACGATCGTTGGCGGCGATCAGCCGCAGATCGGCCAGGGACTCGAACCCGCGCGGGCGTAGAGGAGAGCGGCGCGGTAGTCCTGCTCGGCCTCTGAGGCTGCCGCGGGGTCGCCGCTGCCGCCTACCGAAGCCCAGGTGCCGTAGTCGAACTGGTACTTGCCACGGTAGGAGCCATCCGAGGACACGATCGTCGGATCGCCGCCCGACTCGCAAGCCGCGATCGCGTCGAGGGTGGCCTGGGAGACGCCCCCGGGAAGGGTGGCGAAGGCCTCACGGCGTCGCTTGCGCTGCGCGGCTCGGATCTTGCGGACCCCCACCGCGATCGCCTGATGGAAGTGCAGGGCGGGCCGATTGAGCGGCGCCAGGTTCGCGGGCTTCGCGTCGGCGATGCCGATCCGCTGCGCGCTGCCACCGCCATCGGTCGCGAGGGCCGCAGCCGGGAAGGCGATTGCCGCGATGAGGACAGGGATGATGTATGTGCGTTTCGTAAGCAAGCGCGGGACCCTGGAGCGGTTCGCGCCGTCTTTTGGTGACCGGCATCACACAGAGCGCTCGACAAGAGTCATCCGACACAAGCTCAGGCATGGAAACCGCTCGTTTCCCAAACCGCCTGAACCGAATCATGCAGAGAAGCGGGGGAATTCACCCTCGCGCGGCGTCGTCATGATGATCTGGAGATCGCCGATTCCATGACAACCCGCCTCCTGCTCGCCTGCCCCGATCGGCCCGGGTTGATCGCCGCGGTCAGCGGCTTCCTCGCCGACGCGGGGCTCAACATCCTCGACGCCGACCAGCACTCGACCGAGGAGGGCAGGCTCTTCATGCGGATGGTGTTCGACGCGGCGCCGGCCGACGAGCGGAAGGCGCTCTACCGGCGCTTCGAGGAGGAGGTCGCCACACCACTGGAGATGGAGCATCGCTTCGCCGAGGCCAGTGAGCAAAAGCGGATCGCGATCATGGCCTCGCGCGAGGACCACTGTCTCTCCGACCTACTCTGGCGCTGGCGCAGCGGAGAGCTCGGCGCCGAGGTGGTCGCGGTCGTCTCCAACCATCCCGACCATGCCGATCAGGTCACCTCGCTCGGCCTGCCCTTCCACCACGTGCCGGTCGAGCGAGGGCGCAGGGAGGAGGCCGAACGACGCGCGCTGGAGTTGCTCGGCGAGATCGACCTGCTGGTCCTCGCCCGCTACATGCAGGTGCTCTCCGGCGATTTCCTGCGCGAACTGGGCGCGCCCGCGATCAACATCCATCACAGCTTCCTGCCCGCCTTCGTCGGCGCCGATCCCTATCGGCGCGCGCACGAGCGCGGCGTCAAGCTGATCGGCGCCACCGCGCACTACGTAACCGAGGAACTGGACGCCGGGCCGATCATCGACCAGGACGTGACCCGTGTCAGCCATCGCGACGAAGTCGACGACCTGATGCGGATCGGGCGTGACATCGAGCGCCTTGTCCTCGCCCGCGCAGTCAAGGCCCATCTGGACGATCGGGTCCTGCTCGACGGGGCTCGCACGGTCGTCTTCTAGCGAATGACTACGCCTGCGTGCAGGAAATTTATTACTATTAGATAATTGAGCAATCAACCCGACCTGCTCATTTCTTCGCCGCTCTCCCATTCCGAGCAGGCGCGCGAGCCGGTCGGCGCGACTCAATGGCTCTCCCTGGCCCGGTCGATCTCTGAATCCCAGGAGATCGTCCGTGGTGCTGCCCGTCGCCAGTCCCGGCGCGGACGGCGCCACGCTCGTTGACAAGCGCTGTCAAGCGACTGGCTGTCCAGCCAACCCATGCCGTAGTGTCAAGACATGGAACAGGCGACGGTCGCGTACGCCCCCGCAGTGCCCGGCGAAGAGCTGCCTCCCGGCTCAAAGGCTCCGGCGCTGTTCCAAGCGCTGCGCTATGCCAGTGACCCCCTCGGCTTCCTGATCCGCCTCCAGCACCGCCATGGGGACGTCTTCACCCTCTCCTTCCCCTACTTCAAGCGCCTTGTCTATGTCGCCGATCCGGCGTTGGTCAAACAACTGTTCACCGGCTCTCCCGAACAGCTCCACGCCGGCGAAGCCAATGCCACCGTGCTCGAGCCTGCGCTCGGCCCCAATTCCGTCCTGACCCTCGACGAGGCGCCGCACATGCGCCAGCGCAAACTGCTGCTCCCCCCATTCCACGGCGAGCAGATTCGTCGCTACGGCGAGCTGATCCGCGAGATCACCCTCAGCGAGATGGAGAGCTGGCCGGTCGGTGAGCCCTTTGCGCTGCGCCCCCACACGCAGCGGATCACCCTGGCGGTGATCATGCGCGCCGTCTTCGGGGTCCATGACGAGGCACGGCTGACTCGCTTCGAGGGGTTGATCGAAACCTTCAGCGACCGCGTCAGCACCGTCCTCGCCTTTCCGATGCTGCGCCGCGACCTCGGCCGCTGGAGCCCCTGGTCCCGCTTCATGCGCGCTCGGGCGGCGTTGGACGAGTTCATCTACGAGGAGATCGCGCTGCGGCGAGCCGAGGGCCAGGCCGAGGACACCGACCGCGACGATGTCCTCTCGCTGTTGCTGGCGGCCACACACGACGACGGCAGCCCGATGAGCGACGAGGAGTTGCGCGACGAGCTGGTTACCGTGCTGGGTGCCGGGCACGAGACGACGGCGACAGGACTGGCCTGGGCGATGGAGCGATTGCTGCGCGCGCCGCGGGTGCTTGCGAAGCTGCGTGAGTCGCTTGCCGCCGGCGAGGACGATTACCTCGACGCGACGGTGAAAGAGACGCTGCGGGCGCGGCCCGTGATCGTCGACGTCGCCCGCAAGCTGACGGCCCCTGTCGAGATAGGCGGCTATGCGCTGGAGGCCGGCACCTTCGTGATGGCCGCGATCGCCGCGCTGCATTACCGCGAGGATCTCTTCCCCGAGCCGGAGGAGTTCCGACCCGAGCGCTTCCTCGAGGGAAAGGCGGACAACTACGCCTGGATCCCGTTCGGCGGCGGCGTGCGGCGCTGCATCGGCGCCGCTTTCGCCGAATACGAGATGCGAATCGTGCTGCGCGCGATTCTCGAGCGCGCCGACCTGAGCGCCCCCGACCCCAAGCCGGAGCGGGTCAAGGTCCGCAACATCACCCTCGCCCCCGGCAAGGGCGCCCTGGTCCGATTGGATCGGCCACTGCGACCCGCAGTCGAAACCCGGGCGGCGACCGCCGCGGCGGCGTAACCTGCCCTGCGTGGAACGCGAAGAGCTGCGCTCGATCCAGGCGCCGCTGAAGGAGCGCTACGAAGACGAGCCGGAGGCCGCTCTGGTTACCCTGGCCGCGACGGGAGCCCTCGGCGAAGGCGTCTCCTGTTCGGTGGATACCGGGCGCGCCATCGCCGAGGCGGGTCTGCATCCGGCCTCCGGCGGCGACGGCACGTTGCTCTGCTCCGGGGACATGCTGCTGGAGGCGCTGGTCGCCTGTGCGGGGGTGACTCTGCGCGCGGTGGCGACGTCCCTGGGCATCGCGGTCGAGTCGGGGACGGTGCGCGCCGAGGGTGACCTCGACTTCCGCGGCACGCTTGCCGTCGACCGCGACGCCCCGGTCGGCTTCAGCGCGATCCGCCTCGCATTCGAGCTCGAAACCGCGGCAAGCGAAGAGGAGCTCGACACCCTGCTGCGGCTGACCGAGCGCTACTGCGTCGTCTTCCAGACGCTGTCGAGCCCGCCACGGCTTTCGGCGACCGTCGCAGCCGACTGACGATGGACGGGCCGCTGCGGCACCTCGGCGAGTTGGCCAAGGCACGAGCCACGCGCCGGTCCGCCACCCGCGAGGACGGCCAGGCGCTGAGCGAGCTGGAGGCGAAGCCGCTGGAGCTGCCGAGGGGGTTGGAGCTGGAATGGCTCGGCGTCTCCGGCTACAGGATCGGCTACCAGGGGCAGGACCTGTTCATCGATCCGTATCTCTCGCGAGTTCCCTTCCGCGATCTCGTCCTGCGCCGCCCCACGCTGCCCGACCCGGCGGCGCTCGATCGCTTCGCCCAAGCTCGCGGCGAGGTGGCGGGTGTGCTCGTCGGTCATACCCACTTCGACCACGCGGTCGACGCGCCGGCAATCGCCCGCCGCTTCGGCTGCAAGGCATACGGATCCGACTCGCTGGTCAACCTGATGGGACTGCACGGCCTCGCCGACCGGGCGGTGGAGGCCGAGCCCTACCGCACCTACGAGCTTGGGCCCTTCGAGGTCAGCTTCGTCCCCAGCGTCCACTCGAAGCTGCTGCTGGGGCTCGCCGTTCCCTACGACGGCGATCTCACCTGCGAGCACCTGGACGGCCTCTCTCCCGGCGCCTACCGCTGTGGGCAGGTCTGGGGAATCTCGATCGAGGTGGCCGGGCTGCGCCTCTACCACCAGGGCAGCGCCAACCTGATCGACGACGCGATCCCCCCGGGTCGGGTGGACGTCTTCCTCGCCGGCATCGCCGGCCGCAGCTTCACCCGCGACTACTGGAAGCGAATCCTCCCGCGCCTCGACCCCGGCGTCGTCGTTCCCACCCACTACGACAACTTCTTCCGCCCACTGGGGCAACAGATGGAATTCGTCTCCAACGTGCAGCTCTCCGCGCTGCCCGAGGAGATCGGCGCGGTCAGCTCCGGCGTAGAGCTCGCCGCCCTCCCCCGCTCCGATCTCTCTGCCGGAAACTGACGATCAACCGGCGCAGTGCTTGGCGGCGATCTGCTCGATCGTGCCAATGGTGCGCATCGTCGCCAGGCCGAGGGCGGCGTCGATCGCCTTCAGGTCGAGCGTCGAGTCGGAGATGCCGCCGCTGGGCAGCCAATACAGCTCCCGCCCGTGAACGGCCAGCCGGTCCTCGTCGGTCGAGAGCGCCAAAACGCGACTGCGCACAGAGGCCTCCGGCGCCTCCTTCAGCAGTGAAACCTGAAGCTTCCCGGTGGAGGCGCTGACCAGACGCAGGTCAAATGGCTCGTGCGCCGCGATCGCCAGCACCTCCGCCGCGCTGCGGAGGAATACCGGCACCTCGTAGCCCAGCGCCTCGCCCAGACCACTCTCGATGCGCGCGGCCAGCGCCTCCTCGTCCTCTTCGTCGGATTCGAAGATCACGTTGCCGCTCGCTCGGAAGGTGGAGACACCCTCGAAGCCCCACTCCTCGAACGGGCGGCGCAGCTCATCGTTCTTGATCCGGCGACCCCCCAGGTTCATCCCGCGCAGAAAGGCAACGTAGAGATCCATTTCCGCACCCTACGATCTCAGCTCCGATGGGCCTCCTGCGACGATGACCGGATGAGCGCCGACTACAGCCGACTTCCCGCCGACCTTCCCGTCCCCGAGGACGACGGAGCCGCCGATCACCTCACCGGGATGGCCCTGCCGGACCTGGCGCTGTCCTCGACCATGGGTGGGAGAGAGAATCTCGCGGAGCTCGCTCGTGAGCGGCTCGTCGCCTACGTGTACCCGCGAACCGGTGTCCCCGGAGAGCCTTTGCCTCTTGGATGGGACGACATCCCCGGCGCGCGCGGGTGCACACCGCAGAGCTGTGCCTTTCGCGACAGCCTGGCCGAGTTCATCGATCTGGGAGCCACTGTGGTTGGGATCAGCGCCCAGAGCACAGCCGCGCAAGGCGAGTTCGCCGAGCGCGAGCACATTCCGTTCGCCCTGCTGAGCGATCAACGGTTGCGCCTGGCGGCGGAGCTGCGCCTCCCGACCTTCGAGGTCGAGGGGATGACGCTCTACCGACGCCTCACCCTGGCCGCCGAAGCCGGCCGCATCGTCAAAGTCTTCTACCCCGTCTTCCCACCGGACCGCAACGCCGCCGAGGTCCTTGCCTGGCTGCGCGAGCGGACGGTCGATGGAGGCGCCGAGAATTGAACTCGGGTCCGTGGTCGTAGTGCGAAGGCTTCTACAGGTTTAGCCGGCGCTTGGTTCTCGTCTCCCGGGGTCCGCGCCGGCGGGCACTACGGGAGACAGAGCCCTCTGAAATGTCCCCTGGCAGACGGGGCGATCCGCCTGGGTGAGCCCGTTTTTGAAGCCGGTGCCCCTCCCCACGGGCGGGGGAGGACCGACTCTCATCGCTTAGCTTCTAACTAAGCGGCGAGGGCGAACTCATGGTCCGCACGTATTGGTTGGTGCCGGGGTTTAACGAGGCCTCCGGCAACCTCGACCTGCAACCGTTCGCACGGATCGACCGCGTCGAAGCCTGTCGCCCCCGTGCTATGTCTCGTTCGATTGTACGGTGTCGGGCGTGGCCGATCGGCAATTCGACGCGATCGTGATCGGCGCCGGCGCGCCGGGCGAGGTCTGCGCCGGGCGACTCGCCGACGGCGGCATGGCGGTGGCGCTCGTCGAGCAGCACCTCGTCGGCGGCGAGTGCTCCTACTACGCCTGCATGCCCTCGAAGGCCCTGCTACGGCCGGCGGGGTTGCTCGCTGAGGCAAAACGGGTAGCCGGCGCCGCCGAGGCTGTTACGGGCGACATCGATGCCCAGGCGGTGCTCGACCGCCGCGACGAGGTGATCCACGACCTCGACGACTCCTCACAGCTTCCCTGGCTGAAAGAACGCGCGATCGAGCTGTTCCGCGGCGAAGGACGGCTGGACGGCAAGCTTCGCGTGGCTGTCGGCGGTGAATCGCTGGTGGCGCGGCGTGCCGTTGTCGTCGCGACAGGCAGCGGCGCCGCGATGCCGCCAATCGAGGGCCTCGACACGGTGCGAGCCTGGAACAACCGCGACGCGACCACCTCGAAGAGCGTGCCGGAGAGCATTGTCATCCTCGGTGGCGGTCCGGTCGGCTCCGAACTGGCGCAGGCCTGGTCGACGCTCGGCGCCGCGGTGACGCTGATCGAAGGAGAGGATCGGCTGCTGCCGCGCGAGGAGCCCTTCGCGGGCGACCAAGTCGCCGCCTCGCTGCGCGATTCCTACGGGGTCGATGTGCGCACCGGCATCCTCGCCGAGCGGATCGCCTCCGGCGGTGCCGGCGTCGTGGTGGAACTGAACGACGGCGACCGGGCCGACGCGGCGGAGCTCCTCATCGCGATCGGCCGCAGGCCCCGCACCCAGGGGATTGGGCTGGAAACCGTGGAGGTCGACCCGGGCAGGGGAGGCTTCCTCGAAACCGACGAGCGCCTGCGAGTCGGGGGTCGCGACTGGCTCTATGCCGTCGGCGATGTCAACGGGCGAGCCCTCTTTACCCACATGGGCAAGTACCAGGCTTGGATTGCCGCCGAGAACGCGTTGGGGCGTCGTGTGGAGGCAGTCGCCGAGGACGTCGGGTCGCCCCGCGTCACCTTTACCGACCCACAGGTCGCAGCGGTCGGCAAGACGCTGGAGCAGGCACTGGAAGCGGGGATCGACGCGCGAGCGGTCGATGTACCCACCGACGGCACCGCCGGCGCCAGCTTCCAGGGCAAGGGCACCGGTGGGACTTCGCGACTGGTCGTCGACGAGTCGCGTGGGACAATCGTCGGCGCCACCTTCACCGGCTTCGAGACCGCGGACTTCCTACACGCAGCCACCGTCGCGATCGTCGGCGAGGTCCCACTCGAACGCCTACGTCACGCGATAGCCCCCTATCCCACCCGCAGCGAGGTCTGGCTGAAGCTGCTGGAGGCCTACGGCCTCTGAGCGTTAAACGCTCGAGCGGCCCTTCAGGTCCTCGAGGAGATCCTGAGGTAGGCCGCTGACCTGATCCAGGTCGTCAACCGAGCCGAAGCGTCCGAGCCGTTCGCGCTGGGCGAGCAACCGCGTCGCCTGGGTGACCGAGAGGCCCTCGGCGCGGAGCTGTTCGAAGGTGACTGTGTTGAGCTCGATCGTGCCCCCTCCCGACTGAGGTTGCGGCGCTTGGACCGGTGGCGGGGAGCTCGGCTCGGACTGGAAGCTCGGCTGCGGGGCCGGAGGGCTCGGCTCGGGCTGCAAGCTCGGCGGCGGGGTCGAAGCGGAGGGCTGTGGAGGCGTAGGCGGTGGAGATTCCGGCGCGGGGGGCGGAACCGAAGGCTCGGGGGCAGGCGTCGAGGGTGCCGGCGTCGCAAAGGGCTGCGACTGGGGCTGCGGGGCCGGGGGCTCGGTGACTCCCTGCACCGAGCGAAGCACCGCCTGCTCAGCCTCGATGGCGCGACGTTCCGCTTCGCGCGCCCGCTCTTCCGCTTGGGCGACGCTCTCCTGGATCTCACGCAACCGCTGCTGGCGCTCGCTCTCCTGGGACTTCATCTGGGCGAGCCGCTCTGCCTCGGCGGCGCGGCGCTCCGCCGCCTTGGTGCGCTCTTCGATCTGACGCAGTCGTTCCTGCGCCTCGGTCATCGCCCGCTCCTGGGCTTCGCGGTCCTGCTGGATCCGCTGTTCGGCCGTGTTTAGGTCACCGACGGGTGATTGAGAGGCGAACGTTCCGGCCTGGGGCTGCGCCCACTCAGGCGCAGCGGGCTGAACCGGAGGTATCGCCGCTATGGCCTGGGTCGTTTGACCCGACTGGGCCTGGGCTGCACGCTGCTCTGCCTCGTGCTGGAGTCGCTCCGCTTCCTGAATGCGAAGCTCAGCGTCGGCGCGGATCCGCTCCTCTTCCCGCTGGATCTCCTCGACCTTGGCACGCACCCGCTGCTCCGCCGCAGCGGGGTCGTACTCACCCGGTGCAGGAGGCACTGCGGCAATCGTGGGGGATGCGGGAGTGGCGACCGGCGGAATCGGCTCTACCGGCGGCGGAGCGACGGGAACAGGCTGCGGAGGGGCCACGCCCGGCTGCGCAGTCTGGGGGGGAATCTGTCCCGGCTGGGCAGCGCCGAGTTGCTGCGCGGCCCTGGCGGCGTCCTTGCGCTGTCGCCTGGACATTCGCTTGCCGCCTGCGGGTTGATGGCGCCGTTCGGCGCGTTTCCGCGCTCTCTCTTCCCGGCGAAGCTTGGCCTCCTGTTGGCGGCGCTTGCGGTGCTCCATTCGAGCGGCGCGCTGCTGCTCGCGAGCCTGCTTTCGCTTTTCCCTGCCACTGGCGGTCGGCGAGACGGGCGGAGGCGCTTGAGGGGCGGCGGGTGGCGACACGGAGGACATCTCGGCGGTCTGGCCAGGCGCCTGTGCCGGTGGGGCCACAGGAGCCGGTGGAGCCGAAGCGGAGCCCGGTGGCGGTGGGGCCGGAGGCGCTTGAGGAGCGGCTTTCTGCCCCTTCTCCTTGGCGCGCCGTTGGTTGACGCTCACCACCAGGAGCAACAACAGAATCGCGGCGACAAGGCCAGCGACGAAGTACTCGGTGTGATCGCTGACGTAGTTGCCGGCCTTGCTTGGAAAGGACTCGGCCTGAGCCTGGGCGGGTGCGGCGGCCATCAAGGCGAGCGCCGCTGCGGACAGGAGCGGGGCGATGCGTGAACCCATAGACCCCGAAGCTACCTCATTCTGCCCTTGAATTCGCGCTCGACCTCTCGCCGCACGTCACGCTCGGCGATTTCACGCCGGCGATCGCGCCCTTCCTTGCCGCGAGCAAGCGCCAACTCGACCTTGGCGCGAGATCCCTTGAAGTAGATCCGGGTGGGAATCAACGTCAGGCCCTTCTGCGATGTCTTGCCCACCAGCCGTTCGATCTCCGCCCGGTGCAGCAACAGCTTGCGAGGCCGCTCCGGCTCATGGTTCTCGCGGCTTGCCGGTGCGTAAGGGGGTATGTGGAGTTTGCGCAGCCAGACCTCTCCGTCGTCGACCACCGCATAGGCGTCGGTCATCTGCGCCTTGCCGTTGCGCAGCGACTTGACCTCGGAGCCCTGAAGCACGATCCCCGCCTCCACCTTTTCGACCGCCTCGAACTTATGTCGAGCGCGCCGGTTTGTGGCGACGTCGCCGGAGGCCGGCTTGCGCTGCTTCTTCCCCTTCTTGGCCACGTCAGTCTCCTGCCGGCTCCAGGTCGACCCGACCATTGGAGAGGTCGATCTTGCCGGCTCTGATCGAAATCGGATCGCCGAGCCGCAGGGCGCGACCGCTGCGACGACCGACAAGGGCGGTCTCGGTCTCATTCAGCGCGAAGTACTCGCCCCGCAGCAGGCGAGCGGGAACGAACCCCTCATAGACGTCGCCCAGCTCCCCCCCGAATGCAGCGAAGGCGCCGGCGCGGATCACCCCGGTCACCTCTCCCTCGAACAGGGTGTCCGCGCCACGCTCGCGCAACTCCCGGGCCAACAGATGAGCCGCGCAGATGTCGTCCGCCTCGTGTTCGATCTTCGCCGACTCGCGCTCTCGCGCCGAGCTGATCGCGGCAGCTTCGCGTGCTTCGGAGAGGCGCGGCGGGTCCTCCCCCTCCCCCAGCGCAGCGAGCAGAGCTCGATGCACGACCAGGTCGGGGTAGCGGCGAATCGGCGAGGTGAAATGGCAGTAGGCCGAGCTCCCCAGGCCCGCATGGCCACTGTTGCGTTCGCTGTACTGCGCCTGTTTCAGCGAGCGGAGCACGAGCGATGTATACGCCTCACGACCGTGCCCGCGCCGCGCGGCTTCCCGAATCGCCTGCCGGCTGGCTTCGGCGGCGACCTCGCCGGCCTCGCGCGGCGAGAGGCGCTCGCGCAGCGGCGGCGTCGGGATGCCGAGCGCGTGCAGCTGTTCGACCAGCCTCTCCACTCGAGGCGGATCCGGCTGGGCGTGGACACGATAGATCGCCGGCACCCGCTTTCGCTCCAACAGCTGGGCTACCTGCTCGTTGGCGAAAATCATCAACCGCTCGATCAGGCGATGGGACTCCGTCTGCGGCACACCCCGCGCCCCGGTCACGTTGCCCTTGGCGTCAAAGCGAAACTCCGGCTCGAAGGACTCCACGTCGAGGCTGGTGGCGCCGCGATGCTCGCCCAACGCCGCCGCTGCCCGCCGTGCCACCTCGAGCGGCTCGGCGACCGCCCCCGGCGCGGGCGCCCGCTCGGCGAAGACCGCATCCAGCTGGTCGTAATCGAGCCGGGCGTCGGAGCGGATGCGGCTGCGATAGAAGCTCGCGCCACGCGGCTTCCCGCCCTCGCTCAACTCGATCTCGGCGGTGACGGCCAGCCGCTCGACTCCGGGCGCGAGGCTGCAGGCCTCGCTGCTGAGCGCATGCGGCAGCATCGGTTCGACCGCTCCCGGCACATAGGTGCTGTTTGCACGACGTCGGGCCTCGAGATCGAGCGGCCCGCCGGGTGGCACGTGGGCGGCGACATCGGCGATGTGGATCCAAAGCCGGACGCCGTCGTCCTCGCGCCGAGCTGAGACGGCATCGTCGAAGTCGCGAGCTGTGGCGGGGTCAACGGTGAAGGTGGGAAGCTCAACCAGATCGCGGCGAGCGGGAAAGCGGGCGGCGGCGACATCGGCTGCCCCGCCTGCTTCCAACTCGAGCGCCGCCGGGAAGCCGAGCCGACCCAGGCGCTCGGCCAGCAGAGCATCGACCGCATCGCGTGCGCTCCGCGGCGAGCTCCGTCCGCGTCCCCGCCCGCGCCCGCGCGGGCGGCTCACCGGCTCTGCGCCGCCAACGCCCGCAGGGCGCGCCGCAACGCCTCGTCAGACGGAGTTCCGGCGACATCGCGTGCCGCAATGTCGGGATGGATGCCGGACCCGGCGAGGTTGGTCCCGTCCGGCGTGAAGTACTCGCCGATCGTCAGCTTCAGCGCGCCGCCGTTGGAGAGGCCGATCTCCTGCTGAAAGACCCCCTTGCCAAAGGATCGGGTACCGACCGTCTTCGCCCCTGCGTCGTCGGCCAGCGCCGCGGCGAGGATCTCCGCCGCGGAGGCGGTGTTGCGGTCGATCAGAACCACCAGTGGACGGGGCGGCAGATTGCCACCCGGGCTCTTGTATACGACGTGGCCCTGTGCCCGGGATTGGGTGGTGACGACGACCTCTCCCCCAGGCAGGAAGACGCCGGCCGCCAGAACCGCCTCCTGGAGGAGGCCGCCACCGTTTTCGCGCAAGTCGAGGACGATCCCCTCCGCCCCCTGGCGCTCGACCTTCTGCACGGCCTCGCGCAGGGCCCCGTGGGACCCCTCGCTGAAGGTCGCCAGGCGAACGTAGCCCAGCTTGCGTCCATTCACCGTCTCGACTTTGCCGGCGACGACCGGCAGCGCGACTTCCGCGCGCGTGAGGCGAATCTGGCGCACCTTGCCGCCGGATGGACGCAGCACGCCGATCGTCACCTCGGTCCCCTCCGGGCCCTTGATCTTCGCCGTTGCGACGGTGCTGCTCACCCCGGCGATCGAATCGCCGTTGACGGAGACGATCGTGTCGCCGACCCCGATCCCGGCCTTGGCGGCGGGCGAGTCGTCGAAGACGCGCTCGACGCGCAGGCCGCGCTTCACCTCGGTAACAGCCAGCCCGATCCCCGAGAAGCGGCCGCTGATCGCCTCGTTGAAGCGAGCCAGGCTCTCCGGCGAGAAGTACTCGGAGAAGCGATCCCGGTAGCGACGACGCAGGCCGCGAACCATCCCGTCCAGAGAAGAGTCCGTCAGCTCGGCGTCGCCGACCGGGCGGTAGTAGTTGTCTTGGATCAGCTCCGTCGCCTCGGCGGTGAGACCGGCCGACCCGTCGACGAAGGGGTCGCGGAGAAAGCTGGGCAGCTTGGCCGGATGCCCGCCGAGCCAGATGCCGGCGCAGAGCACCGCCACCGCGCCGACCGCGAGCCCACCAATCTTCACAGGCAGGCCCTCAGACCTTGAGGAAGCGACGAAGCGTCACGCCGGAGCCGACGGCCGAGACCAGCACCGCGGCGGCGAAGAGAATCGCGACCATCGCGGGGAACGACAGCGTGCTGCTGTTCTGCGCCGCGAGGAAGGAGAAGCTGTCGCTCAGGGGGTCGACGATCGTGATCTTGCCCAGCCACAGGATCAGTATGGCCACCAGCCCCCCCGCGAAGCCGACCACCACGCCCTCGATCATGAACGGCCAGCGAATGAACCAGCGCGTCGCGCCCACCAGTCGCATCACCTCGACCTCCCGGCGTCGGGTGTAGATCGAGAGGCGGATCGTGTTGCCGACCAGCATCAGCGAGGCGACGATCAGCAGCGCGGTGATCACGGTCAGGACGATCTTCAGGGCGCTCGTCACCTGTTCGATCTGCTGTGTCTCCTGCTGGCGGTCGAAGATCTCCTGGACGACCGGAGAAATCGGCTGCGGCTTTCCATTCGGCCCCGGGGGCGTAATCGCCGCCCGCACCGAATCGAGGTTGGAGGCGTCGTCTGCCTTCACCCGGAAGTTCGCCGGCAGCGGGTTGGAGTGGAGCTGCTGGAGGATGGTCTGGTCGTCGAGGTCCTTTTTCAACTCGGCCAGCGCCTCGGCCTTGGTGATCAGATCGACAGACTCGACGTGGGGAATCGCCTGCAGCCTGCGCTCCAGGGAGTCGATCTCGGCGCGCGTCGCGTCGTCGTAGATCGCGACCCGGAACTCGAGGCTGTCGCGGACCTGGTCGCTCTTCGCCTGCGTGGTCTGGAAGATCGGGATCAGGACGCCGAGCAAGATCACGGTGACGACCGTGGTAACGATCGCCGCCATGCTCGGCGCCGCGTTGCGGCGCAGCGCGCGGAGGGCCTCTTGGATGAAGAAGATCAGCCTGGACATGGGCTCAGAAGAGGGAGTCGTGGGCGTCGTGCCCGTTGGTCTGGCCCTCGGGTGCGACGCCCATCTCGGCCCGCATGCGGACGCCGAACTCGGTCGTCGACTCCTCGGTGTAGCCGCCGCTGACCTCGTCGCGGACGACGCGCCCCTCGTATAGCTCGATCACCCGGCGGCGCATGTTGTCGACCATCTCGCGGTCGTGGGTGACGACGACCACGGTCGTGCCGGTCTTGTTGATCCGGTAGAGCAGTTGCATCACGCCGATCGAGGTCACCGGGTCGAGGTTTCCGCTCGGCTCGTCGGCCAGCAGCAGCGGCGGGTGGTTGACGAAGGCGCGGGCGATCGAGACCCGCTGCTGCTCGCCGCCGGAGAGCTGGTCGGGGTAGTTGTTGAGTTTGGTCGAGAGGCCGACCAGACGGAGCGTCTCCGGCACCTGCCTACGAATCGCGGCGCGGCTGGCGCCGATCACCTGCAGCGCGTAGGCGACGTTGTCGTAGACGGTGCGGTCGGGGAGCAGCTTGAAGTCCTGGAAGACGGTGCCGATGTTGCGCCGCAGCTGCGGAATCTTCTTCTCCGACAGAGCGCCGATGTCGCGGCCGGCGATGCTGACCGTGCCGTCAGTGGCCGACAGCTCCCGGATCAGCATCTTGATCAGGGTCGACTTGCCGCAGCCGGTCGGGCCGACCAGGAAGGCGAACTCGCCGCGGTTGATCGCCAGCGAGACCCGGTCGAGCGCCATGTGGCCACCCGGATAGACCTTGGTCACGTCGCGCAGCTCGATGATCGGCCTGCCGCCGCGGCGTGGCCGCGGCTCCTCGCCGCCCTGCTTTCGCTTCTTCGCTTTGGCCATGCCCGCGCTCCCTTCTGCGAATACAGGGTTACTCCTGCGCAGCACAAACCGCGCAACACCCCGCCCACCGTAAGTTGGCGCAACCTTAGCGAATTGTTAGCGAACGTTCGTAATTGGCTCAGGTGAGGCGGTGGGGCGCGGGGCGCGGCGCTTGCGGCGGTCCGCCCTCGCACCGGCTCCCAACCGGTAGGCGAACAGCGCGGCGATCGGAACGCCGGTCGCGAGCAGCCACCAGCGCAGCCATTCCGACGAAGCGTCTGTCCCGGCACCGAGGGCGTGGACGACACCGAGCAGGTAGACGACGATTGTCGCCCGGTGGGCCTTGCGCCAGAAGCGTGCGCCGACCCACTTGCGTACGTAGAAGCTGAGCCCGAGCAGCATCGCCATGTAGCCGGCGACGATGCCGAGCCCGGTCCAAATCGGGCGATAGGCCATCGCAAAAGGGACGGTTATGCCGGTGACGCCGGGGTGCAGCCAGGAGTCGCCAAGCAGCGTGATGCCATGAACCGCGATCGCGACCAGGCCGGCCAGAGCCGTCTGTTCGTGGATCGCCAGTAGCCACCGAGAGAGGCCGGGGCGGCGCATCACCTTGCCGGCCATCGCCAGACCGATGCCGACCGAGATCGTTACCAAGACCAGGGCGAGAAGTCCGGAGGCACGGCTGGCCAGCCACCAGCCGTGCTCGTGGAGGGCGTTGACCGTGGGGTTCAAGCAACTGCCCTCTCCGGCAAACGGATCGTGGGCGGAGCCGCGAGCGGGCCCACCCGCTCGACCCAGCCGCTGTCGTGTACGAGCAGGCCGCCCCGGTCTCTGAGAATCTCGCGACCGCCACCGGGGCCGGAGAGGAGCGCCGCCTTGGAGAGCGTCTCCGCCTCCACCGCGGTGCCGGCGAGAGCGGTGACACCGATCAGCCCGGTCCAAGCCGGCTCACCGGTGGAGGGATCGAGCAAGTGGTGCGAGTAGCGCCCGTCGGGGTCACGCCAGATTCGCACGTTGAGCCCGGAGGTGGCAACCGCCTCGGAGCGAAGTCGCAGCACATGAGCGCGGTCACCTGTCAGCGGGTGCTCGACGAAGACCGCATAGGGAGTGACCGCGGCATCCGCGCCGCCGATCCGGATGTCGCCACCGCAGTCGACGACGAAGCGCGAGTAACCGCGCAGGCGCTCGGCGAGAAGGTCGGCGGCCAGCCCCTTGCCGGTTCCGCCGGTGTCGAAGCGCAGCCCGGGCGGGCGAACGATCGTCCCGCCCTCGTCATCGACCTCGAAACGCCGCCAGCGGGCTCTCCTGGCGGGCGCCGCCGGGCGCCGGGGAGGCGCCTCGGCGAGGGCGGCGCCGAGCGGCGCGCCCGGCACTCCGGCGCGCGAAGCGACATAGCCGGCGGACTCGATCTCCTCCACCAGGGTGGGATCGACTAGGCCGCCGCTGCGCCGCGCCGCGGCAAGGCCGGCCCTGACCGCCTCGCGCAGCAGCGGCGAGGCCGGAACCCGCTCACGCGGGTCGTCGTTGAGGGCGCGCAACTCACTGTCGGGTTTGAAGCGGGAGAGCGCCGCGTCGAATTCGAACACGAACCGGCGCGCCCACTCCGCCGCTGCCGGCGCCGGCTCCATCCCGGGCCCGGGCTCGCCGATCAGCAGCCGCACGTGACTGCCCATCGCGTCGAAGACGACATCGTGCTCACTCATGAGGCGCTGGTGACGACCGGGGCGGCCGCGGGAGCGACCGGCACGGGAGCCGAGACCGAGGGGGCGCTGCTGACACTGGACGCGCCCGGGGTCGGAACGACAGTGGTGACGATGCGGTGCTTGATAACCCGCCGGATCACGATGGAGCGCCGATCGGGGGCGCTCACCTTCGCTCCCAGTGCCGGATCCCTGCCCACCGCGAGCTGGTAGGTGAGGAAGGCGAACAGAACCGCGAAGAGGGCAACCGACCCCCAGATCACCGGAGCGGGACCGGGACGGCGAACGCGATGGCGCTCAGTCATCGGCGCCCTCGCTCTCGTGCTCGTTCCCGCTCTCCACGGCCTCGTCCTCATACTCGCCTTCCCCTCCCCCGGCGCCGCTGGCCGAAGTCGTGACCGGCGCCGCCGTCGCGCCGCTGGAGGAAGTGGTCACCGGGGCTGCGTAGGCAGGAATGGACGCGGACGCATAGGAGGCCACCGGTGCCGAGGCGGCGCCCACCGAGACCTTCGGATGCGCGTGCCTGGTCACGCGGGTGGTTCGCCGAATCACCTGGGTGCGAACCAGCGGCTTGGCGGCGACCGGCTGCGCGGGCTTCTGGCGATCGGCGCTGGCCGCCAGCCCCACCAACCCTCCCAGGCCGACGATCGTGGCGCCCACTGCGATTCGAGTCCTCGTGCTCTTCACGGCGATGACCTCCTGGCCGAAGTTGTCGGGCAATTGTGCGAAGCCGCTCTGCAAGCCCAAACAAGGCGCGGGTAAAGAGTCGGCAAAACCTTGCGCCGCCGAGCCGGGAGCGCGCTATCCCGGCGTTACAGTTGCCACATGGCCACACAGCCGGCGCCGAGCGGGCGCATCCTCGTCGTCGAAGACGAGGAGTCGATCTCCCAGCCCTTCGCCGAAGCTCTGCGCCGAGCGGGCTTCGAGGCGCTGGTGACGGGGACCGCGGCGGGGGCGCTGGAGATGGCCGACGAGGAGGGGCCCGACCTGGTGATGCTCGACCTCGCCCTCCCCGACGGCGATGGGCGCGACGTCTGTCGCGAGCTGCGCCGCCGCTCCGACGTGCCGATCGTGATGCTGACCGCGCGCGGCACCGAGATGGACAAGATCGTCGGCCTCGAACTGGGCGCCGACGACTACGTGGTCAAGCCGTTCAGCGCCGCCGAGGTGATCTCACGGATCCGAGCCGTGCTGCGCCGCGCCGCGCCGCGGGATGGCGCCGCGGAGGAGCCGCTCCAGGTCGGCGAGGTCGAGCTGGATCCGGCTGCGCGGATCGCCCGACTGCACGGCGAGGAGCTGGATCTCTCTCGCAAGGAGTTCGACCTGCTGGCCGAACTGATGCGCCATGCGGGGCACGTGGTCAAGCGAGAGGACCTGATGTCCGAGGTCTGGGACGTCAACTGGTTCGGCTCGACCAAGACGCTCGACGTCCACATCGGCTGGCTGCGACGCAAGCTCGGCGACGACCCCAACCACCCCAACCACATCGAGACGGTGCGGGGAGTCGGCTTCCGCTTCGCCGCGCCGGAGGTGGAGAAGCCGTAAGCCTCCGGGCCACCCTTCTGCTGGCGCTGGCGTACGTGCTGCTGCTGGCGATGATCGCCCTCGGCGTGCCGCTGGCGGTGAGCCTGGGTGACCGGGTCGACTCCGAAGTGCGCGGCCAGGCTCGCAGCCAGGCCGATGTCGTCGCCGCCACCGCCTCGGAGCTGATCGACCCGACCCGGCCGGCCGCCCTGAAGCGACTGGTCCACGTCTCGGCGGAAAGCGTCCGCGGGCGGGTGATCGTCGTCGACCGCCGCGGTCGCCTGCTCGCCGACTCCGCGGGAGCCCCAGTGGGACTCAGCTACGCCCGACGCCCGGAGGTGCGGACGGCGCTGCGCGGCCAGGCCGAGCAGATCACCCGCAGCAGCGAGACGCTCGGCGCCGAGATCCTCGCCACCGCGGTGCCCATCCTCGAGCGCGGGTTACCGGCGGGCGTGGTTCGAGTGACCCAGAGCGTCTCGGCCGTGAACCGCGCCGTGCGCACCTCGATCCTCGACTTGGCGGCGCTGGCAGGCGTCGTCCTGCTGTTGGGGCTGGTCGCCGGTGCCCTCATCGCCCAGCAGATCGCGCGGCCGATCCGGCGCCTGGACCGGGCAGCACGCGCTGTCGAAGGCGGCGACCTCGACACCGCAGTCGCGATCGAGGGCACCACCGAGCAGCGCTCACTGGCTAGGGCCTTCAACGAGATGACCCGCCGGATCAAGCGCATGGTCCGGGCTCATCAGGATTTCGTCGCAGACGCTTCGCATCAGCTGCGCACCCCGCTGACGGGGCTGCGACTGCGACTCGAAGCCCTGGGTGAGCGCCTGCGAGGAAGCGACGAGGCGACAGCGGCCGACCTCGGCGCCGCCCTGAGGGAGATCGACCGGCTCTCGCTGATCGTCGACGAGCTGCTGATCCTCAGCCGTGCGGGGGAGCATGAGCTGCCCGGGGAGCGAGTCGACCTGGGAGACGCGGCGGCGCGGGCGGCGGAGCGCTGGCGCCACGCCGCCGAGGAGAGTGGCGTGGCGCTGCGAGTCAAGAGCGGCGGGGATGACGGCTCCGCCTGGGGCGCCCGTCCGGATCTCGATCGTGCGATCGATGCGCTCATCGAGAACGCGCTGCGCTACTCGCCCGCCGGATCGACCGTGGCGATCATGGCGGGCAGGGGCAGGGTCGAGATCCTCGACGAGGGACCGGGCCTGGCGCCAGGCGAAGAAGAAACCGTCTTCGAGCGCTTCAGCCGTGGAAGCGCCGGACGCCGGGGGCCCAGCGGCACTGGCCTCGGCCTGCCGATCGCCCGCGAGCTGACCCGCCAGTGGGGCGGTGAGGTGACCCTCTCCAACCGCGACGGAGGCGGCCTGCGTGCTGTCATGGAGATGCCTCGATGAAAGCCACCGCCTCGCTCAAATGGGTCGGCCTGGCGCTGCTGGGCATCTTCGTCGCCGCCGCGGTCGCGGTAGCCGCCAGCCGCCTCGCCAGCCGCGAGATCGGCCTCGCCTCCGAACCGATATCGGCCGGCCGGGAGCTGGCGCCAAAGACATCGCAACCGGCGCCGCGTGACCGAGGCAAGCAATCCCCCGGAGATGGCAAGACGACGACTACTGTCGCTCCCCCCGCTCTCCAGCCCCCGGCGACCACACCCACTTCCCCGACCGGCCCTGACTATTCGGGCGGTGGCGACTCCGACGGCGACAGCGACGACGACTGAGGGGCTAGCCCCACTCACCGCCGTGGATCGGTGGGTGGGAGACGATCGGCTTCTTGAGCAGGGCCTCGCGGGCTTGCTCGGCGATCCCGGCGGCGGTCAGCCCGAAGTACTCCATACAGGCCTCTGCCGTGCCGGACTCGCCGAAGCGATCGCCCATGCCGAGGGCGAAGATTGGCACCGGATGCTGCTCGGCGGCAGCCTCGCGAATGGCGTCGGCGAGGCCGCCGACGACGCGATGCTCTTCCGCGGTCACCCCCACCCCGGTCTTCGCCAGCGACTCGATCACCGCTTCGGAGGCGAGCGGCTTGATGATGGCCACGTTGACGACCTCGGCCTCGACCCCGTCTTCGCGGGCCAGAGTCTCCGCCGCCTCCAGCGCCCGCCAGACCATGTGCCCGCAGGCGAAGATCGAGATGTCGCGGCCCTCGCGCAGAATGTCGACGCCGTCGCCCAGGGTGTCGGGAATCTCCTCGTAGACCGCCGGCGTCGCGGGGCGTCCGAAGCGTAGGTACATCGGCCCCTCGAAGCGCTCGTAGGACTCGATGACCGCCCGGTAGGCCTGGTTGTAGTCAGCCGGGACGACCACCTGCATCTTCGGCATCACCCGCATCAGGGCGATGTCCTCGATCATCTGGTGGGAAGCGCCGTCCTCGCCCAGCGAGACGCCGCCGTGGCTGGCGCAGATCCTGGCTTTCAGCTCGTTGTGGGCGATGCCGAGCCGGATCTGGTCGTAAGCGCGGCCGGTGGCGAAGACGGCGAAGGTCGACGCGTAGGGGACCTTTCCGGTCGCCGCCAACCCACAGGACATCGACATCATGTTCGCCTCGGCGGCCCCGCAGTTGAAGAAGCGCTCCGGAAACTTCTTGCCGAACTTGATCGATTGAGTGGAGACGGCGAGGTCGGCGTCGAGGGCAACGACGTCCTCGTGCGCTTCGCCGAGGTCGACCAGCGCATCGCCGTAGGCCTGGCGGGTCGCGATCGGCTCGGTCTTCGCCTCAGGCATAAAAGTCGCGCTTTCGCTCACTCGCGTTCATCGTCATCGGAAATCTCGCTCGTTCGCCCAAGACGCTCCTCCTGTTCCTTGAGCCGGGCCTCCAGCTCTTCCAATGCTTGCTCGGCCTGCTCGGGGCTGGGGGGCTTGCCGTGGAAGCCGAAGCGCCCCTCCATGAAGGAGACGCCACGTCCCTTCTTGGTCTGACAGACGATCGCCGCCGGCTTGCGCAGAGTGCGGCTGCGCGCCAGGGCCTCGGTGATCTCCTCCATGTCGTGGCCGTCGATCTCGATCGCGTCCCAGCCGAAGGCCTCGAACTTGGCGCGCACGTCGCCGGTGTCCATTACCTCCTCGGTGGTGCCATCGGTCTGCAGGTGGTTGTAGTCGACGATCGCGGTCAGGTTGGGGACCTTGTAGTGGGCGGCGGCGGCGGCGCCCTCCCAGGTCTCCCCCTCCTGGCAGTCCCCGTCGGAGAGGACGCCGAAAACCTGCGCGGTGTCGTCGAGCCCATCGAGCCGCAGCGCCAGGCAGATCCCAACGCACATCGAGAGCCCCTGGCCGAGCGAACCGGTCGAAACCTCGACTCCCGGCGTGCGGGTCATGTCGGGGTGCCCCTGGAGCTGCTTGCCGATCTTGCGCAAGCCCATCAGCTCCTCGCGCGGGAAGTAGCCGTGCTCAGCGAGAGCGGCGTACTGGATCGGCGCCGCGTGGCCCTTGCAGAGGACAAAGCGATCGCGCTCGGGCCAGTCGGGGTTGGAGGGGTCGTGGCGCAGCTCCTTGTAATAGAGCGCGGCAACGATGTCTGCAGCGGAAAGCGAGGAATCGAGGTGGCCGGACTTGGCGACCGCGAGCATCCGCACGCAGGCGATCCGCAGGATCGTCGCGTAGCGCTCCAGCTCGGCGATCGAGGGCTCGCGCCCGGAGATCGCGGGCGGCTCTGGGTCCGGGACAGGCTTCAAATGCATTGCGCCGCGAGGCTACCCGATTGCGACCATTCGCTCGATCGGAATCCGCGCTTTCTCGGCGATTTCCTCTGGCACCGAAACCTCGAACCTCATCTCCCGCAGGCTGTCGCGCAGCTTCGGCAGGGTGATCATCTTCATGTACTTGCAGACCGCCATCCGATTGGCCTCGATCAAGCTTGCGGTCGGGGAGGCCTGACGCAGCGGATGGAGCATCCCGTTCTCGGTGGCGACGATGAACTCGCCGTCGGATTTGCTCTTCACGTAGTCCAGCATCCCCCCGGTCGAGAGCATGTGAACGCCCTCGGGGTCGACGTCACCGGCGGCGACGAACTCCATCACCTGGGTGACGCAGCCACACTCGGGATGGACGAGGAACTCCGCATCGGGGTGGGCGGCGCGCTGGGCGCTGATGTCGTCGGGACGGATCCCGGCGTGGACGTGGCATTCCCCGGGCCAGACGTGCATCCGATGGCCGGTCTGGCGCTCGACGTAGGAGCCAAGCCACATGTCGGGGCCGAAGAGGATCTCGGTCTCCGGGCCGTGCTCGCGCAGGATGTGCTCGACGACCTTGACCGCGTTGGAGGAGGTGCAGCAGTAGTCGGTCTCCGCCTTCACCTCGGCCGAGGTGTTGACGTACATGACGACGACCGCGTTTGGGTCATGGCGGGACTTCCAGTTGCGCAGCTCGTTCGCGGTGATCGAGTCGGCGAGGGAGCAGCCGGCGTCGAGGTCGGGGATCAGGACCGTCTTCTCGGGCGAGAGAATCGAGGCGGTCTCAGCCATGAAGTGGACGCCACAGAAGGCGATGACCGAGGCATCGGCGGCCGCGGCCTTGCGCGAAAGACCAAGCGAGTCGCCGGTGAAGTCGGCGACGTCCTGGACCTCGGGCACCTGGTAATTGTGGGCGAGGATGACCGCGTCGCGCTCGGCCGCCAGGGCGCGAACCTCCTCGGACATCGACTCGACCTCCTCCGCGGAGAGGTTGAGGACCGGGACCGGCTCGTTGATCGTCGGTAGCTCTCGCATGCGATGCCTCGCAAGGGTCGACTTCTATGTTCGCTGGCCCGGCACTTGCCTCAAACCAGTCGAATGAACTGAGTCCGAGTCTACTCTCTCGGGATGCCCGAACTGCCGGAGGTCGAGATCGCGGTGCGACGGCTGGATGTCGCTTTGTCCGGGGCACGCGTCGAATCCGTCCTTGCGCCGGGGATGAACGTGATGAAGACCTTCGAGCCGTCCCTCGACTCGCTGGTGGGCCTGAAGGTGACCGGGGTGCGTCGAGTCGGGAAGATGCCGGTCGTCGAGTTCGGCGATCTGGCGCTGCTGATCCACCTGATGTCGGCGGGGCGATTGCGTGTGTTCGAGAAGCGGGCATCGCCCAAAGACCGAGCCTCCCGAGTCCTGATCCGCCTCGAGGACGGGCGGGAGCTGCGGCTGCGCGAATTCGGCACCAAGCAGCGCGCCTGGGCGAAGCTGCTTTCGGCCGACGCCGTCAACGAGGACGAGATGGTCGCGACGCTTGGGCCCGAAGCCTGGCCCGCTCCCCCGCCCGAGGAGTTCGCCGCGCTGGTCGCCCAGCCCCGCCATCTGCACCCCCTCCTGCGGGACCAGCGGACGATCGCAGGCATCGGGCGCTCATGGGTCGACGAGATCCTCTGGGAGGCGCGGCTGTCGCCGTTCAAAAAGGGGTCGGAGCTGAGCGCCGAGGAGATAGCCCGGCTGCATTCCGCCCTGCATGTGCTCGGCGATGCGATCGACCACTACGAGGAGACCATCGGGGAGGAGCTGCCCGACAAACCGACGAAGCCATTGAAGGTTCACAAGCGCGAAGGCCAGCCCTGCCCGCGCTGCGGCACGACGATCGAGGCGGTCTACTTCTCAGAGCACCAGACCAACTACTGCCCCGCCGAGCAGACCGGCGGTCGAGTCCTCAAAGATCGCCGCCTCTCGAGGCTGTTGAAGTAGGAGGCGGTGAGGGACTCGTCGGAGCAACAGCGGGGAGGCTCCACCGAGTCCCTCCCCGCCGCGTCGTCAACAGGCTCAGGCCGGCTCGAGCAAGAGGCTGAAATCAAGGGTTGGGGCGGAGTGGGTGAGGGCGCCGACGGAGATGAAGTCGACCCCGGTCTCGGCGATTCCCCGCACCGTCTCCAGAGTGACCCCACCCGAAGCTTCAAGTGAGGGGGTCCCACTCTTCCCCGCGTTGTAGTCGCGCAACTTCACCGCTCCGCGCAGGGTCGACGGGTCCATGTTGTCGAGCAGCAGCCGGTCGGCACCCGTCCCCAGCGCGTAGGCAACCTCGTCGAGATTGCGGCACTCGACCTCGACCGCGAGCTCGGGATAAGCCGCGCGGGCGCCGTGGACCGCCTTCGCCAGGCTGCCGGCGAGGGCAATGTGGTTCTCCTTGATCAGGATCGCGTCATAGAGGCCCATGCGGTGGTTCTGTCCCCCGCCGGCGGCAACTGCGGCCTTTTCCAACTCGCGCAGCCCAGGCGTCGTCTTGCGGGTGTCGAGAATGTGAACGCCAGTCCCGGCGACGGCCTCGACGAAACGGGCAGTAAGGGTCGCAACTCCGGATAGGTGCCCAAGGAAGTTGAGCGCGGTCCGCTCGGCGGCAAGAAGCGCGGCGGCGGGACCGCCGGCGAGCGCCACCTCGGCCGGAACGTCCTCGCGCCACTGGCCCTCGACGACGAGCTTGTCGACGTGCTCGACCCCGCACTGGCGCATCGTCTCCTCGACCACGGTCAGGCCGAAGACGACGCCGGGCGCCTTCTGCACGATCCGCGCCCGCCCCCGCGCTTCCTCGGGCACCGATGCCTTTGATGTGACGTCGCCGGAGCCGACGTCCTCCGCCAGCGCCCGCGCGACAAGCGCCCTCATTCCATAAACGTCGTTCGACATTCCCGCAGCCTAGATAAGGGGCTGACTTCGCACTTTGTCGCGCATACCGCGAAGAAAGACGAAGCCAGCGGGGGGAGTTCTCACGCTCGGGGGCGCCAGGGCGTTTAATCCACAGCTTGACCGCGCTGCCGCCCTTTCAGAGTCTGCTCGACGAGCACGCTGCCGACGTGATGGGGGTGCTGCGCGGCGCCGTCGGGCGCAGCGATGCCGAGGACTGCTTCCAGGAGACCTTCCTGGCGGCACTGCGGGCCTATCCGCGCCTCGATGATGCGAGCAACCTGCGCGGCTGGCTTCTGACCATCGCCCACCGCAAGGCAATCGACCATCACCGCGCCAATGGGCGCAAGCCGCTACCGGTCGCCGAGGTGGCCGAGGTGGCGGTGACCGACCCAGAGCCGAGCGACGGCATCTGGTCCGCGGTCGGCGCGCTGCCGCCGAAGCAGCGCGCCGCGGTGGCCCTGCGATACGCCTGCGACCTTCCCCACGCCGAGATCGCCGCCGCGCTGGGCTGCTCGCCGGAGGCCGCCCGCCGCAGCCTGCATGAGGGAATGAAGCGCCTGAGAAAGGAGCTGGCATGAAGAAGGAGCTGCAGCGCCTCGCCGATCGTGCCGCCGAAGAGGGCCTGCTCGACGTCGCCTACGCGACGACGGACTCCCCATTCGGAACGCTGCTGCTGGCAACCACGCCTCGCGGCCTGGTGCGGCTGGGCCTCCCCAACCAGGACGCCGAGGAGCTGCTCGAGGACCTGGCGGCCCGCGTCTCCCCTCGCGTGCTCGAGGCGCCTCCACGGCTCGACGAGGTTCGCCGGGAACTCGACCTCTATTTCGAGGGCAAGCTCACCAGCTTCGACCTTCCCCTCGACTGGAGTCTCACCGACGGCTTCCGCGCCAAAGTGCAGCACGCGATCGCACGTATCCCCTACGGCAAGACCCGCAACTACACCGAGATGGCGCGCAGCGCCGGCAACGAGCGAGCCGTGCGGGCCGCCGGCACCGCCTGCGGCACCAACCCGATCCCAATCGTCGTCCCCTGTCACCGAGTCCTCCGCACCGGTGGCGGCCTCGGCGGCTACGGCGGCGGCCTGCCGATGAAGAAGGCCCTGCTGAAAATGGAAGGCGTCCTGGGGTAGAGGGATCGGGCACCCCTCCCTCCTCTACTACGCTGACGACGCGGCGGTCTTGTTCAGGTAGTCCCTGATGAAATCGTCGATGTCGCCGTCGAGGACACCCTGGGTATCGCCGGACTCGTGGCCGGTCCGATGGTCCTTGACCCGCTGGTCGGGGTGCAGGAAGTAGCTGCGGATCTGCGAGCCCCAGGCAACGTCCTTGACCTCGCCGCGCTCCTTCGCCAGCTCCTCGGCGCGTTTGCGCTCCTCCAGCTCGATCAGCTTCGACTGCAAGAGCTGCATGGCCACCGCCTTGTTCTGCATCTGGGAGCGCTCGTTCTGGCACTGGACGACGACACCCGAGGGAATGTGAGTGATGCGCACGGCGGAGTCGGTCTTGTTGATGTGCTGCCCTCCGGCGCCGGAGGCGCGATAGGTGTCGACGCGCAGGTCGGACTCGTCGATCTCCACATCCACCCCTTCCTCGACCAGCGGCCCCACGTCAACCTGGGCGAAGCTGGTGTGGCGCCGAGCAGAGGAGTCGAAGGGCGAGATTCGCACCAGCCTGTGAACGCCGCGCTCGGCAGCGAAGAGGCCGTAGGCGTTCTCACCACGGGCAACGAAGGTCGCCGACTTAAGGCCCGCCTCCTCTCCAGGCGAGGCCTCCTTCATCTCGACGTCGAAACCGCGCCGCTCCGCCCAGCGCAGGTACATCCGCAGGAGGATCTCCGCCCAGTCCTGGGAGTCGGTGCCACCGGCGCCGGCATGGACGCTGACGACGGCGTCGCCGGCGTCGTACTCCCCGCTGAACAGACGTGCCTCCTCCAGCTCGGCCAGGCGTCGCCCGACCGATGCCAGCTGAGAGGACAGCTCAGCCGCCATCTCCTCGTCCTCGGCTGCCATCTCGGCCAGATCGTCGAGATCGGCGACGTCGGACTCCAGCAGGCGGAAGGTCTTCAGCTTGCGCTGCGCGCGGGCGTGGCTCGCGGAGGTGCGAGCCGCAGCCTCCTGATCGTCCCAGAAGCCAGGCCGCTGCATTTCGGCCTCCAACCGCTCGACCTCGGCCTCGAGCGAAGCTGGGTCAAAGATAGTCCGCAAGCAGCTTCAACTGCTCGCGGATCTCGGCGAGCCGCGCCGGCACCGATTCGGTTGGGGCGGCCTCGGCCATGTGCCAAGACTACCCGCGGCCCGCCTCGTGGGGGAAGCCGCCCGCCCGCAGGGCCTCGCCGCGATCCTCGTACGGCCTCCAGCTGTGCACCCGATGGCCATGCAGCTCGAACAGCCAGGCCATCTCGTCCTCTCCCGCCGGCGAGCCGTCCTCGTCCCAGCGCCAGATCCGCTTAATTAGCGCCACCGCAGAGCCTCCGCCCGATTCCGTCCCGTCCTCGTACAGCTCCTCCAACTCAATCGTCTGCTGCACCCCCCCGGGAGGGCGGGTAGCCCACAGCCGGGCAGCCTCCCTTCCCTTCCTCAACCCCCGCATCGAGTGCAGCTCAACCTCCGGATCGAGCACCGCAACGAACGCATCCAGATCGCGTGCGTTGAAAGCGCGAATGAATTCTCGAACAGGATCGTGGATCAAAGGGCCCATCCCGGTAGGGGTGGAACGTCTTGTACTTTTTCGCCGCCGACCATCGCGGACAGCCGCAAGCGCAACTCGAAAAAGTTAAGTGGAATCCCTACCGGGATGGGCCCTAAGCCCCATGGCACTTCTTGAACTTTTTCCCGCTGCCACACCAGCACGGATCGTTGCGGCCGATGTTCTCGCGCTCGCTCTTGACCACGGTCTCGACTACCTCACCCGCACCGTTGCCCTCACCGGACCTCGTTGCCTGGGCAGCGGTCATCTCCATGGCACCGACTGAGCCGGCGGCGGCGACTTCCCGCAGCGCCGAGGGCTGGGCCTCGAGGGTTCCCCCGGAGTAGTCGAGAGCCTCGGGCGCAGGCTCCCCGTTGGGGGCGAAGGCGGCCTGGGCCTGAGCCGGATCGAGCTCGACCTCGACGTGGAAGATCAGGCGGCTGAACTCCTCCCAGATCGAGTGCATCAGCTCCTCGAACATCGCGAAGCCCTCGTTTTTGTAGGCGACCAGCGGATCGATCTGGGCGAAACCCCGCAGGTGGATGCCTTCGCGCAGGTAATCCATGTCGTAGAGGTGCTCACGCCAACGGGTGTCGATCACCTGCAGGAGGATCGAGCGCTCCAGATAGCGCATCAGCTCCTCACCGAACTGCTCCTCACGCTCGTCGTAGGCGCTCATCGCGTCATCGTCGAGGGCGTCCTTGAGCTTCTCGCGGTCGATCGTCTCCGGCGCCATCGAGGCCACGTCGACGCTGACCGGCCAGATCTGGCGCAGCTGAGTCTCCAGCTCCGGCATGTCCCAGTCCTCGAGGATGTCGCCCGGTGTGTACTGGTCGACGAGGCGCTCGATTACGCCCTCCAGCTCATCGCGCGACACCTCTGACATGTCGCGGCCCTCGAGGATCTCGCGGCGGTATTTGTAGACGATGCGGCGCTGCTCGTTCATCACGTCGTCGTACTCGAGCACCCGCTTGCGAATCAGGAAGTTCTGCTCCTCGACCTTCTTCTGGGCGTTCTCGACGGTTTTGGTGAGCATTTTCGCCTCCAGCGGCATCTCGGTCCCGTCCTCGTCGATCGGCCCCAGCCGGTCGAGGATTTTGTAGATGCGATCGCCGGCGAAGAGGCGGATCACGTCGTCCTCGGCGGAGAGGTAGAAGCGGGTCTCGCCGGGATCGCCCTGGCGCCCGGAGCGCCCGCGCAGCTGGTTGTCGATGCGGCGGGACTCGTGGCGCTCGGTGCCGCAGATGAAGAGGCCGCCCAGTTCACACACCTCCTCGGCCTCGGCCTGGCACTGGGGCTCCAGCTCGGCCGTCTTCGCGGCGAGCGCCTCCTCATAGCCATCGTCGCCCGGGGTGACACCCTGCTTCTTCAGCTCGTGGACGGCGAGCTGCTCGGGGTCGCCGCCAAGCTTGATGTCGACGCCGCGGCCGGCCATGTTGGTGGCGATCATCACCGCCCCCTTGCGCCCTGCCTGGGCGATCAGCTCCCCCTCGCGCTGAGCGTGCTCGGGCTTCGCGTTGAGCACCGCGTGCTCGATGCCGTTGCGCTTCAGCTCGGCGGAGATCATCTCGGAGACCTCGACCGAGACGGTTCCGACTAGGATCGGCTGGCCCTTCTCGTGGCGGGCGAGGATCTCCCCCATCACCGCCTTCCACTTGCCGTCCTTGGTTTTGAAGATCTGGTCGTTGCGGTCGGCACGGACCATCGGCTGGTTGGTCGGGATCTCGACCACCGGGACTTTGTAGATCTTCATGAACTCGGTGGCCTCGGTGAGGGCCGTGCCAGTCATGCCGGAGAGCTTGTCGTAGAGGCGGAAGTAGTTCTGCAGGGTGATCGTCGCCAGGGTCTGGTTCTCCTCGCCGATCGCCACCCCCTCCTTCGCCTCGACCGCCTGATGCAGACCCTCCGACCAGCGCCGCCCCTCGAGGATGCGACCGGTGAACTCGTCGATGATCATCACCTCGCCCTCGACCACGGCGTAGTCCTTGTCGACCTTGTAGAGCGACTCGGCCTTCAGCGCCTGGACCAGATGGTTGACGAGGCTGCCGTGCTCCCCCAGGTAGAGGTTGTCGACCCCGAGGAACTCCTCGGCGCGCTGCACGCCGCGTTCGGTGGGGGAGACGGTCTTGTGCTTCTCGTCGTACTCGTAGTCGTAGTCGACGTCGGAGGTGTCCTTCGACTCCCCCAGGGAGCGCAGTTTGTCTTTGGCGGGCACGCCCTTCATCTGTTTGGCGAGGCGAGCGAACGTGTAGTAAGTCTGCGCCGCCTGCTCGGGGGCGCCGGAGATGATCAACGGCGTGCGGGCCTCGTCGATCAGGATGTTGTCGACCTCGTCGACAATCGCGAAGCGGTGGTCGCGCTGGACGCAGTGCTCCAGGGCGGAGGCCATGTTGTCGCGCAGATAGTCGAAGCCGAACTCGGAGTTGGTGCCGTAGACGACGTCGCAGGCGTATTTGCGCTGCCGTGTCTCGTGGTCGTCGCCCTCTTGGATGGCGGCGACGCTGACCCCGAGCGCGTCGTAGATCGGCGTCATCCACTCGGCGTCGCGCTTGGCGAGATAATCGTTGACGGTGACGACGTGGACGCTGTCACCCGCAAGCGTGTTGAGGAACACGGCAAGCGTCGCGGTCAGCGTCTTTCCCTCGCCAGTGCGCATCTCGGCGATCGCCCCGTCGTGCAGGACCATGCCGCCGATCAGCTGCACGTCGTAGTGCCGCTGCCCCATGCTGCGGCGGGCGGCTTCGCGGGTCAACGCAAAGGCCTCGGGGAGGAGGTCCTCGAGGGACTCTCCCTCTGTCGCCCGCTTGCGCAGCGCATCGGCCTCCTCGCGCAGCTCGGCGTCCTCCAACGCCTCCATCTCGGGCTCGATCCCGTTGATCGCCTCGGCGCGCTTCTCATACGCCTTGAATTTGCGCCCCTCGCCGACGCGCAGAGCGCGCGTGACCATGTCCCTCGCAGGCATGGCTCAAGATTAGCGGGGTAGTGGAAGTGGTCTTGTCACCCTCGTCGTCGCGGCGTACGATCGATGCAGAGACCAAAGGAGGCAGATATGCGGATCGAGGTGCGGGGTCGCAACATCGAAGTCACCGACGAGCTGCGGGACCACGTGATCAAGAGGTTCCGTCGAGTCGGGAAGCAGGTCTCCGAGTTGGCGACACTCGACGTCGAGATCTCCGAGGAGCGCAATCCCTCGATCGCCGACAGCCAGGTCGCTGAGGCGACCCTCTATCTGAAGGGCGTGACCTTGCGTGCCCGGGAGGCCTCTCCCGAGATGCCCCACACGATCCACGAGCTGGCGGAGGACATTCGCCGTCAGGTCAAGAAGCATCGCGAGCTGCGTCGCAAGCGATCGCAGACGCGCCGCGCCGTCAACCGGATACGCGGGCGCATCGCCTGATCGATCAGAGGCGGCGCGCGAAGGCGATCGCCTCGACCCTGGCGGCACCGCCGTTGCGCAATGCCCGCGCGCAGGCCGAGAGCGTGGCGCCGGTGGTGCAAACGTCGTCGATCAGCAACGCGCTGCGCGGGACCTCCCCGCGGACGAGAATGCGCGGCGGATCGCCGAGCCGCTGAGCGCGACGCTTGCCGACCTGGCGCCCGCCGCCTTCGCGGACGAGGCACTCACGGAGCGGCAATCCGGTCCGCTCGGAGAGGGCAAAGGCGATCTCCCCTGCCGGGTCGAAGCCCCGCTTCGCGGTGCGCAACCGAGCCGTCGGGACCGGGACGATCGATCCGCTCAGGGCACTGCCAGGGGCGAGCCAGTCGATGTGCTCGGCGATCAGCTCGGCGACCGGCAAGAGGCGGCGGACCTTGAGCGCAATCACGAGATCGCGAGCGACGCCGCCGTAGAGCGCTGAAAACCAGGCGAAGTCGATTCCCGGGAGACGCGTGGCCAGCGTCGCCACGTCCGCCAACCGCCGACGGCAGCGCGAGCAGATGATCGACTCATGGGAGCAGGAGCGCCCGCAAGCCGCACAGAGCGGCGGCACCAGGCCGGCGGCGACAGCATGGAGAGCCTTCATGCCCCGATCCTGGGGGCCGGCGGCGCGCGCGTGGCGCGCGCTTCGTCAAAAGTCCGTCAGGGCTTCGTGGCTTTTCCGGCGATCGCGCCAATCAGGATCGCGCCAGCGGCCAGCTCGGTCCCTGCGAGCAGAATCGAGTCGCGGATGTGGGCGCCGTCGCCGATCCGGCAGCCGTCGCCGAGGATCGCCGGTCCGTCGATGCGAACCCCCTCCCCCAGCTCGACCCCTTCGCCGACCAGCACCGGCGCCGTAAGCTCGGCGTCGCCGAGGTCGCTTGCGGCCCGCACTCCCGCGGACACCTCCGGCGCGCCGGGATCGACCTCCACCTCGCCGCGCAGGGCGTCGAGGTTTCCCTCCCGCAGTTCGTCGAGATTGCCGATGTCGTTCCAGTAGGCGTCGATCTCGTGCGAGTAGAAGGGCACGTCGTTCTCCAGCAGCGCCGGGAAGACGTCGGTCGCCCAGTCGGCGAAGCCGGGCGGGTCGTCGGGGCCGGCCAGCTTCGCGGCGCCCGGCTCGGGGAAGAAGTCGAAGATCTCCGCCTCGAACATGTAGATGCCGCAGTTGGCGAGGTCGGAGAGGGCCTCGGCCGGATCGGGCTTCTCCTGAAAGCCCTGGACGCGGCCATCGGCGCCTGTGATCGCGACGCCGAACTGGCTGGTGTCGTCGACACGCTTCGTCGCCAGGGTCGCGATCCCGTCGTGGGAGGCGTGGAACTCGCGCATCGCGGCCAGGTCAATGTCGGTCAGCGCGTCGCCGGAGATGACGAGGAAGGACTCGCCGAGGAACCCGGCCGCGTTGCGCACGCCGCCCGAGGTCCCCAGTAGGGTCTCCTCGCGGCTGTAGGAGAGATCGACCCCAAACGCGGAACCGTCGCCGAAGTGCCCCTCGATCGTCTCCGGGAACCAGTGCAGGTTGGCGATCGTCTCGGTGAAGCCGTGGCGGGCAAGCAGGCGCACGATGTGCTCCATCACCGGCCGGTTCAGCACCGGCACCATCGGCTTCGGCATCGCGTAGGTGATCGGCCGCAGCCGAGTCCCCAGCCCAGCGGCCAAGACCATCGCGCGCACGACGACTAGTAGCGGTAGTGATCGGGCTTGTAGGGGCCCTCGACCGGGATGCCGAGGTAGGCGGCCTGCTCCTCGGACAGCTCGGTGAGGTTGACGCCGAGCGCCGCGAGGTGCAGCCGCGCGACCTTCTCGTCGAGGTGCTTGGGCAACACCGTGACGTCCTTGGCCGTGAACCCGTCGGGCTGGCCGTAGAGCTCGATCTGCGCGATCACCTGGTTGGTGAACGAGTTCGACATCACGAAGCTCGGATGCCCGGTCGCGTTGCCGAGGTTGAGCAGGCGACCCTCGGAGAGGAGGATGATCGAGTGGTCGTCGGGGAAGCGCCACTCGTCGACCTGCGGCTTGATGTTGACCTTCTCGGCCGGCGAGGATTCGAGCCCGGCGACGTCGATCTCGTTGTCGAAGTGGCCGATGTTGCCGACGATCGCGTTGTGCTTCATCCGCGCCATGTCGTCGGCGGTGATGATGTCCTTGTTGCCGGTGGCGGTGATGAAGATGTCGGCCGTCTCGACCACCTGCTCGAGGGTCGTCACCTCATACCCCTCCATCGCCGCCTGCAGGGCGCAGATCGGATCGATCTCGGTGACGATGACCCGGGCCCCCTGGCCGCGCAGCGAGGCGGCGCAGCCCTTGCCCACGTCGCCGTAGCCGCAGATCACGGCGACCTTGCCGCCGATCATCACGTCGGTGCCCCGGTTGATGCCGTCGACCAGCGAGTGGCGGCAACCGTAGAGGTTGTCGAACTTCGACTTGGTCACCGAGTCGTTGACGTTGATCGCCGGGAAGAGAAGGTCACCGGCCTCGGCCAGCTGGTAGAGCCGGTGGACGCCGGTCGTCGTCTCCTCGGTGACGCCCCTGATGCCCGCGGCGATCTTGGTCCAGCGCTGGGGGTCCTCGGCGAGGCCGCGCTGCAGCGTCTC
>DASVDE010000019.1:0-7189 GCA_036381235.1 Solirubrobacterales bacterium | reverse complement strand
GCGAGTTCGCCGCCTGGCTCGGCGTCGAGGACGCGGTCGCGGTCTCCAGCGGCACGACCGCGCTGCACCTCGGCGTGCGCGCGCTCGGCTGGGGCGAGGGGGACGAGGTGCTGACCAGCCCGTTCAGCTTCGTCGCCTCGGCCAACTGCCTGCTCTACGAGGGCGCGAAGCCGGTCTTCGTCGACGTCGAGGAGGAGACGCTGGACATCGACCCCGAAGCCGCCGCGGACGCGGTCGGGGAGCGGACCGCCGGCCTGCTGCCGGTCCACATCTTCGGCTACCCGGCGGCGATGCCCGAGCTGGAGGCGATCGCCTCCAAGCATGGCCTCGGCATCCTCGAGGACGCTTGCGAGGCGCTCGGCGCAGTCGACTCCGAGGGGCGTCGGGTCGGAACGCGCGGCAACCTCGCCACCTTCGCCTTCTACGCCAACAAGCAGATGACCACGGGGGAAGGAGGGATGATCGTCCCCTCCGACGCCAACGCCGCCGCTCGTCTGCGCTCGGAGCGAAACCAGGGTCGCGCGGAGGACATGGGTTGGCTCGACCACGACGGCCTCGGCTTCAACTACCGGCTTTCGGACATGGCCTCGGCGCTGGGCATCGCCCAGCTCGAGAAGCTCGACGCGATGCTCGCCGACCGGGATCGGGTCGCGCAGCTGTACGAGCAGGGGCTGGCGAGCCTCGAGGGGGTGAGCACCCCGCTCGCGGGCAGGGATCGGGAGCGGCGCAGCTGGTTCGTCTACGTCGTTCGCCTCGCAGATGAGATCGACCGGGCCGCGGTCATCTCCCGCCTCGCCGAGCAGGGCATCGCGAGCAAGGCGTACCTTCCCTGCATCCATCTCTTTCCCCACCTGCGCGAGCAGGGCTGGGAGGAGGGGCAGTTCCCGGTTGCCGAGGCCGCCTCGGCTCACTCCCTGGCGTTGCCCTTCTTCACCGCGATGAGCGAGGTCCAGGTCGCGAGGGTGTGCGAGGCTCTCGGCGAATCAATCGGCTGATGTCTCGCTTTCGCAAAGACCCCGACCCGCGCTTCTGGCGCCTCAATCGCTCGATCGAGTTCGATTGGCGCCTGGCTCCCTATGACATCGATCAGTCGCAGGCGCATGCGCGGGCATTGCGGCAGATCGACGTTCTCGACGACAGCGAGCTGGAGCAGATCGATGCCGGCTTAGAGCGCGTGCGCGCCCGAATGGCCGAGCACGGCTTCGAGTTCGAAGAGGCCGACGAGGACATCCACATGGCGATCGAGCGCCTGCTCGGCGAGGAGATCGGCCCTCTTGCCGGCAAGCTCCACACCGGTCGCTCACGCAACGATCAGGTCGCGACCGACATGGCGATGGTCGTGCAGGCTCACTCGCTGCGGGCAATCGAACTGGCGGGCGCGACGATGGAGCGCCTGTTGGAGCTGGCGGAGCGACACCGCGATTGGCCGATGCCTGGATACACGCATCTGCAGCGGGCCCAGCCGGTTTATCTGGGCCATCACCTGCTCGCCTATTTCTGGATGCTCGCCCGCGATGTGCTCCGCTTCCAGTTTGCGCTCGACAGCGCCGGCGTGATGCCGCTTGGCTCCGGCGCTCTGGCCGGTGTCAACTGGGAGATCGACCGCGAGGAGGTGGCCGCGGATCTCGGCTTCGAGCATGTCAGCCATAACTCGATCGACGGCGCCTCCAACCGGGACTTCGTTCTCGACTACCTGGCCGCGGCCTCGATCTGCACGATGCACCTTTCGCGGCTCGGCTCGGAGATCGTGATCTGGTCCAGCAGCGAGTTCGGCTTTTGCGAGCTGGACGAGTCCTTCTCCTCGGGGTCGAGCATCATGCCGCAGAAGAAGAATCCCGATTCGGCCGAGCTGCTTCGCGCCAAGAGCTCCCGCGTCATGGCCGACTTCAGCTCCATCGCCGGTGTCATGCACGCTCTGCCGCTCACCTACGGCAAGGACATGCAGGAGGACAAGGAGCCGCTGTTCGACGCGATCGACACGGTGGAGCTGTGCCTCGACGCTACCGAGGGCATGCTCGCCGGGATCGACTTCGATCGCGAGCGCCTGGAGTCGGCGTCCGGTGACGAGATGCTGGCCGCCACCGAGATTGCCGACCTGCTCGTCCGTCGCGGCGTGCCCTTTCGCGAGGCCCATGGGATCGTCGGTGGTCTGGTGCGCGATGCGGTGGAGGGGGACCGGGCGCTCTCGGACTTCTCCACGCAGGAGCTGCGCGAGCGCTCCGAGCATCTGGACGACTCCTACTACGCGGTCCTGCAGCGCTCCAGCTGGCTGGAATCGAAGGCGATAGCGGGGGGGACCGGGTCTGGGGCTCTGGCCAGGCAGATCGAGGAGGCTCGGGAGACCCTGGCTGCGGTCAAGGCCCGGGTGCTCGAAGAGCGCCAGTGAGCGCGGAGCGAGCAAGCGTCCATCTCTGGCCCTTCGCGCCGGGAGCGAAGCGCGAAATTTATCCGTGAGACGCCTCGACACTTCGTTCTTCGATCGCTCGGTTCATACGGTGGCGCGCGAGCTGATCGGTTGCCGGCTCTTCTACGAAGACCGGGGCGGCATCGTCGTCGAGACCGAGAGCTATGAGCGCGACGACCCGGCCTGTCATGCGTACGTCGGCCTCACCGAGCGAACCGCCACCCTCTTTGGCCCACCGGGGCGGGCCTACGTCTACCTCTCCTACGGCATCCATAGCCTGCTCAACGCAGTCGCCGAGCCAGACGGTGAGGCCGCAGCGGTCCTGATCCGGGCGCTTGAGCCGACCGCTGGGCTGGATGAGATGCGCGTTCGCCGCGGCGGGCGCTCCGATCTCGAGCTCTGCTCAGGCCCAGGCAAGCTGACCGAGGCGTTGGGGATAGGCCTCGATGCCAATGACGCAGACCTGACTCGCGACCCGTTCCTGTTGCTGCCGCCCGAGCCCGGCTGGCAGGGTGAGTTGATCGCGAGCCCGCGGGTCGGCATCAGCAAAGCGGTGGAGCGCCCGTGGCGCTTCAGCCTGGCCGGCAACGCCTACGTCTCACGCCCTAGCCCGGTGCCGCAGCGCCCCCTGTCCCGCCGGTAATTCCACCGCTTGGGGCGGGGGCGGGAGTCGGCGTGGCAGGAGCGCTCTGCGCCGGGGGAGTGCTTGGGCTGGGCGAAGGCGTCGAGGTGTCCGGCGCGGGGGCGGAGGTGGAAGGCGCAGGGGTCGTGGGCGCCGAGTAGGACGGTGCGCTCGGCACGTAGGTCGAACCGGAGGTGCTGTTCGGGTCCTCGCCGCTTTCCTTCGCCGCCGCCCGCTCGGCCCTGATCTGGTTCCAGGCGGAGACCACGCCGGCCCAGATCAGCGCCGGGAAGGTGCCGCCGTCGACCGGCCCACCCGCGAACTCGGTGGTCATCGGCGTTGTCGTGTCGGCATAGCCGACCCAGACGCAGGCGGTCACGTCCTCAGTCGCGCCGCAGAACCAGGCGTCGCCGTTGTTCTCGGTCGTTCCCGTCTTTCCCCATTGGTAGGGGTCGTCGATGTTGGCCCGCGTGCCGGTGCCGCTGGTCACGACGCTGTGCAGGATCGTCTTCGCCTCTTCGGCGACCGGCGCCGGAATCACCTGCCTGTGCCTGGAGTCGTTGTCGCCACCCTTGATCAGGTTGTCGTCGCTGTCGGTCACCCGGGTGTAGGCGACAGGGCTGTCGCCGGGGTCGGGGGCGAGGCTGCCACTGACCCGGTCGCCGTCGTTGGCGAGGGTGGAGAAGGCATAGGTCCATTCGAGCGGTGTCACACCCACCTTCAGGCCTCCGAGCACCATCGCCGGGTTGGTCGAGAGGTGGGTCTCGACCCCCATCCGGTGCGCGGTGCGGGCGATCGCGTGGGTTGTCCCCTTGATGCTCTCCAGGCCAACCTGGGCGTAGACGGAGTTGTCCGAGTAGGTGGTCGCCGTCGCCAGCGAGGCCGACCCGAGGTAGCTGTCGCCGTAGTTGTTGACCTCAAACAGCTCCTTTCCCTGCTTGCCGAAATGGAAGACCTGGGGCGCGGACTCATAGACGGTGTCCGGTGAGATCCCTTGCTCCAGGGCCGTCGTGAGGATGATCGGCTTGATCGAGGACCCGGGCTGGCGGTGCCCCATCGTCGCCAGGTTGAACGGCTTCTCGGCGAAGTCCGGCCCGGCGACCATCGCCTTGACCCCTGCGTTGCGGTTGTCGATCACGACCACCGATGCGGTGGGGAGGATGCCCCCGAGGTAGGAGCTGACCACCCCCTCGGCCGCTTCCTGGAGCTGCAGATCAAGGGTCGTCTTGATCTTCAGGCCGCCGAAGAACGTCTGCGCGGCGCCGAAGCGGTCGACGAGCTGCTGGCGCACCCAGGTTGTGAAGTAGGGAGCCTTGGAGTCGATCGTCGGCGGCGCGATGTCATCTGGGGCGGGCAGCGCCTGCCTGGTCCCGTCCACATATTGCTCATGGGTGATGTAGCCCTGCTCGTACATCTTCTCCAGCACGAGGTTGCGGCGGTGCAGGGAGTTCTCGGGGAAGTACTTGGGGTCATAGGCGGAGGGCGAGGCGATCACCCCGGCGAGCATCGCCGCCTCCCAGGGCTCAAGCACCGCGGCACAGGGCTCGGTCGGAGTGCCGCAGCCCGGGTGAGCCGCGCCGAAGAAGGTCCGCGCGGCGGCTTCGATCCCGTAGGCCCCTTCGCCGAAGTAGATCGTGTTGAGGTATTCGGTGAGGATCTTGTCCTTGCTCCAGTGGCGCTCCAGTCGGTAGGCGAGTGCCGCCTCGCGGAACTTCTGGAAGACCGTGCGGCTGCCTTGAGCCGCGAGGGCGTTCTTCACGAACTGCTCGGTGATCGTCGAGGCCCCCTGGGCGGCGCTCTGACTGAGGATGTCTTTGATCAGGGCGCGTCCGATTCCCTGGAAGTCGACACCGTTGTGTTCGTAGAAGCGCGAGTCCTCGATCGATACCACGGCGTTCTTGACGTTGGGAGAGATCTGCCCGCTGCTGAGCAGGATCTTGTTCTGGTTGCTGGTCAGGGTGCCGATCGGCGCGCCGGTGGCATCCAGGACCTCGCTGTTCTTCGATGCCTTGTACTGCGCGAAGTTGTAGATAGCGGGCAGATCTTGGGAGACCGCCATCATCATCCCGAAGACCAGCGAGACCACGGCGAGGATGGCGAGGCCGAGCAGGACGAAGAGGACGCGCAGCTTCTTGAGGCGCGGCTTGACACGCGAGGTGGGGTGCGCCGGCGGCGTCGGTGGCGGCGGGGCGCCACCACGGCGGCGGGGCTTTGTTCCTGGGGCCGCCATCTGAGGTGCGTCTCGGCGATGCACAGCCCGCCGAGCGAAGGCGGCAGTCTAGCATTGCCCCGCCATGGCTCCGACGCCTCTGACGCGCAACGCCGTCGACGTCCTCCCCGAGGGGATGCTGGAGAAGCAGCTCGCCGAAGGGCGACCGCTGCGCGTCAAGCTTGGGATTGACCCGACCACGGCCGACATCCATCTCGGCCACACGGTCGTGCTGGAGAAGCTACGGGAGTTTCAGGAGGCCGGCCACACGGTCGTGCTGATCATCGGCGACTTCACGGCGCGGGTGGGAGACCCAAGCGGCCGCTCGACCCAGAGGCCGGTGCCGACCGAGGAGGAAATCGCGGTGAACGCCGCCACCTATCAGGAGCAGGCATTCAAGGTGCTCGATCGCGAGAGGACCGAGGTCCGCTACAACAGCGAGTGGCTGCGAATGGAGCCCGAGGCTCTGCTCGGCCTGCTCGCCCAGACGACGGTGGCGAGGTTGCTGGAGCGCGACGACTTCCAGAAGCGACTGGCCGCCGGCGCTCCGATCGCGGCGCTGGAGCTGCTCTACCCACTGTTGCAGGGATACGACTCGGTCGCGGTCGACGCCGATATCGAGCTGGGGGGCACCGACCAAAAATTCAACCTGCTCTTCGGGCGCGACATCCAGTCCGCCTACGGGCGCAAGCCGCAGTCGATCCTGACGATGCCGATTCTGGTCGGGATCGACGGGGTTCAGAAGATGAGCAAGTCGCTGGATAACTACGTCGGGGTGACCGACGCCCCGGAGGAGATGTTCGGGCGGCTGATGCGGATCCCGGACGATGCGATGCCCGAATACTTCCGGTTGTTGTTGGGCGAGGATGTCGCCGCCGGCCCCCCCAACGAGGCGAAGCGCGAGCTGGCACGACGCATCGTCGAGCGCTTTCACGACGCAGAGGCAGCGCGCGGCGCCGAGGAGCACTTCGACCGGCTATTCGTGCGCCATGAGGCGCCGGACCAGATCGAGGAGGTCGAGCTCACCCCTTCCGCTGTCGACGGTGGAGGGCAGGTGCACATGCCGCTGTTGATGGCGGACGCCTTCGAGATGAGCTCGAGCGAAGCCCGACGCCTGATCAAGCAGGGCGGCGTGAAGCTGGACGGGGCGCCGATTCCCAGCGATGCGCTCGACTTCGACCTCGACGAGCTGGACGGCAAGGTCCTCCAGGTCGGCAAGCGCCGATTCCGCCGTCTGCGCCTCGCGGGCTAGGCAAGCGACCGTCGCAGCGCTATACTCCCGCGTCCCTCTGGGGCAGGCCCCTGTGCCTGGCCCATGCGTGAAGAGCGGCGAGTCCCGCCGCGGAGGCGCAGCGGTCTTTGAAAACTGAGCAGCGTGCACCCCGCGGACATGCGTGTCCGTGGGTTGTTTGAGCCCGAACCGTTCGGCCAGCGTCAGCGTGCCGAACGGTCTAGATTGACCCGTCATGTCGGTCGCCGAGTATGTGTACCCGGTGGCTAAGCTAGGCATGGCATCTCTTTGTGAGAAGTACCTTCACGGAGAGTTTGATCCTGGCTCAGGACGAACGCTGGCGGCGTGCTTAACACATGCAAGTGGTGCGACGAACCAGGGCTTGCCCTGGGGCAAAGCCGCGAACGGGTGAGTAACACGTGAGTAACCTGCCCCGATGACCGGGACAACCCGAGGAAACTCGGGCTAATACCGGATGTGGTGCACTTACATAAGTTTGTGTACTAAAGGAAGCTTCGGCCTCCGCATTGGGAGGGGCTCGCGGCCCATTAGCTTGTTGGTGGGGTCAAGGCCTACCAAGGCGACGATGGGTAGCTGGTCTGAGAGGACGATCAGCCACACTGGGACTGAGACACGGCCCAGACTCCTACGGGAGGCAGCAGTGGGGAATCTTGCGCAATGCGCGAAAGCGTGACGCAGCAACGCCGCGTGGGGGAAGACGGC
>DASVDE010000018.1:0-42902 GCA_036381235.1 Solirubrobacterales bacterium | reverse complement strand
CTGACGGGAAAGGCGGCGCCTGATGGTCAGCGCTGTGCTGCAGCCGGGCGGCGACGGAGCGACCGCCCTCTACATCGTCGCCTTCTCGCTGTTCATCATCGGGATCAAACAGGGCACCCACCCGACCACCGCCAAACGCGGCAACCTGGTCGCCGCCGGCGGCATGGCGGTCGCGGTCGTCACCACCCTGCTGCTCGACGGGATGGGCAACTGGGGCCTGATCTTCCTCGGCCTCGGGATCGGCACCGCGGTCGGCGTCATCGCCTCGATCCGGGTGCAGATGACCGAGATGCCGCAGATGGTCGCCCTCTACAACGGCGTCGGCGGCGGCGCCGTCGCCCTCATCGCCTGGTCGGAGATCCGCCACGGCATCAGCCTCGGCGAGGAGATCCCGCTCGACGAGCTGATCCCGATCCTCTTCGCCGCCGTCGTCGGCTCGGTCTCCTTCTGGGGCTCGAACATCGCCTTCGCCAAGCTCCAGGACCTGATCCCGACCCGGCCGATCGCGGCTCCGGGCCAGCAGGTGATCAACGCGATCCTGCTGATCGGGATCGTCGTCGCCTGCGTCCTCATCGCGGTCAACAACGACGACCCCTCGCAGGGCCTCTTCATCGGCATCCTGATCGCCGCGTCCTGAGCGCCGATCGAAACGTGCGGGCGCTCCTCGCCGCTGCCCCCGCCGCCGCCCGAAGGCGCGCCGCCGAAGCCGGAGAAGAGGATGTTGGCGACCGAGCGGTTCATCGCCGTCGCCATCTCCAGGGTGAGGATCGTTCCCGAGGAGCCGACCAGGGTGCCGGCGACGATCAGCGCCACGTTGTCCAGGGCGAAGCCGGCCGCGGCGGCGGAGAGGCCGGTGAAGGCGTTCAGCAGCGAGATCACGACCGGCATGTCGGCGCCGCCGATCGGCAGCACGACGAGGTTGCCGAGCAAGGCCGCGGCGACCAGGACGCCGATGAAGATCGCCTGGGAGGGATCGTCGTTGTTGATCGCGATGTTGACGCAGGCGGCGACGATGCCGAGCAGCAACGCCGCGTTGATCACCTGCTGGCCGGGGACGGCGAGCGGACGGGTCGGGATCAGGTCCTGAAGCTTGGCGAAGGCGATGTTCGAGCCCCAGAAGGAGACCGATCCAACGACCCCGGCGAAGAGGATGGGGATCAGGGCGTCGAGTGGGATCTCGTGGCCGAGCGAGATGCCGTGGCGGATCTCCGACCAGGCGATCAGCGCGACGGCGCCGCCCCCTACGCCGTTGTAGAGGGCGACCATCTGCGGCATCTCGGTCATCTGGACGCGGATCGAGGCGATGACGCCGACGGCGGTGCCGATCCCGAGCCCGAGCGCGATCAGGCCCCAGTTGCCAATCCCGTCGAGCAGCAGCGTCGTCACCACCGCGACCCCCATGCCGAAGGCGGCGATCAGGTTGCCCTGCTTCGCAGTGGTCGGGTGGGTACCCCGCCGCACGCCGATGATGAAGAGCGAGAAGGCGACGATGTAGAGCGCGGTGGCTGCGTCGCCGCCGGACTCGAGCACAGCCGGGACGATCACGAGCCGCCCTTCCCGTCAACGTCGGCCTTGGGCTTCGGCTTTTTGGAGAACATGCCGAGCATGCGGTCGGTGACCATGAAACCGCCGACGATGTTGATCGCGCCGAAGGCGATCGCGATCGTCCCGATCACGTACTCGAGTCCGTCGTCGGCGAAGCCGACGACGATCAGCCCGCCGAGCATCACGATCCCGTGGATCGCGTTGGTCTGAGACATCAGCGGCGTATGCAGGGTGGTCGGCACCTTCGAGATCACCTCGAAGCCGACGAATGCGGCGAGCACGAAGATCGTGATCTCGGTCATCAGGCTCATGGCTACTTAGCTGCCCTCTCGTTGCGGATCTCGCCGCCCTGCGTGATGCAGGCGGCGTCGACGATGTCGTCCTCGAAGTCGACCTTCAGCTCGCCCTCCTCGGTGACCAGCAGGCCGAGCAGGTTCTCCAGGTTCTTGGCGTAGAGCTGGGAAGCGGGCGCCGGCATCTCGCTGGCGAGGTTGCGCGGGCCGATCACCTTGACGCCGCCCTCGACCACGGTATGCCCGGCCTCGGTCAGCTCGCAGTTGCCGCCGGTCTCGGCGGCGAGGTCGACGATCACCGAGCCCGGCTGCATCCCCCGCACCGCGTCGGCGGTGATCAGCAGCGGCGCCGGGCGGCCGGGAATCGCGGCGGTGGTGATGACGATGTCCTGCTTGGCGGCGTTCTCGCCGAGCGCCTCGCGCACCTGCGCGTTCTCCTCGTCGGTGAGCGGGCGCGCATAGCCCCCCTCGCCCTCGGCATCGGGGATGAAGTCCAGCTCCAGTGGGCGGCCCCCGAGCGAGGCGATCTGCTCCCAGGCGGCGCGGCGGATATCGAAGCCGGTGACGATCGCGCCCAGCCGCTTCGCGGTCGCGACCGCCTGCAGACCGGCGACGCCGGCGCCGAGGACGAGCACCTTGGCCGGCGGCACCGTGCCGGCGGCCGTGGTCATCATCCCGAAGAAGCGGCCCGACTCGCGGGCGCCGATCAGCGTCGCGGCGTAACCGGCGGCGGCTGCCTGCGAGGAGAGCGCATCCATCGCCTGGGCGCGCGTCGTGCGCGGGATCGCCTCCATCGCGAAGGCGGTCACGCCGGCCTGCGCCAGCGCGTTGTTGGTCTCGGCCGAGGTCCAGGGAGCGAGATGGGAGATCAGGATCTGGGTCGACCCGAGGCGGCCGATCTCTGCAACGGAGGGGACGGCGACGCGGAGAACGACGTCGGCCCCCCAGGTAACGTCGGGGTCGACGACCTCGGCGCCCGCCTCCTCGTACTGGGAATCGGGATGACCGGCGGCCTCGCCGGCTCCGGACTCGATCAGCACGTCGATCTTCTCGCTGCCCTTCAGCGACTTGACGACATCGGGAACCAGCGCGACCCGGCGCTCCCCCTCGGCGGTTTCTTTCGGAACTCCGACCTTCATGCGGCGCGGAAGATTATGCGATCCGGTTAAGCGGGTGCCCGGACGCCCGCGATGCCTGCGAGGCGTTCCAGCGTATGAAGCTGCTCGCCCTTATCGACGTGGACAGGAGAGACGATCAACCGGTCGATGCCGGCGGCGCGGAAGCGCTCGATCCGCTCGGCCACCTCGGCCTCGGTGCCGACCAGGGAGGTCGCCTCGACGATCTCATCCGGCATCGCCTCGAAAGCCCCACCGCGATCGCCCTCTTGGTAGCGGCGCTGGACCTCATCAGCGACTTCGCCGAAGCCGAAGCGGTGGGCAAGGTCGACGTAGAAGTTCGTCTTGCGGCTTCCCATGCCGCCGAAATAGAGGACGAGCCCCATCTTGACGACGCTCTTGGCAGCCTCCTGGTCACCGTCGATCGCCACCTGCAGGGAGGGCGAAACCTCGAGGTCCGAGCGCTGCCGCCCACCCTTCGCGAAACCGGCCTCCAGGTGCTCGCCCCATGTCTCCTCGAAGGCGTCGACGCTGAAGAAGATCGGGATCCAGCCGTCGCAGATCTCCGCCGCCATCTCCACCGATTTGCGGCCGATCGCGCCGACGAAGACCGGGATGCGGTTGCGCACGGGGTGGAAGTTGAGCTTCAGCGCCTTGCCCTCGCCCCCCGGCAGCGGCAGCTGGTAGTGCTCGCCCTGGTGCTCGAGCGGGCCCTCGCGGGCGATGATCTCCCGCACCACCTCGATGTACTCGCGGGTGCGACCCCAGGGCTTCCCGTAGGGAACGCCGTACCAGCCCTCGGAGACCTGCGGGCCCGAGGGGCCGAAGCCGAAGATGAAGCGGCCGCCGGAGAGCTTGTCGATCGTCGCTCCTGCCATCGCCGCGGCGGCGGGCGGGCGGGCGGGCACCTGCATGATCGCCGCGCCGAGCTTGATCGTCGTCGTCTGCGGCGCCAGCCAGGCCAGCACGCTGACCACGTCGGAGCCGTAAGACTCGGCCACCCAGGCCGACTCGAACCCGGCGCGCTCGGCAGCTTGGACGATCTCAACCGCGTCGTCGCCGGCCGGGCCGATCCCCCAGTAGCCGAGGTTTATCCCGAGCTTCAGAGCCATCCGACTCGCACCCTATTGAATACTCGGTGATGAGCACCGTAGAGGCGAAGATCGAACAGGGCCTCTCGAGCGCCGAGGCGGCGGCGCGGCTGCGAAAGTTGGGGCCGCCGCCGGAGACCTCGTCGCGCTCGGTCTCCAGCATCGTCGCCGGCAACGTCTTCACGCTGTTCAACGCGATCATCGGCATCTTCTTCGTGCTGATCCTCTCGCTGGGCCTATTTGCCGACGCGGTCTTCGGCCTGATCGCAATCGTCAACTCCTACATCGGGATTCGCCAGGAGCTGAGGGCAAAGGCGACCCTGGACGAACTGGCGGTGCTCGTGGCCCCACACGCCAAAGTCGTGCGCGACGGCGCCGAGGCGAGCCTGCTGGCCGAGGAGGTCGTCCCCGGCGACATCGTCCACATCGGCCCCGGCGACCAGCTGGTCGCCGACGGGGAGGTGATCTCCAGCCGCGGGATGACGCTGGACGAGTCGCTGCTGACGGGAGAGGCCGACGGAGTGGGAAAGGGGCCGGGGGATCGGGCGCTTTCGGGGGCCTTCTGCATCTCCGGCTCCGGCCACTACCTGGTCGATGCGGTGCGCGAGGAGAGCTACGCGGGACGGTTGGCGGGCGAGGCGAAGGCGTTTCGCCACCCTCCCTCACCCCTGCAGGGGGAGGTGAATCGGGTGATCGTCGCCTGCACCTGGGTGATGGCGCCGCTCGCGGCGATCCTCCTGGTCACCTTCCGGCTGCGCAGCGTCGACCTGGTCGAGGCCGCGCAGACCGCCACGGCGGGATTGGTGACCCTGATCCCGGAGGGCCTGGTGCTGCTGATGAGCGTCACCTTCGCGGTTGCCGCGGTGCGTCTGGCACGCAAAGACACGCTGGTCCAGCAGATGAGCGCGACCGAGAGCCTCGCGGCGGTCGACACGATCTGCGTCGACAAGACGGGAACCTTGACCGACGGCGAGCTGCGGCTGAGCGAGGTTGAGATCGCCGAAGGGGTCGAGGAAGCAAGCGCACACGCGGCATTGGCGCGCTTCGCGGCCAGCGCCGGGGATCGGAACCGCACCCTGGAGACGATCGCCGAGCGCTTCCCCGGGCGCTCAAGCCGCGTGGACGGCGAGGTTCCCTTCTCATCGGAATGGAAGTGGAGCGGCCTGCGAATCGGCGCCAAGACCTACGTGCTGGGCGCGCCTGACGTGCTGACTCGCGGCGGGGCGCTGACCCTGCCGCCGGGGCTGGCCCGCAAGCTCGAGAAGGAGACCGTCGCAGGGCGGCGGGTCGTGGCCTTCGGCGAGTCGAACGAAGCCCTGCCGAAACTGCCCTCCGAGGAAACGGCGCCGCCGCTGCGAGCGCTGGCCCTGGTCGTGCTGGAGGAGACCCTGCGACCCGACGCGGCGGAGACGATCGCCTTCATGCGCGATGAGCAGGTCGACCTGAAGCTGATCTCGGGCGACGCGCGCGCGACCGTCACCGCAGTCGCCTACGGCGTCGGCGTGCCGCGAGACGCCGGCGTGATCGAGGGCCCCGACCTCCCCGAGGACCCCGAGGGCCTCGCCGAGGCGGCGCAGCGCAACACGATCTTCTGCCGGATCAAGCCGGAGCAGAAGAAGGCGCTGGTCGGCGCCCTGGCGGCTAGTGGGCGCTACGCGGCGATGATCGGCGACGGCGTCAACGACGTCCCCGCACTGAAGCGGGCGCGGATGGCTGTCGCGATGGGCTCCGGCGCCCAGGTGACCAAAGGCGTTGCTGACGTCGTGCTGCTCAAAGACGAGTTCGCGCGGCTGCCCCAGGCGGTCGGCGAGGGACGGCGGATCGCCCGCAACATCCACCGCCTCGGCCGCCTCTACCTGACCAAGACCGTCTACGCGGCGGCGCTGATCCTTCTGGTAGCGGTGCCCGGCTTTGCCTTTCCCTTCCTCCCCCGCCACCTCACCCTGGCGGCCTTCCTGACGATCGGCGTCCCCTCCTTCGTGCTGGCGCTGGCGCCGTCGGACGGGCCGCTGTACCGCGGGCGGCTGCTGCGCGCCCTCGCCGCCTTCGCGGTGCCGGCCGGGCTTGCGACCGCGCTCGGCTCGATCCTCTCCTTCTTCCTTGTCGACACCGTCTTCGGCGGCTCGCTGGAGGCAGGGCGCACCGCGGCGACGACGACCCTGATCGTCCTCGGCCTCTCCTTCGTGTTGCTGCTCGAGCGTGGCCCAGGCCGCGAGCACATCGCGATCCAGAGCTACATGCTCGCGCTGGTCGCCGGCCTGGGAGCGCTGTTCGCGCTGATCCTCGCAGCCGCCCCTGTGCGCGACTTCTTCGAGATGGCACTGCTCAACGCCACCCAGTGGTTCCTGGCACTGCTCTCCGCAGCAGCGGGCCTCACCATCGCCAGCGTCCTCTGGCGATTGCCGCAAATCGAGCGCCTGGAGGCAGTGGACTGACGGCGAATGATGAATTAACCCCCTGGCGTGGTTAATTCATCATTCGAAGCCCAATCACCTCGAACGGACCAGCTCGAGGTCGCGTTCGGGGAAGAGGAGCGGGTCGGTGGTGCGGTCGAACTCGACCAAGGCATCGGAGCGCAAGTCGGCGAAAGCGCGGCGCACCGCGGCGAGGTAATCGGCGCTGACGCAGACGTTGCCCTCGGCAGCGCCCCGACGGCAGCGCTCCCGCCCGGCTTCTGTGCCGACGTAGGTGAAAACGCGCCGAGGAGGCTGCGCGGCGCCCTGGGGACCGCTTGACGCCCGAGCATCTGCCCCTACCTGCTCAAAAGCGTCAGAGATGTCGATCCGCTCGTAGTTGACCTCGCGCGCATCGAGCGCCACCAGGCGAGCTTCGTCGACAGGAATCGCCAGGCCGTTCACGCTCGCCCCCTCCGACTCATGTATGTCGAGATAGGCGACTCGTACCCGAAGCCTCTCCCCCGTCCCCCGATCGATGAAGTGCTTGGGATCGTTGACCGCTGCCCAATTGTCCATCGCCGCTCCCCAGCCTCGGCGAAAGCCACGTAGCCGGCCGGGCAGCGCGGCCGGCTCGGCAAAGCCGACCAGCGATGCGTAGCCAAACACGAAATCTGACACTCGTTCAGCTTCGCACCCGAGAGGCGCCCTCAGGCGCCCTGGGGTGCCAACACGAACTGGCTGACGATCAGGTTCGCCGCCAGGCGCGGCTCGGCGCCCTCCCGGTGGCGCTCCATCCGCACCTCGATCACCACCGTGCTCTTGCCCGCATGCAGCGGCTCGCCGACGGCAACGATTTCGTCGCCGAGCACACCGGCGGCAAAGACGTTCAGCTTCAGCTCGATTGTCGTGAAGTTGTGTCCCGCCGGGATGTTGCGGAAGGTCGCCCAGGCGGCGACGGTGTCGCCGAGGGCCGTCCAAACGCCGCCGTGGACGAAGCCCCCCGGGTGCAGGTGCCGCCTGTCGACGACGATCCGGCCTCGCGAATGGGAGTCCTCGATCTCCAGTGGCTCGATGCCAAGGTCGCCGGGGAAGCTGCCAGGGAGGAAGTTTCGAACCGACTCCGGGGTGATCAAGGAACTGGGATGCGGCGGAGCGTCACTCATCGCGCGAGGACCCTACTCCACGCCAAAGCCCTGCAGACCGAAATCGCCGAAGGGCTCGTCGCGTCTTCGCACCGCCTCCTTGAAGCCTCCCTCGGCGGCGCGGCGGACGAAGTCGTGGCCCTCCTCGGTGTGGCGGGCGATGCCGTCGAAGAAGGTTCCCAGCAGCTGAGTCTGGTGCAGGCCCTGTGCGTAGAGGGATTGATTGACGAGCAGCTTCATCATCACCAGCTGATTGATCGGCAGCCGCGCGACTCGCTCCAGCAGCGCCTCGAAGCGCTCGTCCAGCTCGGCGGCGGGCGGCGCCTCGGTCGCCAGGCCCCAATCCTCCGCCTGCGCGCCGGTCAGCGAATCCCCGGTCAGCAGCAACCGCTTGGCTCGCATAGGCCCGATCCGCGCCGCCCAGAGCGCCGTCGTCGGCGAGCCCCAGACACGGGCGGGCGGGTAGCCGATCTTGGCGTCGGCGGCGATCACCAACAGATCGGAGCAGAGCGCCATGTCGGTGCCACCGGCGACGCAGTAGCCGTGCACCTTGCAGAGCACCGGCTTCTCGGAGTGGAAGAGGCTCATGAAGCCGCGCACATTGCGCGACATGAACTGGAAGTCGGTGACCGGATCCCAGTTCGATTCGGGAGCATGGTTGGCGGCGATCGTCGCCGGGTCAAGCGGCGAGCCCGCCGGCGCCTCGACGCCGCCGAGCCCGCTCATGTCCCCCTCTGCCGAGGCAACCAGGTCATAGCCGCCGCAGAAGCCGCTGCCGTTGCCGGCCAGGGCGATGACGTGGACTGCGGGGTCGAGGTTGGCCTGCTCTACGCAGGCCGCAATCTCGACCGGCATCCGCGGCGTGATCCCGTTCCCCCGCTCAGGTCGATTGAGCGTAATTCGCGCAACCCGGCCATCAGCTTCGTAAGTCAGCGTTTGCACGGATCGACCTTAGAGCCTGACCGGCAGGGGTGGAGCGTCTTGTACTTTTTCGCGAGCGCTCAAACTCGGACGGTCACCGCCGCTCTCGAAAAAGTTAAGCGGAACCCCTACCGGATCAGGCTCCCTAGCCGATCAGTTCATACGCTCGACGACCATCGCCTTGCCCTGGCCCCCGGCTACGCACATGGTTTCGATGCCGATCTGGTGGTCATCGGTCTCCATCGCGTTGAGCAGGGTGCACATGATGCGGGCGCCGGTCATGCCGAAGGGATGGCCGAGCGCGATCGCGCCGCCATGCGTGTTGAGCTTCTCCAGCGGAATGTCGCACTCGTCCATGATCGGGATCACCTGCGCGGCAAAGGCCTCGTTCAACTCAACCGTGTCGACGTCCCCGATCGTCATCCCGGCCCGATCGAGCACCTTCTTGATCGCGCCGATCGGGGCCACGCCCATGTACTCGGGCTCGTTGCCCCACGTGGCGGCGGTGACGATGCGGGCACGAGGCGTAAGACCCAGCTCCTTGGCCTTGGTGTCGCTCATCAGCAGGACCGCGGCGGCGCCGTCGTTCAGCGGGCAGGAATTCCCGGCGGTGACTCCGCCGCCTCCGAAGGACTCCTCCAGCTGGCTCAACTTCTCCAGCGTCGAGGACGGCCGCGGGCCGTCGTCCTTGCTCACCACGGTGCCGTCGGGCAGCGTCACCGGAACGATCTCTCGATCGAAGAAGCCATCCTCCTGGGACTTGACCGCCAGCTCCTGGGAGCGCTGCGCGAACTTGTCCATGTCGGCACGGCTGACCTCGTATTTCTCGGCGACGTTGACCGCCGTCTTGCCCATCTCGATGTAGGCGTTGGGCTGGCCGTCGTTGCCCTGCAAGTTCGGGTTCTGGTCATCGGCACCGGCCGGCTCGGTGCGCTCGTTGTAGCGGCTCACCCACTCGATGCCGGCGGCGATGTAGACGTCGCCTTCGCCCGCCTTGATCGCGTTGCCGGCGTGGCGGATCGCGTCGAGGCTGGAGGAGCAATAGCGGGAGATAGTGACGCCATTGACCGTCTGCGGCAGCTTCTCGGAGAGCAGGGAGACGATCCGGCCGATGTTGAAGGCCTGCAGGCCCTGCGGCATGCCGCAACCGCAAAACAGGTCCTCGATCAGAGCCGGGTCGACCTCGGGGTTTCGCTCGAGCAGCTGATCCACCACAAAGGCGCCCATCTCATCGGGGCGCAGCTGAGCCAGCGAGCCCTTGAAGGCGCGGCCGATGGGCGTGCGGAGGGTGTCGACGATCACTGCTTCGGGCATTCGGTTGCTCTCCTTGGAGGCGGGTTTGGGCGAAAGTGCGGGCGCAAGGGTAGTGGACGCGGCTACTCGGCCACAGCGCTGGGAATCATAGCTTTGTGCGTAATCGCACTTTAAGTGCTCTTCGTCGTCCCCTGCCTGCGTTACATTCGGCGCAATCCGACCTCGCGGGCAACCGTGAGACTTGCCGCGAAGCGGCAGCGAAAGGAGGCCCCCTCATGCCCGAGGGCTACTGCGTCAAAGAACGCAAGAAGGTCGAGATCAAGGACGCGAAACAGGTGACCATGAAAAACGGTCGCCCCGCGATCCAGGGCGTGTGCCCCGACTGCGGCACAAAGATCTTCAAGATCGGAAAACTCTAAACCGGTCCCCTGAAGCTGCCGCCTCCCGGCGCCGGCGGCGACCGGCGTCGGGGGCACCGCCTGGTCATGCGTGACGAATGTCACGCAGTTGGGGTAGCTGGATGATCGAGGGTTGCTTTTTGGGTCTCTGCAGGGGCAGAGCCGAGCAATCGACCATCCACGGCTATCTCGACTATCTAAAGTGTCAATCGTGACGCAGCGGCCCCTCGAGCTGATCCTCGCTCGCAACCTGATGTCGGCGCTCTCCACGCCGGCTTTCCTGGTCGACGAGGGCGGCCTTCTCGTCTTCTACAACGAGGCAGCCGGGATCCTGCTGGGGAAACGCTTCGAGGAGCTGGGCACAGTCGGCCCAGAGGAGTGGGGCGGGATGTTCGGCCCCTTCGACAAGAGCGGCGAGCCGATCCCCTACGACGAGCTGCCCCTCGTCGTCGCCGTGCGCAACGGGCGCCCGGCGCACGGCGACTTCGAGATCCGCTCCACCGACGGGATGATCCACACCGTCGAGGTCTCCGCCTTCCCGATCCTCACCGCCCACGGCTCCCAGGGTGCGATCGCCGTCTTCTGGCCGGCCGCATCGAACGGCAACGGGGCAGGCAAGCGGAAATGAAGGTCGAGCTCTGGGGAACGCGCGGGTCGATCCCCTCCCCGGGGCCAGAGACCATCCGCTACGGAGGAAACACCTCCTGCGTCGGGGTGACCCTCTCCGACGGCTCGCTGCTGGCGCTCGACGCCGGCACCGGCATTCGCGGGCTCGGGCTGGCGCTCGCCGCCCAGCCGGCCCGCCTGCACATCCTCCTCACCCATCTGCACCTGGACCACATCCAGGGCCTCGTCTTCTTCGCCCCCTGCTTCTGCCCGCAGACGGAGATCGTGATCTGGGGGCCTGCCTCGCCGGAGGCTTCGCTGCGCGATCGGATCGCGCGTTACATCTCGGCGCCGCTCTCCCCGGTCGAGGTCCGCGAGCTTCCCTGCGACGTGTCCTTCCGCCACTGTCCCGAAACCGAATGGGAGATCGGCTCGGCACGAATCCGGTCCGCCTCGGTCGCACACCGGGGACCGACGCTCGGCTTCCGGATCGACGACGGAGACTCCTCGCTCGCCTACATCCCCGACCACGAGCCGGCGCTCGGCGCCGACCTCGATGCGCTGGATGAGGACTGGATCTCCGGCTTCGCGCTGGCGCACGACGCCTCGCTGCTGATCCACGACGGCCAGTACGCCGACTCCGAGTACCCCGAGCACCTCGGCTGGGGACACTCCTCCCTCTCCCATGCCCTCTCCTTCGCTCGCCGCACCGGCGCCAAGCGCACCGTGCTCTTCCATCATGACCCCATGCATTCCGACGCCTTCCTCGACGCGCTGGGCGAGGAGGCAAAGCAGCGTTGGGTCGATATGGGTGGGGCGCCCGACGACATCGGGCTGGGCATCGAGCGCGCCACCTACGAGTTGCCCGCACGGGCACCCAGCATCGCGCCTGCGGGCTGAGCCGGCGACCGCTACGCTGCGCTCAAATGCCCTCGTCTGATCGGATCGAGGTCGCGGCGGACCGCTCAGATGCGGTGCGACGGGCATTGGCCCTCGCCAGGGAGGCTCACGCAGGCCAGATCCGCAACGGCAGCGGGGGCATGCCCTATATCGAGCACCCTGTCGCGGTCGCGGAATTGCTCGCCGAGCACGATTTCGGCGAGGAGGTGTTGGCGGCGGCCTTGCTGCACGACGTCGTCGAGGACAGCGAGGTCTCGGTCGAGCAGGTGCGTGAGAGTTTCGGCGAGCCGATCGCCCGGCTGGTTGAGGCACTGACCGACGACGAGTCGATCGAGCCCTATGAGCGGCGCAAGGAGGAGCACCGTATGCGGGTAGCCGAAGCGGGCGCGGATGCGCTGGCGATCTACGCCGCCGACAAGCTGACCAACATCCGCGCCCTGCGCGACGCCTATGCGACGCAGGGCGAGACGGTGGGAGAGGAATTCAAGGTTCCCCTCGACGTCAAGGTCGCCGTCTGGGAAGCCGACCTGCGCCAGCTCGCTCAGTCGGTGCCGACCCTCCCCTTCTTACGCGACCTGCAGGAGCAGCTGGGTGGGCTGGAAGCGGACCGGCTCAACGCCCCTGGCGTGACGTCGAGCTGAGGCGCCGGCGCAGCGGCAGCAGGTACCAGAGCGTCACGAACATCGCCAGCGCGGCAGCGCTGGTAATCACGGTCATCGCAGTCCCAAAGAGGACGTCGGTGATCAGCATGATCGCGCCGGTCATCGCCAACGCCAGAAAGCCGAGCCCGGCGATCGCCAGGCGATTGGCGAGGAAGACGAGATGACGCTTCTCCTGGAGGCGGAACGTCACCCGGTGATAGCTCGTCGGCGAGATCAGCAGCGCCGCCGAGATCGCCGTGCAGAGGAGCGTTGCGAAATAGACCTTTTCCTCGAATGGGGAGATCTCGGTGAAGTTCTGCTGGAAGGGCACCGCCAGCAGGAACGCGAAGAGAACCTGAACGCCGGGCAGCGCGACCCGCAGCTCCTGGAGCAACTCACCGAGATTGCGGTCCAGCCGCGCTTCCTCGGTCTCGTCTCTTCCCGACGGCCGGTCTGCCATGCGCCCCACCATAGGCCACATAGGATCGCCTGCGATGGGTCAACTGGCGGTCGTTCTCGGAAGCAATGCGCTCAGTCCACAGGGCCGGGCAATCGCCGACGTGGCCGCCGTGCACGGTGCGACGGTGCTCCAGCGACACGGCGCCGACTACAGGCTGCCCCACGAGATCGACCACCTCGCCAATCTGGAATGGCTTGCCGAGCAAGGGTGCGACCGGGTGTTGGCAATCGGCTCGGTCGGATCGCTGCACGTCGAGTTGCCCGTCGGCAGCCTCGTCTGCCCCAATGACTTCATAGCCCTGCACCTTGGCGTTTCCGGGGTCACCGGCCTCCGTGCCCACGCGGTGCCGGGATTCGATCCCGGCTGGCGCCAAGAGGTCATCGAGGCGTGGAATGCGAGGGGAAATCCGTTGCGCGACGGCGGCGTCTACTGGCAGACGATCGGGCCGCGCTTCGAGACTCCCGCCGAGATCCGGATGATGGCCGCGCACGCCGATCTGGTGGGAATGACGATCGCCGCCGAGTGCATCGTCGCCGGCGACCTCGGGCTCGCCTACGCGGCGGTCTGCGCCGTCGACAACCTCGCCAACGGCGTCGCGTCCGAAGAGATGGCGATCTCCGAGCTGGAGATCCACCGCGACGCCAACGCCACCCGGCTGCGCGACGGCCTCGACGCAACCCTGTCGGAGCTGGAGCGATGAGGATTTACCCGTGAGCGGGCTGGCCGTCTCCGGGGCGATCCTCGCCGGGGAGCGGACCGGCCTGCGCTGCGAGGGTGGCCTGATCGCGGAGATCGGCCCAGATGTCGTCCCGGCCCCCGGCGACGAGACGATCGACGCGGACGGGCAGATCCTCGTCCCACCCCTGGTCAACGGCCACACGCACGCGGCAATGACCCTCTTTCGCGGCTACGGCGGCGATCTGCCGCTGATGCGCTGGTTGCAGGAGAAGGTCTGGCCGATCGAGGCGAAGCTGGAGCCAGAGGACGTCTACTGGGGGGCGCGGCTGGCCTGCGTGGAGATGATCCGCACCGGCACCGCCCGCTTCTGGGACATGTACTGGCACCCCGAGGCGACGGCGAGGGCGGTTGAGGACGCCGGCCTTAGGGCAACGATCGGCGGTCCGCTCTTCGACATCGACGGCAACGCCGCGGAAACCCAGAAGAGGATTCTGCGCGAGCTGGATCGGCTGAAGGACCGGGGGCAGGGAATCGAGTCCGCGCTCGCCCCACACTCGATCTACACGGTCAGCTCCGAGCTGCTGCGCTGGACCGTGGAGGTCGCCTCTGAGCGGTCGCTGCCTATCCACATCCACCTCTCCGAGACCGAGGGCGAGGTGGCCGAATGCGTCGAGCGACACGGGGCGCGGCCGGCCATCTACCTCGACCGACTGGGCCTGCTGGGGGAGAAGACGGTCATCGCACACGGCGTCTGGCTCGACGAGACCGAGCTGGGGCTGATCGCGGAGAGAGGCTGCACGCTGATTACCGCCCCGGTCGCAAACATGAAGCTGGCCGTCGGCGGAGTGTTTCCCTATCCGGTCGCCCGCAAAGCAGGGGTCGCGGTTGGGCTCGGCACCGACGGGGCCGGCTCCAACGACTCGCTAGACCTGTTCGCAGATCTGAAGGCGTTCGCGCTGGCACAGCGCCATCGCAGCGGCGATGCGACCGTGCTGCCCGCGCAGGAGGCGTGGGAGATCGCAACGGGGCAACGCGCTCCGCTGCTCCACGGTGGGACGAAACCGCTCAGCACCGGGGGCCCGGCCGACTTCCTGCTGCTGCGCCGCGACTCCTATGAGCTGGGCCTCGGGGACCTCCGCTCCAATCTGGTCTATGCCGCAAGCGGCTCGATCGTCGACACAACCGTGGTCGGCGGACGCGTGCTGATGCGCGGAGGTCAGGTCGAAGACACCCCGGAGGTAGTGGCGCGAGCCGCCGAGCGGGCGCGCGGGCTCGGCATCGGCTGAGCTGTCGCCCGTCGCGACAGCCGCGAAAGGGCCACGTGCCCGGCCCATGCCGCAGAGAGCCCGGCGGATGCGGCCAGCAGCAGCGCCGCCCGCGGGTCGTAGGCCTGCGAGAGCCAGCCGGCCAGCGGGCCGCCGATCGGGGTCGAGCCGAGGAAGACGACCGAGTAGAGAGCCATCACCCGGCCGCGCATGTGGGGCTCGACGGCGAGTTGGAGGGTCGAGTTTATGCTCGCCGCGAACGTCACAGCGGCAGCGCCGAGCAGGGCCAGCACCGGGATCTCCAAGGCGAGTGTGGGCATCGTCGCGGCGAGCAGGGCGGTGGCGCCGAAGGCGAGCGCCGCGCCGGCGATCAGGCGCGGACCGGTGCGACCCCGGGCCCCGGTTACCAATGCCCCGACGACAGAGCCGACCCCCATCGCGCTGACCAGAGCCGCGTAAGCGCCGGCGCCACCGTCGAAGCTGAAGGTGGCGAGCAATGGAATGACGACCTGGAAGTTGAAGCCGAACGTGCCGACCAGTGCCATCAGGGCCAGCGGCACCGCCAGCTCCGGGGTCCGTCGCACATACCGCAGCCCGGCGCGGATCGCCCCGGGCTCGCGGTTGGCGGCGGGGGCGGCGTGCAGTTGCCCCGGGCTCATCAGCCGGAGGGCGAGGATCATCCCGCCGAAGGAGGCAGCGTTGACCGCAAAGCAGGGGACGACTCCGACCGTCGCGATCAGCACCCCGGCCAGGGCCGGCCCGACGATCCGTGCGGAGTGAACGATGACGCTGTTGAGGCTGACCGCGTTGACGACCCGGTCGGGGCCGACCATCTCGATCACGAAGCTCTGCCGGGTCGGGTTGTCGACGGCATTGACGGCGCCACGCGCGAAAACGAGGGCGAAGACCATCCAAGGCGCCACCACGCCGGTCGCCGTAACCGCGAGCAGGCCGAGGGCCGGCAGCACCATCACCGCCTGGGTGACCATCAACAGGCGGCGCTTGGCAAAGCGATCGGCGAGCAACCCACCCCAAGCGCCAAACAGCAGGATCGGCAGGAACTGCAACGCCGTGGTCAGCCCGACCGCGACACCACTGTCCGTCAATTCGAGGATCAGCCAGATCTCGGCGACCATCTGCATCCAGTTGCCCGAAAGCGAGACGACCTGCCCCGCGAAATACCTTCGGTAGTTGGGTACGGCGAGGGAGTCGAAGGAGCGACGGAGGGCGACCCTCACCCTCGCTCACCCTCCAGCATGCCCTCGAGGATGGCGGCGGCGCGGTCGAGCGCCTCCAGGTCGGCGGGCGGCAGGCCCTGCATTCGACGCGCCAGGTAGGCGTTCTTGCGGCCGCGCAACCGCCGCAGCCGCTCCCGCCCGGCGGCACTGATGCTGAGCAGGGCGCTACGCCCGTCGGCGGGGTCGGGGGCGCGCTCGATCAGCCCCGCCTCGTGCAGGTGCCCCAGCGTGCGGGTCGCGGTCGGCCGCTTCACCCGCTCGATCTCGGCCAGCTCACTGGGGGTCAGCGGCCCATGCCGCTCCACCGTGGCCAGCGCCGAAGCGGAGGTGGGCGTCAACTCCCCCACCGCCCCGGCCGCCTCCTGCCGCAACCGCCGCGCCGTGCGCACGATCGCCAGCCGCAACCTCGCGGCCGAATCGGTGAGCGTGGTGTCGAGTGTCTCCGTCAAGTGCTTAGCCTTGGTAATTAGTCTAGCAAACTATCGAGGTAGTGCAACGCATACGACAGGCAATAGCTGTCGTATGCGTTGCACCTGGCGGTGGGTGAGCCCAGGGGGTTGGGAGGTAGGCGACTGGGCGGTTGCGTCGAATCAGGGTCGGATGGCCCAGGAGGCGAAAGAGGCGCTCGTGGTCTACGCGCCCGGAATGGACGCGCGCAGCACCCGCGTGGCCAACGCGATGAACACGCCGCTGATGATCGCCGCGGCGTTGACCCTGCCGATGGTGGCAATCACCGAGTCCAGACCGGGCGGTGCACTCGAGGACATCGCGATCGTCCTCAACTGGGTCACCTGGGTCGCTTTCGCCGTCGAGTTGGTGGTGATGCTGGCGGTGGTGCCCGATCGGCGTGCCTGGCTGGGGCATAACCCGCTGGATCTGATCATCGTCGTCTTCACCCCACCGGTGCTGCCGGCCGCGCTGCAGGGACTCCGTGTCCTCCGCCTCCTGCGCCTGCTCCGCCTCCTGCGCCTGGCACAGCTCTCGCGCGAGGTCTTCTCACTGCAGGGTCTGCACTACGCGACCCTGCTCGCCCTGTTGACTGCGATCGGGGGCGGCGCGGTATTCGTCGCCTTCGAAAAAAGCACCCAGCACCTCGATACCTGGGACGGGATCTACTGGGCGGTGACGACGATGACGACGCTGGGCTCGAACATCTACCCGACCACGACCGGCGGGGAGGTCGTCTCAGTCACGATCCTGATCGTCGGCATCGGCTTCGTCGCGCTGCTCACAGGCGCCTTCGCGCAACGCTTCCTCGGCCCCGAGATCGCCGAGGTCGAGGCCGAGCTGGAGGCCGAGCAGCTCACCGTCGAGGCGATCGCGCTGCGCGAGCTGCGCAACGTCCGTGAACAACTGGAGGCGCTGGAGATCGCCGTCGAGCGAATGGTCGACGAGCGCGGCGCCCGCTGATCAACCCTCGGCGTCGCCGCGCTCGGCGACCTTGCGCTCCAGCTCCTCCATCACCGCCGGATCGCGCAGCGTCGTCACGTCGCCAAGCTCGCGGCCCTCGGCAATGTCACGCAGCAGCCGCCGCATGATCTTCCCCGAGCGGGTCTTCGGCAGATCGCCGGACCAGATCACGCGCTTGGGGCGCGCAAGCTTTCCTATCCGCTCGGCGACGTGGTCGCGCAGCTCGGCGATCATCTCCTCATCGCCCTCGTGGTCGCCCTCCAGCGTCACGAAGGCGCAGATCGCCTGTCCTGTCTGCTCGTCGGACTGGCCGATCACCGCCGCCTCGGCCACCCGGGGATGAGAGACGATCGCCGATTCGACCTCGGCCGTGGAGAGGCGATGACCCGAGACGTTGATCACGTCGTCGATCCGCCCCAGCACCCAGAAGTAGCCGTCCTCGTCTCGCCGGGCGGCGTCGCCCACCAAGTAGGTGCGCGGGCCGAAGCGGGAGAAATAAGTCTCGACGAAGCGCTCATCCTCCCGGTAGAGGGTGCGCAGCATCCCCGGCCAAGGACGGCGCAGGACCAACAGGCCCTCACCGCCTTCGATCGGCTCCCCCTTCTCGTCGAAGACCGCAGCGTCGACCCCCGGCAGCGGCCGCGTCGCCGACCCGGGCTTGGTCGACGTGATCCCGGGAAGGGGCGAGATCATGATGTGCCCCGTCTCCGTCTGCCACCAGGTGTCGACGATCGGGCAGCGCTCCCCGCCGATCGCCTTGTGGTACCAGAGCCATGCCTTCGGGTTGATCGGCTCCCCGACGCTGCCCAGCAGCCGCAGCGAGCCGAGGTCGTGCTTGCCCGGATGCTCGGGCCCCCACTTCATGCAGGCGCGAATCGCGGTCGGCGCCGTGTAGAGGATCGTCACGCGGTAGCGCTCGACGATCTCCCACCAGACGTCCTTGTCCGGATAGTCGGGCGCCCCCTCGTACATGACGCTGGTCGCCCCGTTGGCGAGCGGGCCGTAGACGATGTAGGAGTGGCCGGTGACCCAACCGACGTCTGCCGCACACCAATAGACATCTTCTTCGGGCTTCAGGTCGAAGACGTAGCGATGGGTGTGGGCGGCGCCGGTCAGGTAGCCACCCGTCGTGTGAAGGATGCCCTTGGGCTTCGCGGTCGAGCCGGAGGTGTAGAGGATGTAGAGCGGATCCTCGGCGCCCATCGGCTCGGGGGGGCAGGCAGGATCGGCCGCCGTCATCGCTTCGTGAAACCAGACGTCGCGGCCCTCGCGCATCGCGCAATCGGCACCCGTATGGCGCACTACGAAGATTGTCTCAATCGACTCCACCGCCGCCAGCGCCTCGTCGACCGGTGCCTTGACCGGCGCCGTGCGGCCCTTGCGGCGGGCACCGTCGACGGTGACGAGCGCCTTGGCGTGGGAGAACTCCATTCGCTCGCGCACAGCCTCGGCCGAGAAGCCGCCGAAGACGACGTTGTGAACCGCGCCGATCCTCGCGCAGGCGAGCATCGCGACAACCACCTCGGGGATCATCGGCAGATAGATGCCGACCACGTCCCCCTTCTCGATGCCGTGGCTGCGCAACGCATTTGCGAACCGCTGCGTCGCGGCAAGCAGCTCGGCGTAGGTGACGTCGCGCTCCTCTCCCTCCTCGCCTCTCCAGTGGTAGGCAACCCGACCCCCCAGACCTGCCTCGACGTGGCGATCCAGGCAGTTGGCCGAGGCGTTCAGCTTGCCGTCTGCGAACCACTTGAAGAAGGGCGGGTTGGACGCGTCGAGGCTCTGACTGGGCTCCTCGACCCAGTCGAGCAACTCGACCGCCTGGCGCATCCACCAGGCCTCGGGGTCGGCCGCCGCCTCCTCGTAGACGGTGGGATCGCTCCAGAGCGCCCGCTCGACGAACTCCGCCGACGGCTCGAACCGCTCGACTTCGAGCAGCGCGTTCAGCTCCTGTTCGAGGTCCCCGCGGCTCGCCTCAGTCGCCATCGCCCCTACCGTACCCGCCGGAGGCGAGGTTTAGTAGCCGGCGGGATGGCGGGCTATGTAACCGGCCGTGGAAGCGAGAGTGGGGTGCCAACGGGGACCGGTCCCACTGGTGTCGCCGGAGGTGTTCCAGTTGAGGCCGGCGATCACCGCCCAGGCATGGCCTGAGTTGGCGTAGACGGTTATCCAGCGGCCCGGCCCCGGCTCGCCCCAGGTCTCCAGGCCGGTCGAGTCGAGCGGGCTGTCGAGAAAGCCGCCGCCGTGCAGGGCGAAGCTGACGGCGCCAGAGCAGTCGTAGCCGGGGGAGTCGAAGGAGCCGTGCCCGCCGCCCCAGATGTAGGGAGTGGTGGCGATCGAGTTGGCGGCCTCGATCACGGCCTGGACGGCCGGCGGCGCGGCACTCGGAACGCTGGCCTGGCTCTCGGAGATGAATTCGGCGCTCTCGCCCGGCGTCAGCGGCGCGGGCGCGGTCGCCGGAACGGGAGAGCCGGCACTCGCCAGCTGCGAGGAGATTGCCGCGAGGTTGTCGCTCAGCGCCTGCTCACGCGACTCCAGCGCATCGAGTGCCTGCTGGCGCTCGACCTGGGCAGACTTCAGCTCGGCGAAGCGCGCCTCGGCCTGCTCGCGGGCCGCCGCGGCCTGGCGCTCCTTGACGGCGATCGCGTCGCGTGCACGCGCAATCTGAATCCGCACCGCCTTCATCCGCTTCACGGCGGCCTTGGCCTGATCGCGCAGGCCCTTGACCCGTTCGGCGACGGAGTTGTCGTAGTCCTGGATGCGGTTCAGGTAGTCGGCCCGGGCCGTCACCTCGGACCAGCTCGCCGACTCGAGCACCACGTTCAGCATGTCGGGGCTGCCCGACTCGTAGATGTCGACCAGTCGCTGTCTCAAGACGACCAGCGCCCGCTGCAGCCGTGCTCGGATCCGTGCCAGCCGCCGCTTCTCGGCGGCGAGCTTCGCGGTCGCCCGGTCCAGCTCGGCCTGCTTGGCAGCGAGCTCCTCCTCGATCGCTGCCTGTCTCTGCCGCAGCAGAGATACCTCGCCCAGCATCGAGTCGATTGCGGCGTTCTGCTCGGCGATAGACGCCTCCACCGCGCTCTGGCTCTGCCGCACATCGTCGAGCTTGCCCTGTGTCGTGTCGAACTTCTGCTGCAGGGTCTCGGCGGGCGCGCTCGCGGTCGCGAGGACCAGCACGCAGAGAACAGCGAGCAGCGCTGCGGGCAGCAGCAGGCGTCTGGAGTGACCAGAGAGCGAGGCGCGCATCGAAGCCAGGCAGGCTAACGAAGCTGTCGCGGCTTTGTTAGGAGTTGCTAATAACCTGCAACCCCGATTGCAGGATCAGGTAAGAAGCTTCGCCTTCGCCTTCTCGAACTCCTCAGCGGAGATCGCGCCCTTCTCCTTCAGGTCGTTGAGCTTGTGCAGCTCGTCGGCCGGCGAGCTGCCGGCCTGCTCGCGGATGTAGGCGTCCATGTGCTGTTTGGCCTCCGCCTGGGCTTTGATCGTCCGGTCCCGCATCCCTTCGCCGCGCGCGATCAGGTAGATCAGCGCCGTCAGGAACGGAATGAAGACCAGGAACAGGACCCAGGCCGCCTTCTTCCAGCCGGAGAGCTCGTGGTCGCGGAAGAGGTCGCTGAGGATCGTGATCAGGATCCAGATCCAGATGACAAAGAAAAAGATCTCCAGGGCAAGGAGAAGTGCCTCACCCAGGCCGAAATCTGCAAGTGGGAGCACGGCGTCCTTTCGGTCGGGAACTGGTCGAGCGGCGAACGCCGCGGTCATGCATTCCGCACGCTAACCCCGGCCTCCCCCACCGCGCATCCGTAGTTTTCGCCCCCCTCAGAGCCGCTGAAAGAGCACCGCGGCCAACGAGGTCGCCAGGTTGAGGCTGGAGACGCCCGGCCGCATCGGGATGCCGAGGCGGATGTCGGCGCGCTCCAACAGCTCGACGCTGAGGCCGTGGCGCTCGGTGCCAAAAGCAAGGATCGCGCGTGGCGGCAGCCCCACCGCGCCGATGTCCTCCCCCTCCGGGTCGATCGCGACGAGAGGACGATCGCAACGGGGCAGGCCTTCGAGGCGGGCCACCGGCAGGGCAAAGTGGAGGCCGGCGGCACCCCGCAGCGCGTCGGGATGCCAGGGGTCGTTGTCCCCGGTGGTGAATACCGCCGCCGCATCGGCCGCGGCGGCGACCCGGACGCAGGCGCCCATGTTGCCCATGTTGCGGGGGCTTTCGAGCAGTACGACGGGCGCCGCCCGCTGCTCCGCCAGCGCCGCGTCCACGTCGATCACGGGCCGCCTGGCGATCGCCGCCACGCCCGTGTGCGCCGCCTGCGGCGCCAGCTCGGCGAACTCCTCCCCATCGATCCGGCTTGCCACTCCCTCCAACCTTCCGGCCAGATCCGGCGCCAGCTCCTCCGCCAGCCGCTCCAGCCCATCGGGGTTGACGGCAACCACCTCGATCGGATCGGCGCCGAAGCGGAGCGCGTGCTTGAGCGCGTGGAACCCCTCGAGGATCGCCAACTCCGGGTCCCGCCTCGCCCGCCGAAAGCGCTGGACCCGAGTTTCCCTCACACCCACATGTTAGGCTCGCGCCCGCTCAGCGTGGGGACGCTGTGGGCCACCCCGGGGGAAGGAGACACCTTGAAGCTGGTGATTGGAATCGTCCGGCCTGAAAAGGCCAACGACGTGTTAGAAGCCCTCTACCGTGCCGAGGTGCGAGGCGTTTCGCTCAGTCGGGTCCAGGGACACGGCGGCGAGCTGGAGCGAGTCGAGACCTACCGCGGAACGACGGTGAAGATGGGGCTCGCCGAGAAGGCCCGCTTCGAGATCGCAGTCTCAGACGATTTTGTCCAGCCTACGATCGACGCGCTCTGCGAGGGGGCACGGACCGGCGAGGTCGGCGACGGCAAGATCTTCGTGATGCCGCTGGAGCAGGCGGTCCGCATCCGCACCGGTGAGACAGACCAGTCCGCCGTGACCCCGGTGGTTAAGTGATGAGCCTGCCGATCGCCGCAGCCGCCCAGGTCGACACCGGCGACACCGCATGGATGCTCGTCGCGACCGCGCTGGTGCTGCTGATGACGCCCGCGCTCGGACTCTTCTACGCCGGTCTGGTGCGCTCGAAGAACACCCTCAACACCTTCATGATGAGCATCGCCGCGATCGCCGTCGCGATGGTCACCTGGGCGCTGATCGGCTACTCGCTCGCCTTCGACGGCGACGGCTCGCTGCTCGGCGGGCTCGACTATGCCTTCCTGAACGGAGTCGACTTCACGCCGCGCGACGGGACGACGATCCCCCACCTCGTGTTCTTCGCCTTCCAGGCGACCTTCTGCATCATTACGACCGCGCTCGTCTCGGGCGCGGTCGTCGAGCGCATGCGCTTCAGCGCCTTCCTCGTCTTCGCGGCGCTGTGGTCAGTGCTCGTCTACGCGGTGCTCGCGCACTGGGCCTTTGGCGGCGGCTGGCTGATCTCCGGCGGCACCCTCGACTTCGCCGGGGGCGTGCCGGTTGAGATGGGCTCGGGCTTCTCGGCGCTGGCCGCGGCGCTCGTCGTCGGCGCGCGCAAGGACTACGGCCGCCAGGCGCTGCTCCCCCACAACGCCGTCTACGTCCTGCTCGGCGCCGGCCTGCTCTGGTTCGGCTGGTTCGGCTTCAACGGCGGCAGTGGCTTCTCCACCGGCGACGCCAGCGTGCTCGCCTTCACCAACACCCTGCTGACGCCGGCCTGCGCCCTGGTCACCTGGTTCGCGCTCGACCTGATCCGCGGCAGGCGGGTAACGGCGATCGGCGCCGCGACCGCGATCATCGTCGGCTGTGTGCTGATCACCCCGGCGGGCGGATTCGTCAGCCCAGGCTGGGCGATGGCGCTCGGCTTCCTCGGCGCTCTGCCCTGCTACGCGGTGATCGTCTGGCGGCCGCGGACCCGCGTCGACGAAACGCTCGACGTCCTTGCCGCCCACGGCATCGCCGGCTTCACCGGCATCCTCTTCATCGGCTTCGTCGCGCAGATCGGCTGGAACGGAGTCGCCGACGGCCTCTTCTACGGCAACGCGGCCCAGCTAGGCGATCAGGCGCTGGCGGCGATGGCCGCGCCCGCCTACGCGTTCGGGGCGACTTTCGTCCTGCTCAAGCTGATCGGCCTGATCATGCCGCTGCGCTCGACCGAGCATGAGGAAGCGTTGGGGATGGACGTCGTCCACCACGGCGAGGAGGCCTACGTCACCGGCGAGGGCGCGATCCTCGTAATCCCCGACGGCCCGGGCGAGAGGGACAAAGAGGTCCCGGTCGCCAATCCCGCTTAGCGGCTGTTTTAGAGGCCATCCCCGGCAGGGGTGGAGCGTCTTGTACTTTTTCGGCGCAGCGGCCCGCGGCAAGCCGCAAAACGTTCCTCGAAAAAGTTAAGCGGAACCCCTACCGGGGATGGCCTCTAACGAGCAACCCAGGCATCTGGCGAACCGGTCAGGTGCTCGACCACCGGCGGCAGCTCGCCGCTGACCAGGTCGGCCAGGGTGACCTGTTCCACAACCTGACGAAGGCTGGCGCGAACCGCGATCCAGACCTCCTGCAAATGCACGGCATTGCCGCGGTACTCGATCGACTCGGGCGGCGAGGACTGGACGTGGGCGATTGGGCCCTCGACGGCACGGACAACCTCGGCGATCGTGATGTCGTCGGCGGGTCGGGCAAGCCAGTAGCCGCCCTTGGCGCCGCGCCGCGCCCGCACGATCCCGGCGTGCTTCAGCTCCAGCAGGATGTGTTCGAGGAACTGCAACGGGATGTCCTGCGCCTCGGCCAATCGCTCCCCCTTGACGGGGCCTTCGCCGGCCGCGGCCAACTCGGCGGCAGCGCGAACGGCGTAGTCGGCCTTGGCGGAAACACGCATCGCGGCTAGTTAATCAGTCGCGATCAGCCGATCGTCTCGAGCCCGAGATCGCCGGCTTGCTGCGCCTCGCGTTCCCGCTCTCGTTCTCGGCGGCGGTTTAGCCAGTGCGGAGCGGCGAGGATGAGACCGAGGCCGATGGCGGCAACAGCGGCGGCGATCGGCCAGACCAGAGGGTCGCCCTTCTGGATCGTGACGATGCCGGAGCCGACGAGAACCACGCCTAGCGCGGTCCGCAGGAAACCCTGCGGGGCCCGGTCGGAGAGGGCGGCGCCGATCACCACTCCCGGCACCGAGCCGATCAAGATGGTGCCCGCAAGGACGAAATCGACGTTGCCTCCTACCCAATGGGCAATCCCCGCAGCCCAGAGCAGGATGGCTGCGTGAAAGACGTCTGTGCCCACCACTTTCTTCGGCGCCAAGCGGTAGACCGCGATCAGCAGGATCGCGATCACAGTGCCCGAGCCGGCCGAGGTGATGCCAATCACGAAGCCCGTCGTGGCGCCGATCGTGACCGCTGCGACTTTGTGGCGGCGCTCGACCTCGAAGCGCTCGCGCTCGTCGACCAGCCGGCGCAGGATCAGCGCTCGCGCCAGTGTGATGATCCCGACCATCAGCAGGGTCCCGCCAAGCACCGCATAGACGAGAGAGTCGAGCCGCTCGGCACCGATGCGATTCTCAAGGACGGAAACGATCCCAACGCCGATCACCGCCGCCGGGACGCTGCCGAGAGCCAGCCACTTGACCAGATCCATGTTCACCGTCTTCATCCGCAGGTGGCGCCAGCCGCCGACCGTCTTGGTCACCGCCGAGTAGAAGATGTCCGTACCGATCGCGGTGGTGGGCTGAATCCCGAAGATGAGGATCAGCAGCGGCGTCATCAACGACCCACCGCCCATCCCCGTCATGCCGACGAGGATGCCGATGCCGAGTCCGAAGAAAATGATTGCCGGGTCCATCTGAGCTTCCGGGGAGTTACCGACTTTCCTGACTGCTTTGGTCAGGAGTGGAAGTGCGCCAGGATACCAAGATGCCCACCGAAGCCAAGGAATTCGCCGCCGCGAGCGGATCGCCTGCTCTCCCAGGGATCGACGGGGCCGGGATTTCGGTCCGCGCTCTGCAGCATTCCTACGGAGAGCTGCGCACGATCGAGCGCCTCGACCTGAACGCTGCCCCAGGCACCGTCCTGGGCTTGGTCGGCCCCTCGGGATGCGGGAAGTCGACCCTGCTCGAGCTGATCGCAGGGCTGCTGGAGCCCCAGGCTGGAGCCATAGAGGTAGGTGGAGCCACAGAGATCTCCGAACGACTTTCTCGCTGCGCCTACATGCCCCAGCGGGATCTGCTCCTGCCCTGGTTCACGGCGATCGACAACGCCGCGCTGGCCCTTCGAAACGGAGGCGCAAGGAGAGCGCCGGCGCGGCGAGAGGCCGCCCGGCTGTTCGACCGCTTCGGCCTCGGCGGCTTCGAGCGGTCGCGACCGTCCGAGCTCTCCGGCGGCATGCGCCAGCGCGTCGCTTTCCTGCGCACCCTCCTCTCGGGCAAGCCGGTGCTGGCGCTCGACGAACCGTTCGCCTCGCTCGACGCGATCACCAGGGCAGAGATGCAGGGCTGGCTGGCCGGTGCGCTTGAGGCCGACCCCCGCACCGTCGTGCTCGTCACCCATGACGTCGAGGAGGCCCTCTACCTCTCCGACCGGGTCGTGGTGCTCTCGCCCCGCCCGGCACGCGCAGTCGCCGAACTGAGGGCGCCTGCCCCGCGTGCGGCGCAGCGCGACGAAGCGGTCACCGACCCCGAGTTCGTCGCGGTGCGCGAAGAGGCGATGCGAGCGCTGCGAAGAGGCAGCGATGGGGACGATGTGCGACTCGCCATGGACGGGGATCGATGAGGCGCTGGGCGCTGCCACTGCTTCTGCTCGCGGCCCTGATCGGCGCCTGGCAGCTGGCCGCGACCAGCGGCGCGATCTCCGGCGCCCTGCACCTCGAGGACTTCCTCGTTCCGGCTCCCTCCGACATCGCCTCCTCCCTCTGGAAAAACCGCTCGCTGCTGGCCGACAACGCATGGGTGACCCTGAAGGAGGTCTTGCTCGGCTTCGGCTGCGCGCTCCTCGCCGGAATCGCCTTCGCCGTCGCCCTGCACCTCTCCGAGACCCTGCGGCGCGCCGCCTACCCGCTGCTGGTGGCCTCGCAGACGATTCCGATCATCGTGATCGCACCGATCCTCGTGGTCTGGTTCGGCTACGGGATCGGCCCGAAGCTGGGGATCGTGGCACTGATCTGCTTCTTCCCGATCACCGTCAACACCCTCGACGGCCTGCGCTCGGTCGACCCCGATGCGTTGAAGATGATGCGCACGCTGGGCGCCTCCCGCCGCCAGTCCTTCCTGCGAGTGGAGGCGCCGACTGCGCTGCCCTATGCCTTCAGCGGCGCCAAGATCGCGGTGGCCGTCGCGGTGATCGGCGCGGTCTTCGGCGAGTGGGCCGGCTCGGACTCCGGGCTGGGCCACCTGATGCTCCAGGACAACGCCCAACTGGAGACCGCGAGGCTGTTCGCCGCGGTCGTCGTTCTCTCCGCGATGGCGATCGCCCTCTTCGCCCTGCTGACACTCGCGGAGCGCCGCATCGTCACTTGGCGATAGAAACCCCGGCATGAACCCACGCCGACCCTCGGTTTTCGCCGCCCTGATCCTCCTCGTCCTCTCGCTCGGGCTCACCGCCTGTGGTGAGAAGAGCGAGGACTCCGGCGGGGAGACGACACAGCCATTCCATCTGACTCTCGACTTCTACCCCAACCCCGATCACGCGGGGATCTACATGGCTCAGAGGCTCGGCTACTTCCGCGATGCCGGCCTCGACGTCTCGATCGACACGCCCTCGGATCCGGCGGCGCCGATCAAGCAGGTCGCCGCGGGGCGCACCGACCTTGCGATCTCCTACGAGCCAGAGGTGGCGCTGGCTAACGAGCGGGGCCTCGACGTGGTCGCGGTGGGGGCGATCGTGGACAAGCCGTTGACCTCGATGATCTGGCTGGAGAAGTCCGGGGTCAAGGGGATCGCCGATTTGCGCGGCAAGACCATCGCCACGGCCGGCATTCCCTATCAGGACGCCTACCTGAAGACGATCCTCGCCCGAGCCAACCTCTCCCCCTCCGACGTGAAGGCGGTCAACGTCGGCTTCGGGCTGCTGCCGGCGATCCTGGGCGGCCGCGCTCAGGCGATGCTCGGAGGCTTCCGCAACGTCGAGGGCGTCGACCTGCGCCTGCGCGGCAAGCGCCCGGTCGTCACTCCGGTCGACCAGCTTGGAGTTCCCACCTACAACGAGCTGGTGCTGGTGGCCAATCGCAGGCAGCTCGAGGAGGACCCCGAAGCGGTTCGCCTCTTCATAGCCGCGCTGGAGCGAGGCACGAGCGCTGCGGTGAAGAGCCCGAATGCGACGGTAAAGGCCCTGCTGAAGGCGAATCCGGACCTCGATCCCAAGCTCACCGCGGCAGAGGTGAAGGCGACCCTGCCGCTGCTGGAGTCGAGCGATCCGGCTCAGCCCTATGGATTCATGGATCCTGCGCGGTGGCGGGAGTTCATCGGCTGGATGCGCGACAACGCGGTGCTCGACTCCTTGCCGGCCCCCTCCCAGCTGCTCAGCAACGACTACTTGCCGGGAGAGATCCCGGAGTAGCTCGGCAGCCCCGTTCGCAGCAGCTGCGAGATCTTCTCCGGAGGCAAAGCCGGGGAGAAGAGGTAGCCCTGCGCGTAGTCGCAGCCGAGGTGGCGCAGCTCGGATAGCTGCGCCTCGTTCTCCACGCCCTCGGCGATCACGTCCAACGAAAGGGCCCGAGCCATGCCGATGATCGCCTCGACAATCGCGGTGCGCTCCTGCTCGACGCCGAGCCCCTCAACGAATGTGCGGTCGATCTTCAGCGCATCGAAGGGGAAGCGGTTGAGGTAGGCCAGCGACGAGTACCCCGTGCCGAAGTCGTCGAGGACCAGGCGCACTCCGATCTCACTCAGCGCCTCGAGGGTGGCGATCGCGGTCGCGGACTCCTCGACCAAGACGCTCTCGGTGATCTCGAGCCGCAGGTGGACGGGGTCGAGGCCGGTGCGGGCGAGAACTTCGGCGACGGCCGCCGGCAGATCGCGGTGAGCGACCTGCCGGGCGGAGAGGTTCACCGCGATGTCGAAGGGCCGCGAATCCGGGCGCTGGGCATGCCAATCGAGGATCTGACGACAGGCGGCCTCCTGCACCCAGCGGCCGATCGGCTCGATCAGGCCGCTGTCCTCGGCGACCTGGACGAATTCGCGCGGGTCGAGCAGGCCTCGCCCGGGGTGCTGCCAGCGGACCAGCGCCTCCAGGCCGGTGATCTCTCCGCTGCCAAGGGCAACGACCGGCTGGTAGTAGAGCTGCAGCTCGTCACGATCGAGCGCATGGCGCAGCTCCCGCTCGACCTCGAGCCTTCGCATCGCCCTGGCTCGCATCTCGGCGTCGAATAGCTCGACCCGCGCTCGACCTCGCTCCTTGGCTCGGTACATGGCGGCGTCGGCGTCGCGGATCAGCAACTCGGCATCGATCGCATCCCGCCCGCTCGGCTGCGTCACGGCGATCCCGACGCTGGCGGTGATGAAGTGATCGACCCCGTCCAGCTGGTAAGGCTCGGCGAAGGCGGTGGCCACCCGCTCGGCTATCGCGACCGCCTCCTCTTCGTCGGCGAGCCGATCGACGAGGATGCCGAACTCGTCCCCGCCGAAGCGGGCGACGACGTCGCCCGGGCGGAGGTGGGTTCGCAGGCGCGGTGCGATCGCCCGCAGCAGGGCATCCCCGGCGTGATGCCCCATGCTGTCGTTGATCAGCTTGAAGTGGTCGAGGTCGAGGAAGAGGACTCCGACCGGGGAGCCGGAGACGGCGCCGCGCCGTAACGAGTCGCCCAGGGCTTCGATGAAGCTGAGCCGATTGGGGAGGCCGGTCAGCGAGTCGTGCAGGACCCGGTGGCGCAGCGCCTGGTCGGCCGCGTCCCGCTCGAGCGCGTCGGCCAGCACGTTGGCCGCCGCCTGCACGAAGTGAACGTCCTGGGGGGTGAAGCGATTCGGCTCGATCGAATGGACGTCGAGCACCCCGAACGGGTGCTCTTTGCCGTCGATCGTCACCGCGAGGCTGCTGCCGATGCCGAGCACTCGCAGCGCCGGCGGCATCGTGAAGCGCTGCTCTGCCGACCAGTCGTCGACGATCACATGCAGGCCGGCGTCGAGCGCCGCGCCGGCGTGGGAGTCGCGGGCGGCCGAGACGCGGCGCCCGGCGCCGACCACATCGCCACTGAGCCCCGCCCGCAGCCGCAGGCGGCGGCCGTCGCGTCCGACCTCCCAGACGCAGGCGGTCTCTACTCCCTCGATCTCGGCCATCAGCTCCACCGCGGCACGCATCAGAGAATCGGGATCGTCGGCGCGAAGGGCGCGCTCACCGAGCTTGGCGACGATCGCCTGCTGGGCGGCGGAGCGCTGCAGCTCCTGCTCGGCGACCTTTCGCTCGGTGATGTCGTAGAGGACGCCATGCCAGATCGGGACGCCGTTCTCGTCGGGCTCCAGCACCGCCTCGTCGAGGATCCAAACGACATCGCCCTCGCGCGTGAACATCCGATAGTCGATCGGAGGTGGGTTGCGCTCTCCCAGGGTTTCCCTCGTCTCCTGGGAAAGCGCCCGCTCGCGATCCTCGGGGTGCAGTAGCTTCGCCCACAGCCCCGGCTCCGCGAGCCAATCCTCAGGGCTGTAGCCGAGGACCTCCTCGACCTGGGGGCTGATGTAGCGCCAGCGGCCGTGCTCTCCGAGCTCGGATGTGTAGACGATCGCCGGCAGGCGCTCGACGAGACGGCGGTAGTCGGCTCCACCCGACTTGATCTGATCGAGGAACTCGTTGACCTTCTCCTCGGGCCAGCCTCCGCTGCCTGTCGTAGACCGCTCCATCGTGGCGCTTATCGACGAATCGACGGTTGTCTTTAGAAACTGGCGCTCAGTTCCGCGGCCAACCCCCGGAAGGGGGCATAGGGGGCGTAGAACTCTTCGACTTCCTCGATCGTCGCGCGGCGGCCCAATCGAGCCAGCCGCCCGACGAGCTTCAGGTACATGAGATCGCCCGCAGGCAGCGAATCGAGGTCGCCCCGACCGTGGAGACCCAGACACTGAACCGTCCACGGCCCGACTTCGGGAACTGCCAGCAGGCGCCGGTCGGCGGCCCGCTCGCCCGGATCGCAACGCGCCGCGGCGATGTCGCGGGCGACGGCGCGCAGAGCGAGCGCGCGACCCAGGGCGAGCCCCATCGACTCCAGCTCCGCGGGGGCGCGGCCGGCAATCAGGGCCGCAGTCGGCACATCGCGCAGAGCATCGCTCTGCGGCCCGGAACGCAGGCCCCAGCGGCCGACGATGCGGCGCTGGATTCGCGCCGCCCGCTCGCTCTCGATCAGCTGCTTCACGATCGCCCAGGCCAACGCTTCCCAGGGCCACGGACGGCGGCGGGAGCGAAAGTGAGGCCGCCGTCGCAACAGCGGCCCCAACAGCGGGTCGGAGCGGAAGCGGCGGTGGAACTCGCGAAGGTCGTCGTCGACGCCAAGCGCGAATCGCATTCGCTCGATCGCCAGCGCCAGTTGCTCAGGCCCTGCGGAGCACGCTGAATGGGACAGTGGATACGGCGCATGGATCGCGCCGGGATCGACGGCCTCCGCGCGCAACAGAACCCGATCGAGGGCCGGCTGCCAGGCGCGGACCACAACCGGATGGCCGCCTATGTCGAGCAGACGCGTCGCAACCCCACCCCTCACCCGCATCACGCGATCCTCACCCCCGCCACGGGGCATCCGAAACGGAGAGGGAGGTCGAGCTTCTACCTCGAGGCTCTTCACCTGCCGAGCAGGTGAACGTCAACCAGGAAGGACCGACTGGCGAGGACGTTGTCGCGGCGACGGCGACGAGAGAGCCGCTTCGAAGACCGCTTCGAGCCAACCGCGCTGACGGCCCGCACGGCGGCTACGGTGGCCGCGCCCGCCAGAGCGCCCCCGGCCACGGCGATCGCCGCGGTTCGAACTTCGCCGCGCAAGACCAGGGAGGCGGCCTCCTCGTAGCGCTGGGGCAGTGCCCGGACTTCGAGGACCTCGCCGTCTACCTCGACCTCGCTCACCGGGCCGACTCTACAGGCTCCGCTCATAGATGCGATACCGCTTCACGATCTCCCCGCCCATCCCCTCCATCGCCCGATTCATCGGCTCGTTCGTCTCCAGTATCCAGCCCGTCTCTCCCCGGTTGATCCGGTGCCAGGAGGCGGTTTCGATGTGCTTGAGGTAGAGCCCGGCAGCGGTGCCGGTGTGGCGGTAGTCGTCCCTGACGCCGAGCGCGAAGACGCGGCAGGCATCGATCTTGCGGCGACCGAGCAGAAACTTCAGCCAGCCGAACGGGAGCAGCCGCCCGTTCATCTTCGCCAACACCTGGTTGATGTCCGGCAGGGTCAACGCGGCGGCGATCGCCTCTCCCTCCCGGTTCTCGGCGATGTAGGCCCAGTCCTCGTCGATCACCTGTTTCAGGTTCTTGGCCTGGAAATCGACCTCGGCGTCGGTGACCGGGACGAAGCCCCAGTTGCTCCCCCAGGCTTCGTTGTAGATATCGGTGAAGCGCCGGACCTCATCCGCCATCTCGCGCTTGCGCAGGTTGCGAATCGTGATCCCGTGCTCAGCCAGCGCTTTGGTGGCGGCCTCGTGAATCTGCGGGTCGAACTTCTCGCCCTCCTTCAGCTCGCCGAACTTCAGCCACCACATATAGAGGTCTATCGTCTTCCCAAAGCCCTCGGCCTCGATCAGCTCCCGGTAATAGGGGGGGTGCCAGGGCTGAAGGATCCGCGGCCGCAGATCGAAACCCTCGATCAGGATCCCAACCTCGTCGTTGGTGGTGAAGTCCATCGGCCCGAGCACCCTCTCGCGGCCTTTGCCCGCAACCCACCCGGCAGCGGCATCTAGCAGTGCCGCGGCCACCTCGGGGTCATTCGCCGTCTCGAAGAAGCCGAACATCCCGTCGCTGCCGCCCTGGAACTCGTCCCAGCGCCGATCGACCTGGGCGGTGATGCGGCCGACCGGCTCCCCGTCGCGCTCGGCAATGAAGTACTCGGCCTCGGCGTGCTCGAAATATGGGTTCTTGTCGCGGTTGAGGAACTCCATCCGCTCGAAGATCAACGGCGGCACCCATTGGGGATGGTCCCGGTGCAGGTGGAAGGGGACCTTGACAAAGCGCTTCAGCTCGCGACGGGTACGGACGGGACGGATATCGACGCTTGCCACGGGGCGTGAACCTACACTCTGCGCATGAGCGAAACCGCCAGGGACCTCAAGGCCCCCGTCGACGTCTTCGAGAAGGCCCGCAGCCACGACCGCCTCGAGCAGCTCGAGGCCGCCAAGCAGCACGACCTCCTCCCCTACTTCCGACTGCTCACCAGCCAGGCGGGCCCGGTCGTCGAGATGGAGGGGCGCGAGACGATCATGCTCGGCTCCAACAACTACCTGGGACTGACCGGCGATGAGCGAGTTAAGGCCGGGGCGCGCGACGCGCTGGAGAAGTTCGGCACCGGCGTCACCGGCTCCCGCCTGCTGAACGGCACCACCCCGCTTCACGTCGACCTGGAGCGAGAGCTTGCCGAGTGGATGGGCGCCGAGGACGCAATCGTCTACACCACCGGCTATCAGTCGAACCTGGGCTGCATCGGAACGATCCTCGAGCCCGGGGACACGGTGATCTGCGACTCCGGCGACCACGCATCGATCCTCGACGGCTGCCGCCTCTCGGGCGCAAAGCTGCGCCCCTTCCGCCACAACCGCATGGACAAGCTGGAGAAGATGCTCGATCGCGCCGCGGGGGACGGCGGCGGGGTGCTTGTCGTCGTCGACGGCGTCTTCTCGATGGAGGGTGACGTCGCCAACCTGCCGCGGATCGTAGAGCTGTGCAAGGAGCACGGAGCGCGACTGATGGTCGACGAGGCGCACGGCGCCGGTGTGCTGGGCGCGCGGGGCGCCGGCGCCTGCGAGTTGTTCGGCCTCGAAGACGAGGTGGACCTGCGGATGGGGACCTTCTCCAAGAGTCTTGCCTCATGCGGTGGCTTCATCGTCGGGCCGGCCGACGTGATCGAGTACCTGCGGATCTCCTCGCGCTCCTTCATCTTCAGCGCCTCGGCTGTGCCGGCGGCGGTCGGCGCCGCGCTGGCGGCGCTGCGGGTGATCCGCTCGGAGGGGCCCGCCCTCTTCGAGGCCCTGCTCGCCAACGCCGAATACCTGCGCGAGGGGTTGCGCCGGCTCGGGCTGAAGGTGGTCGAGCCCGGCACCCTGCCGGACGGCACTGTGGCGACCACTCCCGTCGTCCCGGTGATGGTCGGAGACGATTGGCAGGCAGTGCTGCTGTGGAAGGCCCTCTTCGACGCCGGGGTCTACACCAACGTCGCGATCCATCCGGCGGTTCCCCCGGGTGGGGCGTTGCTGCGGACCAGCCTGATGGCGACACATGAGCGCGAGCACCTCGACGGTGCCCTGGGAACGATCGCTCGCGTGATCGAGGACTTCCCGGACCTCCCAAGGGCCGAGTAACCAGCAGCGGCGGCTTATTTACAAAGTTTCAACATCCCCCGACATGGGTAGTTTCAGGCTTGTCCGTATCTGGACAAGTCAAGAGCGTCCTGAAAAAGCTGCTCTTAGCGAACGGGGTGACGGCACTTTGCGCCGCGCGGGTTGACGCTTACCGTGTCGACGGCGTAGCTTGCGGCCCGTCGCCGATCGCATACCGCCAGGGATGCGAAGAGGTGGGGTCACTCACCTGAGGCAAGGCTTTTCGCCGGCCCGGCACATCGGAGAGATACCCAGTTAAACGATTCCTTGAAGGGAGGAGTCCCAGTGGACGCTGCCTCGATCGCCCCTGCAACGACGACCGCTTCAGCCATTTCAGCCCCACAACACATGCAGGCGCTCCAACGTGCCAACCGGGTGCGACTTGCACGGGCGGAGTTGAAGCGCTCCATCGCACGGGGGGAGATCGAGGCTGCCGAAGTTGTCCGCGACTGCCCCTGGGAGACCGAGAGCATGACCTTGGCGGAGCTACTCACAAGCCAGCGTCGCTGGGGAAGGACCAGGGCTCGCAAGTTCCTCCTCTCCCTCGCCCTCAGCGAGAACAAGCGCCTCGGCACGCTGACCTCCCGTCAGCGCCTGATGCTGGCCACCTCCCTTGCGAGGAAGGACGCGGACACTCGGGCCGGGGTCCTCGTCTAGCTACGGAAGCCGGCTTTGAAGCTGAGGCCGCCCGAAGCCCTTTGGAAGGCCCGGCGGAGCGCAACGAACGCAGCGACAAAGGCGACCGCGCCAATCGCAAGGCAAACCGCGAGGATCCATCCGGCGAGGTAGAAGAAGCCTCCGACGACCAAAACGAAGGCGGCTCCGGAAAGCAGTGTGGTGTGGGAGCGGTAGCCGGCGAAGTGCTCGCGCACCGATACCTCGAGCCCGCCGAGCCCGCCGAGCACGACGCCGACGCCGAGCGCAGTCAGGTTCTGGCTGGCGATGCCGACGATCAGCATCACGATCCCCGCCAGGACCGTCAGCTCGGCGAGGGGGAACGAGCCCCAGGGCGCCGGCGGGCGCTCGTCGGCCCTACCCGTCTTGCTCAACGGCCGCAAGCCGTCCGGATAACGGACATCCGGAGGAGACCTTCACCCGCCACCAGCCCATCAGCATCCCGAGTGGGCCCAGCCGGGGCCTGGAGTGCCAGTGACCGCAGCCTGGCTCGCCCAGGTCGGCGCGGGAGATGCGCATCCACTTGTAGGCCGCGGGGTCGGCGAGCATCCGCTCCAGCGATTCCCGATTGCGCGTCTCCAGCTCGGCGCGAGCGGCAAGGTCGCGGCGGGCCACGGCGATCCTGTCGGCCAGCGCATCGCGCACCCGTTCCAGCTCACCGAGGCCGACAACCCGCGGCAGCCCCGCGCTCGCCGGAACCTGGGCGTCGATCTGAACCCTGCGAAAGCCCTCCGCGAAGAGGCCGGCAAGCTCACGCTCGAGGCGGCCGATCTGACGGCGCAGTTCAGCGCGCGCACGGCGCTCGTCCCCACCGGCCCAACGTAGAGCAAGAGTCTCTCTTTCGAGCAGCGCAGCCATTAGAGCCGCTTCCAGTTTAGTCCACGATGCTGCGGTGTTCCTTGTGTTCGTATTGCGCACACAGGGCCGAGCAGGCCCTTTCAGATGGACTCGAGCGCCGCTGCCGCCATCCAGAGCGCCTCGTCGACCGCCATCTGGGGCACCCCGTTCACCTGCACGGCGGCGATCGCCATCCGGCGCGTGTCGCGATCGACCTCCCTGCCGTCCGCGGTCGCACCGAACAGCAGGCAGATCGGCGTGCGCTCATCGGCGATCACTAGCGTTCCCTGGGGCAGCTCACCGGGGCGCCCGGCAAGCGATTCCCCGGGGGCCGAATCGCGGATGCAAAGCCCGCCCAGCTGCTGCTCCGCGTCGAAGGCGAACAGCGCGACACCGGTTTCGACGATGGCGATCGTCAGCGCATCGGCGGGCAACCCCCGGCTCTTGAAGGCCCCGTCGTGGAGCCGGTCCAATGCCAGCTGTTCAACCGGGGTGAGGGTGCGATCGGGATCGAGGCCGATCTGGCGGAAGAAGACCCGGTAGGCCCAAGGAATCGGCCGCTCGCGCATGTGAATCGCCTGAGCACCGAAAAAACGATCGGAGAGGGCCCGCAGTCTGAGGCGAACCGGCTCCGGGCTCTTCTCCTGCCGAGTGTCGACCTCTATCCAGACGAGACCTAGGCCCGGGAACTCGGCGGCGACATGCGGGGCGACCCAGCCCTGCTCGGGCGAGGGCTCCCACTCGGGTCGAGGACCGGCCGCTCTCTCCGCCGCGGCCATCGTCAACCACGCTCCGCGGTGCGGGTGGCGCGCAGCAGATCGTCGACCCGCGCGCTGAGCTGAGCGACGGTCAGCTCACCCGCGCCGGCGCTCTGCAGCACCCCACCCGGATAGGCGTAGGCAAAGGTCGGGCAGCCGGGCACGCGGTAGAGACCGGCGACGGCACCGTCGTGGTCGTATCCGACCGGCATTCGCCAGCCGTGCTGGGTCACTATGTCGCGAACCTCGTCGCGGTCGTCGCGCACGTCCAGCGAGAGAAATCCCACCCGTCCACGGTAGCGGTCGCGAACGGCGTCGACGACATCCTGCTGCTCGACGCAGCTTCTCCCACCGCGAGTGAACCAGAACGAGATCACCAACGGCCGATCGAAGAAGTCACAGACGCGGATGGCGCCGGGCGTCCTGACGCGACAGGCGGGAGTGCGGCGACCGTCCTGGGTGCAGGGGACGCGCGAGGTCGAGCAATCGTCCTGAGCGACGTTGGCGTCACCCTCCAGCGGGCCCGCGGCCACCGGCACCGCGAACTCGGGCAGGGGCCAGCGATGCGGCGCCTCGTCGAGGCCCAGGGCTCCACCCCCGTCCCCGCCGACCGTGTTGAAGAACGCAATCGCGATCAATGCCGCGAACAGCAGGCCGACGACCATGGAATAGCGATCCCTCATTTCTCCTCAAACCTGGCGAGTGCCGCGGGCAACACCACCAACACCCCCAGGAGGGCAACGACGAGGTCGATGACCGTGACAAAGCCGAAGTCCCTCAGCATCCTGACATCGCTTGCGATCAGGACCGCGAAACCGGCGGTTGCGGTGACGCCGGAGGCAAGCACGGCGGCCCCGGTGCGGGCATAGGCGCGGCGCAGCGCCACCTCGACCGAGTGCCCCCCGCCACGCTCATCGTAGAACCGAGCGGCGAGGATGACGCTGAACTCGGTGCCGATCGCGATCACCAGCGCGCCCAATGCCGCCGACATCGGGTTGAGCGGCACGCCGCTGACCCAGAGAAGCAGGCCCGCCCAGCCGGTGGCCAGCACGATCGGCGCAAGCGGGATCAGCGCCCGGCGCGCCGAGCGGTAAGCGAGCGAGAGCACGGCGGCCACAGCCAGCAGGCCCACCAGGCTCAGCCAGTAGCGACTGCTGGATATGTCCGAGGCTGCCGCGGCTGCGATCACCGGCAGCCCCGCCAGCTGGACCTCGACCCCACGAGGAGGGCCATCTGCGGTTCCTGGCTCGCCGATCTGTGCCCTCACCCGATCGATCAGCGCCTGCTGGCTCTCGAGCGACTGTGCGCGAATCCCGAAGAAGAGGAGCGCTGTATCGCCGATCTCCCCGGTTCTGGGGTTGACGGAGGCGACCCGTCGCAAGTCATAGTCCGGCAGCTGGGCAAGGGTGGTGCGGATGGCTGCCTTGCTTGCCTGCCCGTCCGCGCCGACCAGGAAGTCTGAGAGCGCCGGTCCAGGGCACAGCTGGGCTTGCAGGCAGTTGGGCTCGGGGCCGGAGAAGCCGCCTGCCCGCAATACCCGCCGCTTGAATCCCGCCATCCACTCGATAGTCGCCGGATCGGTCAGATCGGGGGCCCGAACGCTGACATCCAGCTCTCCGGAGACGCCGGTCGCGTCCTGCAGCTCGTTCAGGTCGCGAACTTCGCGCAGGCTCTGGGGCGCCAGCTCACGAATGTCGGAGACGGTTCCGACCTGCGTTCCCGCGGCCCATCCGACAACCGCCAGGGCCACCGCGCTTGCCAACACCCTGCCCGGATGCTTGATCGCGAGCCCCAAAACACGTTGGAACAGGGGTGGGAGATGGGGGTGCCCCTCCGCTCGCTGGGTTTTTCGCCACGTGCGCAGCTTCTCCCGCCAAGCCGGTGGGGCGAAAAACATAACGCCGCGTGCTTCCGGGGCACCCCCATCTCCCACCTCCGGCCGCAGCGCGAGAGCCGCGAATCCGACGGTTATCGCCAGGGCGAAGGCGATCCCGATGCCGACGATGAGGAGGAGGCCGAAGTCGCGGACCATCGGGGCTGGGGAGAGCTGGAGTGAGAGAAAGCCCGCGGCGGTAGCGAGGCAGGCAGTGGCAATGGTGAAGCCGCCCCTGGCCGCGGCGGCACGAGCCGCCTCGGCCCCGCTCTTGCCCTCGGCCACCGCCTCGTCGTAGCGGGCCTGAAACTGGATCGCATAGTCGACCGCGAGGCCGATCAGGATCGGGAGGACGGCGATCGAGGCCATCGTCAACGAACCTCCGAACAGCGCCAGCAGGGCAAAGGTCAGGGCAGCGGCAGAGAGGGCGAGTCCGAGCGGCAGCAGCCTGAAGCGGGAGCGAAAGACCAACAGCAAAACCACCGCCATCACCGCGACCGCTACCGCGAAGAGAACCAGGAGCGCGTCCTTCAGCGCCGCGGCCAGGCCGTCGACGACGATCGGGGCGCCCGAGACCACATAGCGACCGCCGTGCAGCGAGAAGCAGGGGGCCGGCTTGCCTTTGTAGGCGCAGGCGCGGCGTGGCGTGGAGTCGAAGACGGCGGCGCGTATCGTCTCCAGCGCCCTGCGCCTCTCGGCCTCGCTCAGATCGGCTCGCAGGCGAACCACGATCTGGGCCGAGTGGTTGTTGGGGAACAGGTAGGCGAGCCTCGCCTTCGGCGTCCCGCGCGAGCGACTCAGGTCGAAGACGACCGTCGCGATGAAGTCCGGGTTGGAGAGACTCGGCGCGTTTGTGATCCCGTATTTGACAGCGAAGCTCAGCAGCAGCTCGCGCAAGCGGTCTGGCGGCAGTCGCGAGGCCAGACGAGTCAGCTGGCGGTCAATCTGGATAACCGCCTCGTTGAGGAACGTGCCGGGGCCGATGACCGACTTGACCGCCCCGAGGCCGGCCAGCTCTGCGCAGGGACCCGGAATCGGGGTCGCACCCTTTGGCACCTTGCCCGAGAGGCAGCCTTCCAGTCGCAGCAGCCGACCAAGGTTGTCGGTGAGGATCAGCTGCTGCAGGTCCCCCTCGGCCAGCACGACCACCGGGTCATCGCCAAACGCCTGGCGCACTTGCTGCGTCGCCCGGTAGCTGGCCGTGTCGGCGTCGACCAGCGTGTCGGTCCCCGCGTCGGTCGGCAACCGCGTCGCAACGATCCCGGCTCCGGCGGCGAGGACGACCGCCACCGCAAGCACCACCCGCGCATGCCTGGTCGCCCAGGCCGCGACTTCGCTCAATCCATCGAGAGCGGACCCGAGATGTCCGCGTTGAGGAACTGGCTGACAAACGGGTTGTCGGACTCGAACAGTTCCTCTTTGGGCCCTGACTCGACGATTTTGCCGCTCCAGAGAACCGCGATGAAGTCAGCGATCCGCCGCGCAGTCCCCAGGTCGTGGCTGATCACCAGGTAGCAGCCGCCGTTTTCGGCGTGCACCTCGCGAATCAGCTCGCAGAGCAGCGCCGTGCGAACCGGATCGAGACCCGAGTCCGGCTCGTCGAACATGACGATCGCCGGGTCGAGGACCAGAGCCCTGGCAAAGCCGGCGCGCTTGCGCATCCCGCCCGAGAGCTCGTTCGGCATCTTGAAGGTCGCCTCAGTCAGCCCCACCTCTTTGAGGCGGCGGTTGACGATCTCGCCGATCTCCTCTTCGCTTTTGTCGGTGTGCTGGCGCAGCGGGAAGGCCGTGTTGTCGTAGATGTTCATCGAGCCGAACAGAGCCCCATCCTGGAACAGCAGGCCGAACTTTTTGCGGATCTCGAACAGCTCGTCGTCGGTCAGATTGGGGATCGACTCCCCATGAACCAGCACATCGCCGGAATCGGGATAGAGCAGTCCGACGATGTGCTTGATCAGCACGCTCTTGCCGGTCCCCGACGGGCCGAGCACCATCGAGACCTGGCCCTCGGGCAGGCCGAGATTGAGGCCGTTGAGGATGCGAGCGCGGCCGAACTGCTTGACGAGGTCGATGATCTCGATCGCGTCTTCGCCGCCGTGGTCGCGCTTGCGACCGGTATGGAAGCGATACGGATCCGGTTCGGCGGGGTCCACTCCGGGGATGACGAAATCCCGACCCATCACCTTGCCGTCTTCGCCTACGTAGGTGCTCTTGTCGTCCGTGGACATAGTTTCAGCCTCCGATAGGCGCTCGTGGATTTGCTCCCCAGAAGACCAGGGTGCCCAACATCCCGATGATGTGGACTAAGACGATGTTCAGCACCATCGACTTCGCGGTCGCGGTGCCGACCCCGACCGGACCGCCCGAGGCGGTATAGCCGTAGTAGCAGCCGACCATCACGATCGCCGTGGCCATGAACATGCCCTTGATCAGGCTGTAGATCAGGTCGGGTGGGTTCTGGAACATCCAGAAGATCAACAGGTAGCCGCCGGAGGAGACATCCCCGATCTGCTGGACGACGGCCAGATAGCTGGCCAGGTACATGATCCCGATCCCCACCAGGTACATGAACGGAAATGCGATCCAGGCGGCGAGCAGCCGAGTGGCACAGAGGAAGGTGACCGGCTGCACGCCCATCACCTCGAGCGCGTCGATCTCGTCCGAGATCCGCATCGCGCCAAGCTCGGCGACGATGCCGGTCCCCACCTTGGCCGCCAGCATGTAGCCGAAGGCGTAGGGCATTATCTCCCGCAGGTCGCACCAGGCGGAGAAGACGCCGGCGTAGGCGGGGGCGCCCTGGGCCCGCAGCAGATAGGCGCCCTCGATCCCGCACTGCAGGCCGAGGATGAAGACCAGGCCCCAGATGATCAGCGCCGAGCCGAGGATCAAGATCCCGGCCTGGCGCAGGGACTCGCCGAAGAACGCCAGGACGCGTCCCGAGTAGACGAGTCCGGCGACCCGGGAGCCGAAGCGGGCGATCTCCCCGAACGAGTCGAGCCAGCCGCGCGGGATCGCAAGCCACGCATTCATCGGATCGTCTGCAGCTCCGGATTGGTGGCGAGCAGCGTCTGGGTGAAGGCGTAGTTGAAGGCGAAGACGCCCATGAAGGAGATCACCACCGCCTGGTTGACGGCACGGCCCACCCCGGCGGCGCCGCCCGAGGCGGTCATGCCCTTGTAGCAGCAGACGACGGAGATGATCGCCCCGAACAGGGTGCACTTGACCACCGATCCCCAGAGGTCGGTGACCGAGGCGTTGGAGAAGAGCGTGGCGAAGAAGCCGCCCAGCGGCTGGCTGTAGACGAGCTCGGTGAGGATGCCGCCGCTGATGCCGAAGACGAGGGCGTAGATGTCGAGCAGCCCGGTGATCAGCATCAGCGCCAGGAAACGGGGCACGACCAGGTTCTTGATCGGGTCGACGCCGAGCACCTGCAGGGCGTCGAGCTCCTCGCGGATCTTGCGGGCGCCGAGATCGGCGGTGATCGCCGTGCCGGCCACGCCGGCGACGACCACCGCGGTGACGAAGGGGGCGAACTCGCGGATCGAGGCGAGGACGAAGAAGCCGCCGAGGCGGTCGAGCGCGCCGAATAGCGTGAAGACGTTCGCCGCCTGCAGGCCCGGCGCGCCGAAGCCGAAGGCGACCGTGGAGACGAGCAGCGGGAACCAGCAGAGCTGGAGCGCGAAGAGGAACTGGCCGATGAACTCCTCGCCGTAGGGGTAGGGCGGCTTGACCGCGGAGACAAGCGTGCGGGCGGTGAGGATCATCATGTCGCCCACCTGTTCGAAGAAGGACTTGGCGGGCAAGAACCTCCGGCCTATCGATGCAGCTGCTTCCATCCCCTCCTCCGGCGGGCGAGGCGCATCCCCGCGACTCCGCTCCGTGGGCTGAGTGTATGGGATGTACCCGGCGCGACCGTTACACGACTGTTGAGATCCGGCTAACCCCGCGCGAGGCGCCCTGAGCACCGCTTTGGGCGGCAAACCCCGTGGTATGTTGCGGCCGCTTTGGAGCACTCGGGGGGGAACCGCAGGCACCGGGCGCGTTCCCGCGCCGTCCTCGCGGCGGCCCTGCTGGCGGCGGCCTCGACGCTGGCGCTGGGCGCCTGCGGCGGCGGCGGCTCGTCCTCGAGCGCATCCGAACCGAGCGGCACCTACGACGTCAGGGTGGTCTCGGCGAAGTTCCCGACGCGCCAGCGGCTCGGCCAGACCTCGCTGCTGGCGCTGGCGCTGCGCAACACCGGCAGGCGGGCGATCCCCTCCCTGACCGTCTCCTTCTCGATCGCCGGCAAGGAGGGCACCGCCTCCTCCCTCCCCTTCGGCATCCGCGACCCGCAGCCCGGCCTGGCCCAGCCGGACAGGCCGGTCTGGGTGCTCTCCGAGCACTATCCGAAACTGAACGGGTCCTCGGAACCGGGCGGCGCCGAAACCAGCGGCGTCAAGACCTACAACCTCGGCCGCCTGGAGCCGGGCAAGACCACGCAGGCGGTGTGGAAGCTGAGCGCCTCGCGGACGGGCCGCTACACCGTCCTCTACCGGGTCGACGTGGGGCTGAGCGGCTCGGCCAAGGCCGAGACCGCCGGAGGGGTCACCCCCGGCGGCTCGTTCACCGCGACGATCACCGAGCAGGTGCCGAACACCACGGTCAACGACCGGGGCGAAGTCGTCGAACTCGGCGGCGGCGGGCGCGGCAACGGCTAGCGCCGGGGGGTCGATCCTCTAGCCTCGACCGGGTGGAGATCCTGGTTGTCGAGGACGAGGCGACGATCGCCGACTTCATCGTTCGTGGCCTGACTGAGCACGGATACGCCGTCGACCTCGCCCGCGATGGCGCCGCCGCGCTCGACCTGCTCGCCGCCGACGGGCTCCTCACCTACGCGTGGGAAGCCGCCGCCGCGGATGGTGTGGCCGGTCTCGAGCGATTCGCCTCCACGTACTCGCCC
>DASVDE010000017.1:0-79216 GCA_036381235.1 Solirubrobacterales bacterium | reverse complement strand
CTCGACCAGCCGCTCGACCTCGACCGTCGAGGGCCGGATCGCGAGCCGGCCGGCGTTGCTGCGGGCGAGGTCGAGGAGGTCGTTGAGCAGCCGCACCAGATGGCGCGTGTTGTCGAGGATCACCTCGACCGTCTCCGCCTGCTTCGGCGTCAGCTGTTCGCGCTCCAGCATCAGCAGCTCCGCGAACCCCTGCACCGAGGTGAGCGGGCTGCGCAGCTCGTGGGAGGCGGTGAGCACGAACTCGTCTTTCATCCGGTCGAGCTGATCCCGTTCGCCGGCCCGCCGCTGCAGCTCCTCGGCCATCTCGTTGAAGGCGGCGCCGAGCGTCGCCGTCTCGGAGAGCCCGCCGACCGTGACGCGCGCCTCGAGGTCGCCGCTCGCCAGCCTTTCGGAGGCCTGGACCAGGTCCTCGAGGGGCCTTCGCATCGATGCGATCAGCACGCTGAAGAGGAGGGCCGCGCCGGTCAGGCCGGCGATCAGGCCCGCCCCGACGAGCAGGGCGGTGTCGCGGGTCTTGTCGTCGATTTCGTCACGCAGGATCTGGCGCTCCCGCTGTTGCCGCAGGACCGCCGCCCGCGCCGCGGCCGGGCGTTCGCCGGCCGCCAGCCTGTTGCGCGCCTGGATCTCCAGTTGGTAGGAGCGCGCCGTGGAGTCCTCGAAGTCCTGGCGCTGCTGGAGGAAGCGGGCGACGCCGATCACCGCCAGCGCGGTGAGGACGGCGAAGGCGATCGCAAAGCCGATCGTGAGCCGATTGGCGAGCGAGGGGCTCAGCCGGATGCGTCTGCGTGAATATGCTTGCGGTCGTGAGCGCGGAGCGAGCAAGCCTTACCCCTGGTCCTTGGCGCGGCGGGCGAAGCGCGGTGTCTGGGCGTTGATGAGCGACGAGGCTACACCCACACCCACTACTGATGACGCCGAAGCGCCGGCGCCGGAGGGAATCGACCGCGCCGGCGTCGAGGGATGGTTCGCCGAGCAGGTCCCCGGCGTCGAGCTGCCGCTCTCCTTCGAGCGCATCTCCGGCGGCCATTCCAACCTGACCTACGGGGTCAGGGACGCCGCCGGCAGGCGCTGGGCGCTGCGCCGCCCGCCGCTCGGCAAGCGGCTCGGCTCGGCCCACGACATGGCCCGCGAGCACAAGGTCGTCTCGGCCCTGGCCGGGACCGACGTGCCGGTGGCGCCGGTGGTCGGGCTCTGCGAGGACGAGGGCGTCAACGAGGCGCCCTTCTACGTGATGGAGTTCGTCGAGGGGCCGATCCTGCGCTTCCGCGGCGACGCGGCCGCCTTTCCCGAGGAGGCGGACCGGCGGGCGATCGGCGAGCGGATGGTCGACACGCTGGTCGCGATCCACGCCGTCGACCCCGATGCGGTCGGGCTCGGCGACCTCGGCCGCAAGGAGGACTACGTGGCGCGGCAGCTGCGCCGCTGGCACGGCCAGTGGGAGAAGTCGAAGATGCGGGAGCTGCCGGCGATCGACCGGGTGCACGATCGCCTCTCTGCCCGGATCCCCGCGCAGGGCGCCGCGACGATCGTCCACGGCGACTTCCGCCTCGACAACATGATCCTCACGCCGCAGGGCGAGGTCGCCGCGGTGGTCGACTGGGAGCTCTGCACGCTCGGCGACCCGCTCGCCGACGTCGGCCTGCTGATGGTCTACTGGTCGCAGCCCGGCGACGAGGTGGTGCCGCTGTTCGACCCGGCGACGATGGAGCCCGGCTTCCCGACCCGGGAGGAGCTGAGGGCGCGCTACGAGGAGCGCTCCGGCCGCGACCTCTCCCAGCTCGACTTCTTCGTCGCGCTCGGCTACTGGAAGCTGGCGATCATCCTCGAGGGCGTCTACGCGCGCTACGCGGCCGGCCAGTACGGCAAGACCGACGAGGGCATCCACCAGTTCGCCCAGGTCGTCGAGCGCCTCGCCGAGGCCGCCGAGCAGGCCGAGCAGCGCGGCTAGCCGGGGCCGCGAGGACGCTCGCGAGGGCGGCCGAAGCCGTCGCCGCTCAGATCGGGCGCGGCGCGTGCCTGGGGTCGAGGCTGCCTTCGGCCTCCGCCTCGGCCCGCTTCGCCCAGCGGTTGAGCTCGCGGCGGGCGAGGACCATCTTGTGGACCTCGTCGGGGCCGTCGGCGAGCCGCAGCATGCGGCTGAACCGCCACAGGGCGGCGAGCGGCGTGTCGTCGGTCATCCCCAGCGAGCCGTGGACCTGGATCGCCCGGTCGAGCACCTCCATGACCATGTTGGCGGCGACGATCTTGATCGCCGAGATCGCCTGGCGGGCGGCGCGCTTGCCCTCGGTGTCCATCTTCCAGGCGGCGTACATCGTCAGTAGGCGGGCCTGGTCGATCTCCATCCGCGAGGCGGCGATCGACTCCTGCACGAACTGCTTGTCGGCCAGCGGACCGCCGAAGGCCTGGCGCTCGTTGGCGCGGCGGCACATCATCTCCAGCGCCCGCTCGGCGGTTCCTATCGCCCGCATGCAATGGTGGATGCGACCAGGGCCGAGGCGGTCCTGGGCGATCGTGAAGCCCTGCCCCTCGCCGCCGAGCAGGTTGGCGGCGGGTACCCGGCAGTTGTCGTAGCGGATCTCACAATGGCCCGGCCCGCGATCGTGCCCCATCACCGGGATCGACCGCACCAGCTCGAAGCCCGGCGCATCGGTTGGCACGCAGATCATCGAGGCGCGGTTGTAGAGCGGGGCGTCGGGGTCGGTGACGACCATCGCGATCGCCAGCTCTGCGCCCATCGCGCCGGAGGTGAACCACTTGTGCCCGTCGATCACCCACTCCTCGCCATCCCGTACGGCGCGCGCCTGCAGCAGGGTCGGGTCCGAGCCGGAGACCGCCGGCTCGGTCATCGAGAAGCAGGAGCGGATCTGCCCTTCGAGCAGGGCTTCCAGCCAGCGCTCCTTCTGCTCGTCGGTCCCGTGCTCGGCGAGGATCTCCATGTTGCCGGTGTCCGGCGCGGCGCAGTTGAAGGCCATCGGCGCGGCGACCGGGCTGCGTCCCATTTCCTCGCAGAGCAGCCCGTACTCCCAGTTGGCCAGACCAGGGCCGTGGCGCTCCTCGGGCATGAACAGGTTCCACAGCCCCTCGCTCTTCGCCCGCTCGCGGATCTCGACCAGGATCTTCGGGTAGGGAACGCCGGGGCCGACCTCCTCGTCCAGAGCCTCCATGATCTCCCGCTCCTGCGGGTAGATGTGCTCGTCCATGAAGTCGAGGATCTGCTCGCGCAGGGTTTCGACCTGAGGGCTGGGCTTGAAGTCCATCGCTGGCGGTTCCTCTCCTTGGGGTCGGGCGCCGGGAACGCTACCGCGACAGCCCCGCTGACTTCGTCTTTACTCGCGCATAGCGCTACAAAACACGAAGTCAGCTGCGTCGGCGGTAGCGGGCGAACAACTCGCCGTCGTGCTCAAGCAGCCAGGCCAGCTCCAGCTCCGCCGGCTCGGGGAGGTCGCCCTCGACGATTCGCGGCGCGACGCCGCCGACCAGCTTCGGGGCGATCGTCAGGAACAGCTCGTCGACCAGCCCGGCGGCCTGCATCTGCCCGTATAGCGTCGGCCCCCCCTCGCTGAGCAGCGCCCGGACGCCTTCCTCTCGCAGGGAACGCAAGAGGGCCACGAGGTCCACCCGGCCGTCTGGCCCGCTCTCAACCACGATCAGCCGCTTGCCGATGTCGCCGTAGCGCTCGGCGCGCATCGTCCCGGCACCGATCATCACCGCGTCGAAGCGGGTCCGCAGGCCGGACAGCATCGCCGTGTCTGTCTCGGAGCCGATCGGCCCGGAGCGGCCGTGGATCGTCGCTCGCCCGTCGACCGTGGCGACGAAGTTCATCGCCACGAAGGGTCGATCCTCGCGCGGCTCCTCCCAGGGGCGGTATGAGTCGAGCTGCTCCTCGACCGAGGTAGGCCCCGGATCGGGAAGCAGCCGCCTCATTTCAGCTGTAGTCGTGCCAGCCGGCGAACTCGCGACCGGCGAAGCGCTGTAGCGCCGCCACGTCCTCGCCGAAGCGGCCGCGGATTGTCTCGAAGAGGTCGTCGGGGAGCTTGGGCTTCGGCGCCGGCGGCTTCTCAGGGTCGTGGACGACCTTCTCGACGAGCCAGCGCATCGACTCCGGCAGGCGGTCGAAGTTGCGGTCGAAGGAGCGGAAGCCCGGCAGCTTGATCAGCTTCTCCATGAACTGGTATTTGTCGCCCTGCTTGGCGCTCGACTTCTCCCACTCGCGGTCGAACTGCTCGGACGTGAAGCTCTCGTCGACGCCGGCGAACCGGAACGCCTTGCGCATCGTCTCCTCGCGCTCGGTCTGCAGCTCCTCCTGAGTGATGACCTCGATCTGCTCGCGGTCGAACAGCTCCAGGTAGGGCTGAAGCTGCATCCAGTACTTGGATCGGTTCATGTAGGAGGAGTCGGGATTGGAGAGGACCGGGACCAGCTCGCCGGTCTCATAGCCTGCGCCGGTCGCGTGGACCCAGTGGGAGAGGATTCGCTTGATCGGGTCGCGCACCATGTAGAGGAGGCGGGCGTCGGGGCAGTGCTCGTGGATGCGCTGCGCGACGCCGCCGAAGCGAGGCAGGTTCGTGTAGTGGGGGGAGGACTCCCCGCGAACCTTGAAGCGATTGTCGAAGCGGCTGGCGTACCAGTCGAGGCCGAGATCCCAGTTCAGCTCCCGGGCGAAGAAGTTGAGCTCCTTCGGCTTCGACATCTGGATCTCCGGATGCAGGCCGAGGTAGTGGTGGATGCTGGTCGTGCCGCACTTCAGACCGCCGATGATGATCAGGTTGGGCAGCTCCGCATGGCGTTTGCGGCGGCGGCGGAAACGGCTCTTGCGATCGGCCGTGTAGCGCTCGCGGGCGCGGTCGCACATCGCCTCGTCGGCGGGGTCGCGGGGCGCCGCGCGGGGGGTCTGAGTGGTCTCGGCCTCTGACACGAGCGGGCTAGTCTAGCCATCATGCCGCTCGCCGATCTCGCCTCCAGCTTCAACCGCTTCATGGACGCCGCGCGGGCGTTCTTCGGGCACCTCTACGCGATCGACTGGGTCCCCTTCGGGATCGCGCTCGGCTTTTTGCTGGCGATGCAGCTGGCGCGCGCCAGGGCGTGGCGCAACGTGTTGCGCGCGGCCTACCCGGGCACCCGCATCTCCTATCTCGGGCTGAGCGCCGCCTATCTGGCCGGGGCGGGCATCAACGCGATCGTCCCGGCCCGGGCGGGCGATGTGACCAAAGTCTTCCTGGCCAAACGCCAGATCGCCGGATCCTCGTATCCGACGGTCACCTCCTCCTTCCTCGTGCAGACGGTCTTCGACACGACCGTGGGGATTCTCGTTTTCCTCTACGCGATCAGCCAGGGGCTGCTGCCGAAGCCGCCGCGGCTGCCGCATCTGCCGGCCTTCGAGATCGCCTTCTGGGCGGAGCACCCGCAGACGCTCCTGATCGTGACCGGCGTGCTGATGGTGGCGATCACGGTGGGGATCTACTATCTCGCGCACCACGTGCGCCGCTTCTGGGAGCGGGTGCGGCAGGGCCTGGTCATCCTCACCACTCCACGGCGCTACCTGCGGGAGGTCGCAGCCTGGCAGGGGGTCGGCTGGCTTTGCCGCTTCGGGGCCTTCTGGTTCTTCCTCGAGGCGTTCGGCATCGGCGGCTCCTTCGGCAACGTAATGCTGGTGATGAGCGTGCAGGCGATCGCCAACATCGTTCCCTTCACTCCCGGCGGCGCCGGCGCCCAGCAGGCGCTGCTGGTCGCGACCCTCAACGGCCCCACCCGCACCGCCGTTCTCTCCTTCTCGGTAGGGACCCAGATCGCGATGGCGGCCTGGTCGGTGGTATGCGGCTTCGGCGCGATCCTCCTCGTCTTCCGCACGACCGACTGGCGTGGGTTGATCCGGCAAGCCGAAGCCGATCGGGCGGCCCCAGACGCCTCCATGCTGCGTCCTCAGTCGCCCAAATAGCTCGCCGGTCGGCTTCGGTCAATTGGACCAGCCCGGATAGCGACCCTGGATTCGCCACTGCCAGGGTGGGCGTTCGGAGGGTGGGAAGTCGTAGTGGTTGCGGCCGGGAAGGGTCTCGAGGGGGACCAGGGCGGGGTTGTCCTTGAGCAGGACGCGGACGTCGCCCGCGGCTTCCACGTCGGATTGGGTGGCGCGCCGGGCGACTCGCTCCCAGCCCAGGGTCGGGCGGTAGAGCCAGTAGGCGATCTCCACCCAGCCGAGGTCGCCGCGGCGGTCGACCAGCTGGGTGAAGGCGGTGGTGCGGCGGCCGGAAGCGGTCAGGTGCGGCCCGGCGGCGACGGCGCAGCTTTGACGGCGGCAGCGGCGGAAATCGACTGGGACGAGGGGAAGGCCGGAGGGCCCGCGCAGGGCGATCGGCGCCGGGGCCAGCGCCCGCGTGAGGCGGGCCAGCGGCCAGCCGTAGGCCGAGACCAGTGGATGGTGACGGCAGGCGCCGGGAAGGCGCGGCGCGCAGCGGATCTTCTTCGAGATCGCTCCCGCCAGGAGGCGGGCGGCGTCGACCTTGCCGCCTGCCGCGACGGCGGCGATCGCGGTCAGCAGCAGCAGCGCGATCAGCGCCGCCAATCCGGCCTGTTCGACCGTTGCCGAGCCCCGCTGCCGCTGCGCTCCATGCCGCATGCCCCGAAGCTAGGAAGGAGCGGCGCGCGGGTGGTGCGCCGAAAGTAAAGACTCTGTGCCGCGTCCCTCACTCTCTGCTTACATAGCTTCCATGGAAGGAAGTCCCTTCAATCTCTTTGGCGATCCCGATGAGTTTCGCGCCCGTATGGAGGAGCTCTCCGAGCAGATGCAGTCCTCCCAGCGTGTCGCCTGGGCGGACAACGCGATCAAGCTGGCGGTGGACATGACCGTCGCCTCGATCGGCCGCCTCGAGCTTTCCGGCAGCAGCGACGAGCAGGCGATGCAGGTGCGCGATGCGATCCGCGTCCTCTTCCCGGAAGCGGTCACCCTCGTTCGGGAAGCGCGCGAAGGCCTGGCTTAGGCCGGGCTACAGAAGCTCGTAACGGAGTGAGACGGCACCGCCGCGCCGCAGCGCGGCGGCGAGCAGCTCCAGCGGCACCGCGACCAGCAGGGCGGGGATCGCGACGACCACGCAGATCAGCCCGTCGAGGCGGCGCTGCCAGGGTCGTTCCGCCGGGACCGAGGCGGCGCGTCCCAGCGCGGAGAGCGCGACGTTGCGGCCGAAGGTGAAGCCGTTGAGGATCGTTCCCCACATCGTTGCGATTCCCGCCCCCGGCGCCCAGCGGCCGCCGGTCACGACCTGGTCGCGATGGGCGAGAAGCCGCCGCGCCGACTCGACCGTGAACAGATAGCGCGAGCCGGGCTCCAGCCCGGCCCAGCCGGCGCCGCCCAGCCAGGCCGAGAAGCCGCCGCGGTTGGGGATGCGCAGTCCCTCTCCCGAGCGGAAGCGGTCCAGCTCACGCAGCGCCCCCTCGGCCTCACCTGGGCCGCCGACCACGCCCAGGCCGCAGCTTTCGCAACGGCTTACCGGACCGGCCAGTCCCCGCCGCTGGTCGATCCAGCCGAAAAGGGGCTCGCCGCAGGCCGGACAGGGCGGGTTCTCGGGACCGGCGCCCGCCTCGAGCGGAACGACGGGGGTGCGTCCTTGGTGCACCGCCCCGCTTGCTCGCTTCGTGCTCATTGCCGGTAGCGTACGACTCGTGCAGCTCCGGGAGATCATGACCTCCGGCGTCGTCACCGCCTCCCCGGAGCAGAGCGCCGTTTCGGTGGCCCAGCTGATGCGCGATCACCGGGTCGGCTCGGTGGTGATCGTCGACCCGGCCGGCGCGCCGGTGGCGATGGTCACCGACCGCGACCTGGCGCTGCGCGTCTTCGCCGAGGGGGTCGACGCGGAGGCGCCGGTGGGAGAGCACGCCACGCGGCCGCTGGTCTCCGGCGAGCCGGAGATGGAGCTCGACGAGGCGGCGGCGCTGATGGTCCAGCACAGGGTGCGCCGCCTTCCCGTGCTCGACGGGGATAGCCTTGCCGGCATCGTCACTCTGGATGACATCGCGGTGCGGACCGGCAACCTCGAGGTCGCGCAGAAGATGACCGCCGAGGTGATCGAGGGCGCGCTGCCCCAGTTCTACTTCCACGAGCGGGGCTGAACGAGTGCCAACCGGCAGGGAGGCGGTGCTGGAGTGGGAGGGCCGCTGGCGGATTCCGGCGGCGTTGGCGACCCTTGCCGCGGTTGGCTTCGTGCTGGCGGCGGTACTGGTCGCGAGCCAGGCTGTGGGCGCGAGCGACGGCGACTCCGAGCTGCTGCGCAACGTCGACCAGCATCGCACGGCGCAGATGATCTCCAGCATCCTGCAGGCGATCGGCGTCGGGTTGCTGGCTGCGCCGCTCTACTACCTCTTCCGCGCCGCCAATGCCCGCAGCGACGCGATGCGCGGGCAGCTCGTCGGCGTCGTCGTCGCGGCCCCGCTCTTCCTGGCGGTGCTGGCGATCCTCAGCGGGGTGTCGACGCTGAGCGCCGCCACCGACTTCGTCGACAACGACGTGCCTCGCTTGATAGCCCACGGCGTGGGGCTGAGCAGCGAGCGGGCAAACGAGGTCGCCGGCGACGCCATCACCGCTGCGCCGCTGCGCCCGCTCGCCGCGGGCTTCGGCCTCGGCGGGCAGCTCGGCTTCGTGATCGCGATGTTCTACACCTGCCTGCACTCGATGCGGGTGGGCCTGCTGCCGCGCTTCTGGGGCTCGCTGGGAATGGCGCTTGGCGCCGTCTCCTTCATCTTCTTTCAGTTCGCCCTGCTCTGGTTCGTCTACCTGGGGATCCTGCTGATCGGTCGCGTCCCCGGCGGTCGTCCACCTGCCTGGGAGTCGGGCGAGGCCGAGCCCTGGCCGACGCCGGGCGAGAAGGCCGCCGGCGTGGAGCCGCCCGCCGACGGGCCGAAAACGGACGCATAGCGTCCGGGGATTGGCCCGTCGGCTCGTTAAGCGGCGCGCTCGCGCACCACTTCGGCGATGTCGAGGCGGCGCACCGCACGCAGTCCCGGCAGCTCGGAGAGCAGGGCGACGGCGAGGATCGCCAGCGAGGCGAGGACGAAGGTGGAGGTGCGCATCTCCAGCTCGAAGCTGAACCAGTCGGTCTGGAATTGCTCGAGGAAGAGCTTCGCGGTCTCGTAGCCGAGGAAGAGGCCGGGGACGATCCCCAGCATGGCGACGATCGTGTTCTCGACGGTGATCATCCGCGCCAGCGTCGCGAAGGGGGTGCCCGCGGCGCGCAGCGTCGCCACCTCGACCGAGCGCTCCGCCAGGTTCGCCTGGATCGAGTTGTAGAGGAGGGCGAAGGCCATCGCCCCGCCGAAGAGGACCATGATCCCGATGAAGAGGTAGTAGAGGCCGAGGTAGCTATTCATGTACTCCTGCAGGGCCTTGGAGTCGACGAAGGCGGTGACCCCCGGGACGGCGCTGAGCGCCCGGCGCATGCGGTCGCGGTCGACTCCCGGGGCGTAGGTGACGAAGACCGAGTTGCCCTCGCCGAGGCGCGGGCCGGCGAGCGCTCGGACGGCATCCAGGGAGGCATAGGCGAAGGCGCCGAGCGGCTCATTGACGACGGCGTCAAGCGGGGCGCTCACCTCGACGCCGGTGCCGGGCGCGCCGATGCGGACGGATTGGCCCGCCCGCAGGTCCAGCCTTCCCTGCACCGCTTGGCCGACGATCAGCCCTGCGACGGGCAGCTCGATCTGCCCGCCACCGGACTCGTAGAAACCATGCATCTGCGTGTTGCGGCGCAGCGCGATCAGCGCCGTTTGGTAGCGGTGCCCGTTTGCCCGTAGGGAGACCGGCAGCTCGGCGGCCGGCTCGGCCCGCCGCACACCCGGCACGCCGCGGATCCGCGCCAACTCGGCGGAGCCGAGCGGCGCCCGGACGTAGAGCTGTGCGTCCTGGCGCTCGATCTGCCCGTACTGGCGGTCGATCAGGATCTGGGCAGCGTCGATCATCCCCCAGGAGCTGAGGATCAGGATCAGGGCCAGGACGACTCCCAGGACGGTGGAGGTCGCGCGGCGGGGGTTGCGGCCGATCGAGCGGATCGCCATCCGCCAGCGCACCGGCAGCCGGCGCAGCGGCGGGAACAGGCGCTCGGCGAGGCTGATCTTGCCGGCCTTGGCGGGGGAGAAGCGGCGCATGGCCTCGGCCGGTGGAACCCCGGCGGCGAACGCAGCTGGAGCGGCGGAGGCAAGCGCACCGGTCCCCAGGCCGAAGGCGATCCCGACCAGGATCGTCGAGGGTCGGATCTCGATCACGGAGAGCGGGATCGAGAGCTGGTCGGTGTAGGCGCTGGTCATCACGCTCGCCAGCCAGAGGCCGAGCGCCACGCCGAGGATGCCGCCGGCCGCGCCGGAGAGGAGCCCGAAGGAGAGGAAGTGGCGGACGATCTGCCCGCGGCTGTAGCCGCAGGCGCGCAGCATGCCGACGATCGGTCGCTGCGAGGTGACGAGGCGTCGCATCAGCACGCCCGTCGCCAGGGCGGCCGCAGTGAGGAAGAGCAGCGGGAAGAGGATCGCGAGCTGCTCGAAGCTCTTCACGTCCTGCTGGAGGGAGCTGTTGGAAGGCTGGTCGGCGCGGGTGAAGACATCGGTGGCGCCGCTGCGCTCGGCGGCCGCGCTGAGTCGCTTCGTCAGCCCCGCGTTCTCCTTGCCGTTGGCGTAGTAGATGGCGACCTGATTGGGGCGGGCGTCGCCGGCAAGGCGCTCCGCCAGCGGCTGGGGGACATAGAGGACGCCGAAGTCCTTGGGCGCGGTGAAGGCTTCCTGGCGGCTGCGCGCCGGCCAGTAGTACTCCGGCGAGGAGGCGACGCCGAGCAGGGTGACCCGCTGCGCGCCCGCCGCCCCGGTGACCGCGACCCGGTCCCCGGTTTCCAGGTCGAACGCTTTCGCCATGTTGCGGTCGACGAGGACGTCGTCGGGTCGGGCGGGCTGGAGGTAGGTCCCGCTCTCGATCGCCAGCCGGTTGACCGCCGGCTGGTGGCCGGGGGGCATCCCGACCACGCGTCCCAGGAACTTGTCGGCGCCGACCTGGATCGGCACGTCGGTCTGGGTGCGGGTCTGTACGGCTTCGACCCCGGGCTGCGCGCGCGCCGCGGCGGCGAAGCGGGCCACGTCACCGCCGGTCACGGTCAGGTTGGCGAAGCGGTACTGGGTGAACGCCCGCTTGTAGGAGTCGTCGAGGTTGCGGAAGGCGTCGTAGGTGGCGCCGAAGAGGGTGACGCCGAGGAAGATCGTCACCGTGATCGCCAGGAAGGAGGCGCGCTGGCGCCGCATGTCGCGGCGCGCCTTCGTCCGCAGCACCCTCACCGCGGGCTCACCACTCCAGCTGCTCGGCGGGGGCCGGGACCTCGTTGCGTTCATCGGCGACGATCTCGCCGTCGCGCATGCGCAGCACCCGGTCGGCCATGCGGGCGATCGAGGCGTTGTGGGTGACCAGCAGGACCGTCTGGTCCAACTCGTGGCTCAGCTCGTGCAGCAGGGCGAGCACGGTGCGCCCCGTCTCCAGGTCCAGCGCTCCGGTCGGCTCGTCGCCGAGCAGAACGCGGGGGCCTCCGGCGAGGGCGCGGGCGACGGCTACGCGCTGTTGCTCGCCGCCGGAGAGCTGCGCCGGGAAGTGGTCCATGCGGTCGCCGAGCCCGACCCGCTCCAGCATCTCGGCGGAGCGGTCGGCGCCGCGGCCGAGCTCGGCGACCAGCTCGACGTTCTCCAGCGCGGTCAGGGTCGGGACGAGGTTGAAGAACTGGAAGATGAAGCCGACCGTGTCGCGGCGGAAGGCGGTCCTTCCCTCCTCGTCCAGCTCTGTGACGTCGTTGCCGGCGACGACGATCTCACCGGCGCTCGCCGGCTCGATCCCGCCGATCAGGTTCAGCAGGGTCGTCTTCCCCGAGCCGCTTGGGCCCAGGAGGACGACGAACTCCTCCGGCCAGATCTCCAGGTCGACGCCGCGCAGCGCGCGCACGGCGACGTCGCCCTCACCGTAGGTCTTGGTCGCGCCGCGAAGGACGATCGCCGGCTCCCCCGCCTGCGCGGTGGCACGGTGGCCCCCCGCGGTTTCCGCCGGCGTTGCCTCGAACGCTGCCACGGGCCTAGTTTCGCATCCTGCGCGGCTTTCAGCCCAGGGGGTTGAGGCCCGGTGGCGCCTTCGTGCGGGAGGCTGCCTCGGCCTTCTTGCGCTGGGTGCGGATCTCGCTGAGGATGCGCTCCAAACGCGGCTCCTGCGATGTGTCGACGTGCGACATCGCGGCGGCAACCGCAGGGTGGACCGCGGCGATCCGCTCGTGCATCGCCTGGGCGATCGCGCGGTAGCCCGGGTGGCCCTCGCGGCCGGATCGCAGCTCGATCAGGTGCATCGCCTCACGCGCGTTGAGGTCGAGGACGTAGCGGATCCGGTAGGCGAGGCAGAGGGCGTAGGGAGCGGCGTCGTCCAACCCGGCGGCGCTGAGTCGCTCGTACTCGTTGCGGGAGATCTCAAGGGCGCGCTCGAACTCATCGCCGGCGCCGGACTCGCGCACCTCCTCGGGGACGCCGGCGCCGAGGTCCGGTCCCAGCCGCTGCCACTGGCAGGTCAGCATCCGGTGGCGCTGGAGGTCGCGGAAGCCCCCGTAGTCGGAAACGATCTCGAAGCGGTAGCGCAGCGCCTCGAAGCCGCGGCCGGGGCGGTGACGGCGGTTGGCGCGCTCGCCGATCATCGCCGTGAGCAGCGCCGCCCGCTCGTCGCGGTCGAGGACGTCGACCCGGTTGCGGATCTCCGTCTCCGCGGTGGTCGCGGACTCGAACAGGCAGGAGGCGAGCAGGTCCTCTTCGGTTCCGTCGACGTGGACCAGCTCCACCGACGGCGTGTCCTCGCCGGCACCACGTCGGTCGAGCCCGAGGCGGGAGACCCAGCGCTCGGTCGCCTCGCGCCGGTTCTCCAGATATGAGATCCACTCGCCGCCGCGATCCGGCCGCTCGACCCGGGAGACGAAGCTCGGCATCACCTGCTGCAGTTCGTGCAGGATCATCCCGCCGTACTCGCGCGCCTCCGGCAGGGGGGAGGCCATCAGCCGCAGCAGTAGCTGCTCGTAGGCCTGGCCGGAGGCGTAGATGCCGACGTGGCTGAGGGTTGCCGCCGGCAGCAGGCCGCGCAGCAGATCGAGCGCCTTGGCGCGGATCGAGCGCTGCCATGGGCCCTCGGGCTCGCCGTCGCCGCGCGGCCAGCGCTCGGCGGCCCATTCCTCGACCAGGCGCAGCGAGCGTGAGTAGATCGAGAACAGCTCATCCATCGCGGCGGCGAACTCGGGGCCGAGCGCCTCGTCGCGGTAGTAGCGATAGCCGCCGCCGGCGTCCTCGGGGAGCGGCTTGTCGTAGGGGATGTAGCGGGTCGACTGCTCCAGATAGGCGGCGAGGCGGCCGCGCTGAAGCGCCTTGGTGAGGATGTTGGAGACCCACTCGCAGGCGATGTGGGCGCCACCGACCTGGGCGATCGAGTCGTCGCCGTAGCCGAGGAAGACCCGCTCGTACAGCTTTGCGGCACGCTCGCCCTCCTCGCCGTCGAAGGGACGCTCGCCGACGCCGACTTCCGGCGCGAACTCCTCCAAGTAGAGGCGTCGCACGGTCCCCGAATAGCGCGAATAGCGGGCAAAAAGCGCCCCCTTCACGGTCTCCGGCAGGTTGACCAGAGCAAACACCGGCCGATCGAGGTTGGTGAAGTGGGGAGCGAGGAGAGCCTGCTCCTCGGGGGTGAAAGACTCGACCGGGTAACGCATCGGGCGATCCTAGCCGGGTCACCCGACGGGCTCGCCCGGCCGAAGAGTGCCAATTTGGTGACGCGATGCGACAAGTCGCGCACGCTCCCTTGACCGCGTCGAGCGCCGCGATTTATCTGCACGGGAATGACCCGAGCGGCGACATGAGATCAGGGGGTTCGCTGACTACGCCCGAGTATTCATGAGTTATTCTCATGATCATGAAACGTCTCAAGATCTCAGCGGGAGGGCAGGTCTCGGTTCCGGCGACAGTGCGTCAGCGCTGGAACACACGAGTAGTCGTCGCCGACGACCGCGGCGACCACCTGATTCTGCGCCCCGCCCCCGAAGACCCGATCGAAGCCGCCCGCGGCGCCTTCAAGAACCCCTCCGGACCGACCGTCGACGAGATGCGCAAGGAGGCGCGGGAGGAGGAATGGGAAGCGGAAGAGCGGAAGTTCGGTGGCCGAGATTGATCCTGCTCGACACCAGCGCTTTGCTGACCTTTCTCCTTGGCGAATCAGGTGAGAGTGAGGTCGCCTCGCTATTACGCAGCGGCGAGTGTGCGATACCCGCCCCGTGTTTGGCCGAATCGATCGACCGGCTAATCCGCAAACAGGGCACCTCGTCCGATGCCATACCTGAGCATCTAGGGCCTCTGGTGGAGGAGTCGGTGAGTGTGCTGGTCATAGACACGCAAGTCGCCTGGCGAGCCGGCGAGATCCGCGCTGCTCACTACCACCGCAAAGCAGCCGCTCTTTCCCTGGCGGATTGTCTCGTCCTCGCATCCGCCGCACCCGAGGACAGGATCGCAACCTCCGACGCCGCCCTAGCCGCCACTGCTGACACCCTTGACCTCACTGTCATCCCGCTCCCCGATAGCACCGGTCACCACCCAAATATCTAGTTACCCAGAGCGCCCGTAACAGCCGTCCCATTCATTGCGGTAATTGTTGGTCGCTGGGAGGGAGGAACGTTTTAGCCCCAGCCCCCGTATTGCTTGTCAGACGCAAATCAACAAAGATCACGACTTGTGTCGACTCTGACCCCCGCTCGTTCCTCCGATATTTCCGATCTCCGTAGCGAGCGGATACAAGCGTGGTTCGAATGGCCGGTCGTGATCGCGGCGTCTCTGACGATCCCGATCATTGTGATTCAAGAGTCTGACCTGGGAGGGGTCTGGCGGGGCGTCAGCACGGTTCTCAACTGGGCAACGTGGTCCGTGTTTGCAGCCGAGGTAGTTGTGATGCTGTTCATTGTTCGCAATAGGCGTAGGTGGATTCGCGGACATCTAATCGATGTTGCGGTGACCGTGTTGACCCCGCCGTTTGCGCCTGCCGTTTGGCAGGCAGGGCGCGCATTCCGGCTTGTGCGCTTACTCCGCCTGGTCCGCCTCTTCAGTCTGAGGCGGCTCCTTTCGCTTCAAGGGATGAAATACGCGGCCTTCGTTGTTGCCGCAACGGTCGTCGTCGGAGGTGCCGTCTTTGCGAGCGTTGAGAAGGTTGATAACCATGGGAATGCATTAACTACTTGGGACGGCGTCTGGTGGGCGACAACCACCGTGACCACAGTCGGCTATGGCGACATATTTCCAAGTACAGATGGGGGCCGTGCCATTGCGATGAGCATCATGTTGGTCGGAATCGGCTTTGTTGCCCTACTCACGGCGTTTATCGCGGATCGATTTATCAACCAGCAGCGTGAGACCGAGGCCAAAGAAGACCTGATTCTTGCTGAACTGCGGGAAATTCGATCCCGTCTCGATTCTCTTGAAACACGCGGTGAAGCTGCCCAGGAGAGCAACTGAGTCAGCTTGGGGAGGGGTTACGGATTTGGCGGAGAGGCCATCAGCTCGACTCGATGGCCGGCGGGGGTGGTTATGAAAGCTCGGGGTGCGCCCCATAGCTCGCGGTGGCGTTCTGGGGAGTGGCCGGCGGCTTCGAGAGCGGCGAAGGTGGCTTCGAAGTCGTCGACGACCACGGCCGGGTGGCCGAGGGCTGGGATGGTCGGGGATTCGGTGTGGATCAGGTGGATCTGTGTTCCCTCCCTCTCCAGCCAGGTGACGTAACCGCCCAGTGCCTCCGGCGCTTCGATTTGCTCGAAGCCGAGCAGCTCCCAGCAGGCGACGCAGGCCTCGACGCGCTCCGGCGTTACTTCGATCGAGACGTGGTGGAGCATCCGGTCAGATTAAGAGCGATGCCATGGCCGGGGGCATTGGTGCGGCTAGTATCGGCGTCGCGGGCGCAGCATGCCTCTTGGAATGCCGGCGCTCTTAATTTCCGGGCGACGAGGAGGGGCATCACGATGCGAAAGCTGATCACTACGGCCGCTGCAGCCGCGCTGTTGCTGCTGGCAATCGCGGCCGCGGTACAGGCGGCCGGCGGGGCTCGGCTCAACGGCTCGTTCAACGTGACCGCGACGATTCAGGACAACGACATCGGCATCCCGGTGGGGACGGATACGACGGATGTGTACGTGTTCAAGTCCACCTGCAAATCGGGCGCCTGCTCCAAGGTCGGGCTGATCCGGAAATCGGGCGGTAGGAACGTCAAGTCGACTCTGCACAAGACCGCGCCCGGCGTCTACAAGGGCACCGAGGGCCCGGAGCCATACGTGTGCGTGAAGCCCATCGGTGCCCCGGGTCAGTTCACCGGCGATCACAAAATCAAGGTGACGAAATCGGCTAACGGCCTGGCGACGAAGGTCTCGGGAACGACCGCGATCCACATAACCGGCTGCACCGAGACGTTCGAGGATGTCGCGTTGAAAGGCAAGCTGAAATAACTGGGCGCGGGTGAGTCGTCGCCGCGCGGCATCCGCTCAGATCAAGAGCGACGCAAGGGCCGCGGCGACGACTATTCCCGTCGACCAGGTGACCGATTCGGCGGTGATCTCCATATCAAGTCCGTAGGCGTGGGCGATGACCAGGGAGTTGATGCCGGAGGGCATCGCCGAGAGCAGGCGGTAGGCGGCGGGGAGGTCGATGAGGGGCGCTGCGAGGAGCATCAGCAGGGCGGGGACGACGGCGAGGCGGGTGGCGACGGCCAGCGCCACCGGGCGGCTCAGGGGCGGCGGCATCGGCAGCTCGCCATGCTCGGCGTTCTCGGCCAGGGTGGCGCCGACGGCAAAGAAGCCGATCGGCAGGATCGCGACGATCAGCGCCTGCGAGAAGTCGACCATGAGGTCGGGCGCCAGCGCCTTCGGCGCCAGTAGGCCGGCGATCGCGGCGTATAGCGGTGGGTTGCGGGTGAAGAAGGCGCGGACGCGCTGCCGTGGGCTCTCGCCCGCCTTGGTCCCGAAAGCCGCGCCGACGGCGAAGGCGCCCAGCAGCAGGCACGGTCCCGTGACCAGGACGTCGTAGAGGACGGCGGTGGAGAGCTGGTCGCGGCCGAGCAGGGCGACGGTCAGCGGGTAGCCGAGATAGCCGGTGTTGACGCTGAGCACGCAGCAGACCACCGCGCCGACCTGGAAGCGAGGAAGCCGCAGCACGCGGCTCGCAATCCACCAGGCGAGCAGGGCGCCGAGCGAGGAGGCGACGATGCCCAGCGCCAGACCGAGCCCATGGCTGGGGTCGATCGAGCTGGCGGCGATGTTGAAGAAGATCACCGGCGGCAGCAGGACGTAGAGCAGCAGCACCATGGAGCGCCGCGCCGCGCGCGCGGCCCCCTGCGGCCAGCGGTGCTCGGACCAGACGCCGACGGCGACGGCGCCGACGATCGCCGCGGTTGTGAGCAGGACCCCTATGGCCTAGAAGAGGGAGGACCCGGCGTGTTGGGCGAATTCGACCAACGGCTGGGGAATGATCCCGAAGAAGACGACCGCGGCGGCGGCGAGCAGGGCCGGAGCTACGAGGTAGACGCGGCGGCCCGCCTCGGGGTCGATCGGGTCGGCTTCCGGAGAGGCGCCGGCGATCGCAGGCGTTGGGGTCGCGGTCTCCGCGGCTTCGCCACCCGGGCGCATCCACATCGCCGCCACGACTGGCAGGTAGTAGGCGAGGGAGATCATCGTGCCGACCGCGATGAAGACCGCGAGCCAGGTGTAGTCGCCGGCGACCAGCGCCTCGATCAGGTAGAGCTTGCCGATGAAACCCGCCGTCGCCGGCAGCCCCGCGAGGCCGAGCATCGAGATCGTCAGCGGCCAGGCGAGCAGCGGCCGCTCGGCGCCGAGCCCTTGGACGGCGCCGATCTCATCGCCGTAGGAGGTCTCGCGCTCACGGGCGACGACGACGGCGAAGGCGGCGAGGTTCATGAAGGCGTATGCGGCGAGGTAGAAGACGAGGGCGTTGACGCCGGCCTCCGAGGCGACGACCAGGCCGCCGAGGATGTAGCCGGCCTGGGCGATGCCGGAGTAGCCGAGCATCCGCTTCAGCGAGCTCTGACGCAGGGCGCCGACGTTGCCGACGACTATCGAGATCGCCGCCAGCACCGCGAGCGGCGCCTGCCAGTCGCCCGACTCCGGCGCCAGCGCCACGTCGAAGAAGCGGACGAACACGGCGAAGGCAGCCGCCTTGGTCGCCACCGCCATGAACGAGGTGATCGGGGTGGGGGCGCCCTGGTAGACGTCCGGCGTCCACTGGTGGAAGGGGGCGATCGAGGTCTTGAAAGCGAGGCCGACCGCGGCCATCCCGATCCCGACCAGGACGAGCGGGTCGCCGAGCACGCTCTCCTTGCCGATTCCGGCGGCGATACCGGCGAAGTCGGTCGAGCCCGAGCCACCGTAGATCAGGGCCATCCCGTAGAGCAGCGTCGCCGAGCCGAGCGAGCCGACGATCAGGTACTTGAGGCCCGACTCGAGCGAACGCTCATGGCGCAGGTTTGTGGCGCAGAGGATGTAGAGCGGGATCGAGAGGGTCTCGATCGCGACGAAGAAGCTGACCAGGTTCTGGGCCTGGGCGAGCAGCACCATGCCGAGCACCGAGCCGAGCAGCAGCGCGTGGTACTCGCCCGAGCCGGCCTCCTCGACGGCCGGCTCGCGGGTCGAGAGCAGCACAGCGAAAGCGGCGGTGAGGATCGCGATCAACGAGATCGCGATCGCCAGGCCGTCGAGCCGCAGCGCGCCGGAGATGAGGTCGGTCTCCTCATCCCACTGCCAGATCAGCAGCCCGGCCGTAGTCGCCAGGGCGAGGAGGGTCAGCGCCGGCGCCGTGCGTCGCAGCGGCTTGGAGACCGCGGTCATCAGCACGATGCAGAGTCCGACGGTGAGCGCGATCACCGGCGAGAGCGCGGCGTAGTCGATGTGGGGGGCGTGGAAGTTCACGGAATCAACCGGCAGCTGCTCTGCTCTCGCTCGGGCCAGAAGAAACAGATATGGACTGGCCCTCGCTTCCGCGTCCGCGCTGCCGGGCCAACTCTGCATCCGTTGTGTCGCTCAAGCCGGCGACGTTCCGCTGCACCGAGGCGTCGGTGCGCTTCAGGATCAGCTGCGGATACAGGGCCAATCCGAGGATGCAGAGCACCAGCGGGGCGAGGACGACGCCGTCGCGCCAGCCGATCTCTCGCGACTCGATTCCCTCCGGCTTGCGGTTGTGCATCGTGCGCTGGTAGAGGCGCAGGGCGTAATAGGCTGACATCGCGACGCCGCTGATCGCGACGCAGGCGAAGACGATCTTCGAATCGAAGAGGCTGTTGAGGATGTAGAACTCGCCGATGAAGTTGGCCGAGCCCGGCATCGCCAGGGTCGCCAGGGTGACGATCAGGAACAGCGCCGCCAATACCGGGGCGCGCATCGCCATGCCGCCCATCTCGCGCAGATCTTCCGTGCCGGATCGCTCGGCGAGGATCGCGACGATCACGAATAGCGGCGCCACCACCAGGCCGTGGTTGACCATCTGCAGGATTGCCCCGTCGGCCCCGTCGGCGCGCAGGGCGAAGATCCCGGCGGTGATGAAGCCGAGCTGGGCCACCGAGGAGTAGCCGGCGACCAGGCGCACGTTGGTCTGGGTGAAGGCCATCACAGAGCCATAGAGGATCGAGGCCAGCGCGATCACCAGCACCACCTCCTGGAACTGGATCGTCGCGTCGGGGAAGAGCGGCAGCACCACGCGCAGGAAGCCGTAGGCGCCGACCTTTGCCAGCACCCCGGAGAAGACAGCCAGCGCCGGCAGCGGGGCCGCGCGGTAGGCGTCGGGCATCCAGCCGTGCAGGAGGAAGGCGGGCATCTTGACCAGGAAGGCCGCTGCGAAGAACCAGAAGATCCAGCGCTGGCTGCCTTCGCCCAGGCCCTGTTCCCCCAGGGCGGCGATCGAGAAGGTGAGGTGCCCGCCGTCGGCGGAGATCACCGCGGTGGCAATCGCCGCGACGAGCATCAGCAGCGAGCCGATCAGCGTGTAGACGATCATCTTCAGGGTCGCCGCCGAGGCGGTCGGCCCGCCCTCGCGATCGCTCCCCCAGGCGCCGAAGAGGAAGTAGAACGGGACCAGCATCAGGTCGAAGAAGAGGACGAAGAGCAGTAGGTCCTGCGCCAGGAAGGCGCCCAGCGTCGCCGTTTCGCCCAGCAGCATCATCAGGAAGAAGAGGTGGGGACGCTCCTGCTCGCGGAAGGCGGCGAAGGCGGTCCCCCCGGTCCACACCAGCGCGGTCAGCAGGATGAGGAAGAGGTTGAGCCCGTCGATACCAAGGCTGTAGTCGACGCCCAGCCCTGGGATCCACTCGACGTCGACGGTGTCCTGCAGGCCGGCGGCGCCCGAGTCGAAGCCGGCGAGCAGGGCGATCGCCAGGCCCAGGGTGACGACGGTGCCCAGCACCGCCCACCAGCCCGCCGCCCGGCGCGGCAGGAAGAGGCCGATGACCCCGAACAGCAGCGGTGTCCAGAGCAACGAGTTGGTCATCAGCTGCTCACGATCAGGAAGTAGAGGGCGAGGCCGGCGAAGCCGGCGAGGAGGAGCAGCGCGTAGCTGCGGACGAAGCCGCTCTGCACGACGCGGACGAGCCTGCCGGCGCCGCCGACCGTGTCCTCGGTGCCGGTGATGAGGCCATCGACGACGATCCGCTCGAAGGTGCTGTTGGCGAAGCGGCCGATCGCCAGCGCCGGACGCACGACGAGGAAATCGATCGCCTCGTCGAAGTACCACTTGTTCAGGCAGAGCAGATAGACGGGGCGCAGGCGCTCGCGGAACAGGGCCGGCAGCTGTGGCCGTGACACCCAAAGCACCCAAGCGGCGAAGATGCCGATCAGCGAGATCGCGGCGCCGATCGCCAGCCCGCGCCACTCGGCGCCGACGCTCGGGTGGATCTCGGCCAGCGGCGAGTCGAGGAAGGCGGGCTCGAGGAAGCCGAAGAGGACGTTGTCGACTCCCGGCACCTGGATCAGCCCGGCGAACAGGGCACCGAAGCCGAGCAGCGCCATCGCCACCGCCATCGGCCAGGACTGCTCGGCAATGTGGTGGTGGGCGCCGGGGAAGCCGACGTCGGTGTCCTCTTCCTCCTCGGTAGCGGGGTTGATCGGTGGCCCGTGGTACAGCTCGCCGCTGTCGATCAGGTGCTGCGCCTCCTCGCAGGGTCTGCCGGGAAGCACCCGGAAGATCAACCGGAAGGTGTAGAGCGCGGTGAGGAGGGCGCCGACGTAGCCGCCGATCGCCATCCACGCGTACATGCCGCCCCGCGCCTCGGCGTAGGCGAGGATCGAGTCCTTGGAGAAGAAGCCGGAGGTGAGCGGGAAGGCGGCGAGCGCCAGGCCGCCGACCAGCAGCATCAGCGAGGTGAAGCGCATCGCCTTCCAGAAGCCGCTCATGCGGTCGATGTCCTGTCGGTTCGCCATCGCCGAGATGATCGAGCCGGCCGCCATGAAGAGAAGCGCCTTGAAGAAGGCGTGGGTCATCAGGTGGAAGAGCCCCGCCGAGTAGGCGCCGATCGAGACGCCCATGATCATGTAGCCGATCTGGCTCATCGTCGAGTAGGCGATGACGCGCTTCAGGTCGGTCTGGGCGAGCGCGATCGTGCCGGCGACGAGCAGCGTCGCCAGGCCGCCGAAGGCGGCGATGTCGGCGGCGGTCGGCGCCAGGTAGAAGAGGACGTGGGTGCGGGCGATCAGGTAGACGCCGGCTGTCACCATCGTCGCCGCGTGGATCAGCGAGGAGACCGGGGTCGGGCCCTCCATCGCATCGGGCAGCCAGGTGTGGAACGGGATCTGCGCCGACTTGGCGAAGGCGCCGACCAACAGCAGCAGGCAGATCGCGGTGACCGTCCACTCGCCGCTCTGGAAGACCTCGGGCGCCTTGGCGAACACCGTGCCGTAGTCGAAGCTGCCGATCTCGCGGAAGATCAGGAAGGCGGCGAGGACGAGGCCGATGTCGCCGACCACGTTGATCACGAAGGCCTTCATCCCCGCCTCGGTCGCGGTGGTGCGCCGGTACCAGAAGCTGATCAGCGCGTAGGAGGCGAAGCCGACGAAGGCCCAGCCGACGGTCAGCAGCACGAAGTTGCCGGCGAGAACCAGCAGCAGCATCGAGAAGACGAAGAAGTTGAGGTAGCTGAAGAAGCGGTGGTAGCCCTCGTCCGAGCGCATGTAGCCGAACGAGTAGAGGTGGATCAGGGTCGAGACCCCGGTGACGACCAGCATCATGAAGGCGGAGAGCTGGTCGACGTAGATGCCGAGCTTGATGTCGAGGCCGGCGGCGCTGGCGTAGTCCCACAGCGAGGAGGCGTGGTGGCGAGCGTCCGGCTCCTGCCCGAGCAGGTTGACGAGCGCGGCGACCGCGCAGGCGAAGGCAAGGGCGATCGCGCCGGTGCCGATGACACCGGCGACCCGCGCCGGGATCGAGCGGAAGCCGAGCGAGATCAGGATCGATCCGGCCAGCGGGAAGAGCAGGACCAGCCAAGTCCAGGAGGTGGCGCTCATCCCCGCAGCTCCCTCAGCTCATCGACGTCGAGCGGCAGCTTGCGGCGGAAGATCGCGACGATCAGCCCGAGGCCGACGACGACCTCGCAGGCGGCGACGACCATCACGATCAGGGCGAAGACCTGCCCCTCCTGGTTGCCGACCATGCGGCTGAAGGCGACCAGGGCGAGGTTGCCGGCGTTCAGCATCAGCTCCAGGCAGAGCAGGATCACGATCGGGCTGCGCCGGATGAGGATCCCGGTCGCGCCGATCGCGAACAGCAGCGAGGAGAGGACGACGTACCACTCGATGTTCATCGCTCGACTTCCCTCCTGGAGGCCAACACGACGGCCCCCACTGCGGCGAGCAGCAGCAGGATGGAAGAAGCTTCAAAAGGCAGGAGGAATCGTTCTAAGAGGAGGCGGCCGATTTCGGCCGGGTCGCCGAAGCCCGCTTTGACGTCGGGGCCGTCGGTTCCCAGCGCGAGCAGGGAGGAGGCGAGGACGGCGATCGCCAGCTCGACGAAGAGGGCGGCGCCCATCAGCGGCGCGAGGAAGCGCTGGCCGGGGATCGGCTCCCAGGCCGACTCTGTGTCGCCGCCGACGTAGGCGACGACGAAGACGTAGAGGACCATCACCGCGCCGGCGTAGACGACCACCTGGGCGGCGGCGACGAAGGCCGAGCTGAGCAGCAGGAAGAGGACCGCCAGCGAGAAGAGGTGGACAATCAGCGCCAGCACGCCGTAGAGCGGGTTGCGCATCGCGACGACGCCGATCGCCCCGCCGAGGGCGCCGATCGCCGCGCCGAAGAAGAGGACCTCCTCCACTACTCGCCCTCCCTGCGGGTGTTGACGCGCTCGCGACCGGGTGGTTGGATGGGTGGGCAGGCGATCGAGGCGTCGGAAACGGAGGTTTCGTGGATACGTACGTGATTCTGCGACGGAGCGGATGGCGTTCGCCCTCTGACCTGGAGACAGCCGCCGAGCGCTCCCGCCAGGTTGGAGACGAGGAGATGTCGGACGATGTCCGTTGGATCCGCAGCTACGTCCTCGACGAGGGCGGAGGGTCGGTCGGAACGGTCTGCGTCTACCAGGCCACCAGCCCCGAGGCAATCCGAGAACACGCCGACAGGGCTGACCTGCCGATAGACGAGGTCATCCCAGTTGCCGACACGGTCCTGGTCCGGCCGGATCCGGCGTAGGGAGGCGCTCACTCGCCTTCGCCTTTCAGCGGCGTCCGCTCGATCGACTCGGCGAGCAGCATCTCCTTGGTGAAGATCAGGTCGTCGCGGTCATAGTCGGCCATCTCGTAGTCGTGGCCCATCGTGATCGCGTCGAACGGGCAGGCCAGCTCGCAGTAGCCGCAGAAGATGCAGCGCGAGAGGTTGATCTCGTAGACGGCGGCGTAGCGCTCTCCGGCGGAGACGCGGTCGCCCGGGATGTTCTCGGCGGCGACGACGCGGATGCAGTCGGCCGGGCAGGCGGCGGCGCACAGCGAGCAGCCGACGCACTTCTCCAGTCCCGTGTCCTCGAAGCGGTGGAGTTTGTGACGGCCGCGGAAGCGCGGGTAGACGGGGGTCTTCTCCTCTGGGTACTGGATCGTCATCGGACCCTCGATCAGGCGCGCCATCGTCGTCTTCAGCCCGCGCATCGTCTCGCGGAAGGTGCGCCAGGCCCCGCGCGCGCCACCCGGCTCCGGCCCACGCTGAACGGCCACGACGTCGTTAGACGTCAGATATGGAAACGACGCCGTGGCCGTCCCATCATTTTTCTGCCCATGCCCTTCGGGCATATGCGGGCGAGCCTTTTCTTGCTCAGTCATGTCAAGACCACCAGCACGGCGGTGACGAGGACGTTGAGGGTCGCCAGCGGCAGCAGCACCTTCCAGCCGAGGCTCATCAGCTGGTCGTAGCGCAGCCGCGGCAGGGTGGCGCGGATCCAGATGAAGAGGAAGACAAGGCCGAGCATCTTCGCCAGCATCCAGATCGGGTCGAGCCAGCCGGGCCCGGGGCCCATCCAGCCGCCGAGGAACATTGCCGCGGCGATCCCGGAGACGACGATGATCTCCATGTACTCGACGAGCAGGAAGCTGCCGAAGCGCATCCCGCCGTACTCGGTCATATAGCCCTGGACCAACTCCGCGTCGGCCTCGGGCAGGTCGAACGGGGCGCGATTGGTCTCCGCGAAGCCGGCGACCATGAAGATCAGGAAGCCGACGATCTGCGGCACGATGAACCAGATCTCCCCCTGGGAGCGGACGACGTCGACGAGCGACAGCGAGCCGGCCATCATGATCACGCCGAGCAGCGCCAGCCCCATCGAGACCTCGTAGGAGATCAGCTGCGCGGCGGAGCGCATCGCGCCGAGGAAGCTGTATTTCGACCCGGAGGCCCAGCCGCCCAGCACCGTGCCGTAGAAGGCGATCGAGCCGACCGCGAAGAAGTAGAGGATCCCGATCGGGACATCGATCCCGTACAGCCCCACCCCGTTCTGGACATCTCCCCAAGGGATGATCGCCAGGGCCATAACTCCCGAGAGGACCGGCAGCAGGGGCCCGAGGATGAACAGCGCCGGGATCGCGTTGGCGGGTCGGAAGGCCTGCTTGCCGAGGAGCTTGCCGACGTCGGCAAGCGGCTGCAGGATGCCGAAGGGGCCGACGCGGTTCGGCCCGTAGCGGTGCTGGAAGCGCCCGATCAGCTTGCGCTCCATGACCGTCATCACCGGCAGGATCGCGAAGATGACGCCGAAGATGACCAGCGACTTAACGATCAGGATCCAGGTCGCCTCGACGTAGTTGGTGTCGGCGATCGGCAGCATCAGTCGGTCACCTTCTCGATCTGCACCTCGACTGGCCCGCCGTTGAGCAGGGCGTTGGCGTTCCCCTCGGCGGTCCCCTCCACCAAGAAGCACACGCCTTCGCTCACCCGCTCCTTGATCGCCACCTTGGCCCGCACGCGGCTGCCGTTCTGACTCACTCGAACTTCGTCACCGCTTCGCAGCTGCATCCGCTCCGCATCTGCAGGTGCGATCTCGACCCTCTGCTGCGGCTGCAAGAACCTCAGCGGCGGGTTGAGCTCAGTGATTGGCCCCACCCACAGGTCTCTGTACGTCCCGAGCTTGAAGGAGGACGTCGGTTCCCCCTCCGAACGTTTTGCGGAGTCGGCCCCACCAGCATTGACGGAGACCTCCTCCTCATCTGGCCGATCTCCGAGTGAGGAGGGGGTTCCGGCGGCCTCCCCAACCTCGGGAAGTCCCGATGCAGCGGGACGGTCCTGCCAGCGGATTCCGCGGCCGCCGATGACCGCGTCGTCGATGCCCGAGTAGAAGGAGACAGACTCAGCGATGGCTGCGAAAGCCGACGGTTGTGAATTGACGCCGGTGTCAAGCCCGAGAGCAAGTGCAAGCTCCGCCAGAATGCCCCAGTTCGGGCGGATGTCGCCGGGGCGGGCGGCTGAGGGGCGGACTCGCTGGAGGCGGCCGTCGGGGTGCGTGACCGTGCCGTCTTTCTCGGCATGGGTCTCGAGCGGGAAGACGACGTCGGCCTTGGCCGTGGTGGCCGTCTCGAACATCGAGAAGCAGACGACGTGATCGGCGGCGGTCAGGGCGCGGTCCCAGGCCTCGGTGTCCGGGAAGTCCCGCAGGGGATCTACGCCGAAGAGGACGATGGACTTCAGCTCACCCGACTCCAGCGCGGCGCGAATCTCCTCGGTCCTCTTGCCGACGAGGCTTGCATTTGCCCCCTCCTGGGGTGTCGATGCAAGGCTCGTCAAGCCCGGGCCGGCGTCGGGCAGGCAGCCGACCTCGCGCAGGCCGCGGGCGTTGGCGAACTCGGGGACCTCGAGCAGGCCGGAGCCGTCGGCGCCCGCCAAGTCCAGCGCCGCGGCCAGATCCAGCAGAGCTTTGATCGCCCCCTCGCCCTCGCGGCCGACGCGTTCGCCCCAAAGGATCACGATCTGCTCGGCCGCCTGCAGAACGTCGGCGACCTCTGCCGGTTCCCCCTCCGAACGTTTTGCGCCGGAGGCGAGTGAGGAGGGGGTGCCGGTAGCGGCCGTCGGGTTACGCAGGGTGTCGGCGAGCTCTGAGAGAAACCCGGTGGCGCCGCCGGGGGCGAAGCGCGCGACGGCTGCTGCGCCGCCGTCGAGGGCGGTGGGTCGATCGGTGGCGACCGCCAGCCTGGCTCCGTTGCGGCGCATCGCCTTGCGGACGCGAAGGTCGAGGATCGGCGAGCTGTGCAGGGGGTCGGTGCCGACGACGAGGATCGCGTCGGCGTCGTCGATGTCCCGCACCCGGGCCGAGAGCTTGGGGTTGGAGAGGTGGAGCAGGATCGCCCGGCTCGGCCCGCCGGCGATACGCGACTCGACGTGGGGGGAGCCGAGCGCCTCCCGCATCAGCTTCTGCAACAGGAAGCCCTCTTCGTTGGAGGCGTCGCCGACGATCGCAGCTACCGCTGCTGAGTTTTTCCCCACCCCAGTGGGGTCAACTCCGGCAGCGCGCAGGCCCTCGGCCGCTCTGGCGATCGCCGTCTCCCAGTCGGTCGCGACGCCGCCCTTCAGCCGCGGCTCGGCGACCCGCTCCTCCGCATCGAACATCTCGAAGCCGTAGCGGCCTCGGTCGCAGAGCCAGCCGTCGTCGACCTCGGCGTTGTCGCGGCCGATCACCCGCTTCACCTTCTCGTCGCGGACGGTGAAGCTGACGTTGCACTGGCTCGGGCAGAGCGTGCAGACCGAGCCGGCCTGCTCGATGTCCCAGGGCCGGGCGCGGAAGCGGTAGGTGTAGTTGGTCAGCGCGCCGACCGGGCAGAGGTCGGTGATGTTGCCGTGGAAGGGGGCGATGTAGGGGCGGTCGTCGAAGGTGCCGACGAAGGTGCGGTCGCCGCGCTCCAGCAGCTGCAGCTGCTCGTCCTCGGCGACCTCCTGGCTGAAGCGCACGCAGCGGTAGCAGAGGATGCAGCGCTCACGGTCGATCGCCACCAGCGGCGACAGCTCGACCGGCTTTTGGAAGTGGCGCTTGGGGTCGGTAAAGCGACTGCGGTCGGGTCCCCAGCCCATCGAGATGTCCTGCAGCGGGCACTCGCCACCTTTGTCGCAGACGGGGCAGTCGAGTGGATGGTTGACGAGCAGGAACTCGACCACCGCGCTCTGCGCCTCTTTGACCTGGTCGGTGCGGGTGTGGACGACCATGCCGTCGCGGACCGGGGTCGAGCAGGAGGTCTGCAGTTTCGGGATTCCCTCGACCTCGACCAGGCACATGCGGCAGGCGCCGACCGGGTCGCCCAGCTTCGGCTCGTAACAGAAGACCGGGATCTCGACGTCGCCCCGCTTGGCGGCGTCGTGCAGCATCTCGCCCTCGGTCGCGGTCACCTCGCGACCGTCGATGATCAATGTCACCTGTTTGCCGGTCATGCGGTGGCCGCCGCCCCCGGACGCGGGAGTCCAGCCGGATCCATATCTGATTCCTCCGGCTGGACGGGAGCAGAGGAGGTGGCGGAAATTGTGTCTTCGAATTCATCGCGGAACTTGCGAACCATCGCCCCCACCGGCATCGCCATCGAGTCGCCGAGCACGCAGAGGCAGTGGCCGATGATGTTCTCCTGCACCGAGGCGACGATGTCGAGGTCCATCGGGGTCGCCTCGCCGCGCACCACCCGCTCCAGCATCTTCACCGTCCAGTTGGTTCCCTCGCGGCAGGGGGTGCACTTGCCACAGGACTCGTGGTGGTAGAAGCGCGCCGTGCGCAGGGCCATGTGCGGGATCGAGACGCTGTCGTCGGCGACGATGATCGAGCCCGAGCCCAGCATCGAGCCCGCCTCGGCCATCGCCTCGAAGCTGTACGGAAGGTCGAGCCCCTCCTCGGCGGTGAGCACGGGGGAGGAGGAGCCACCCGGGTAGAAGGCCTTCACCTCGCGGCCCTCGGCGGGTCCGCCCGCGAGGTCGTAGATCAACTCCCGGGTCGGGATGCCCAGCTCGACCTCGTAGTTGCCGGGGCGCTGCACGCATCCAGACACCGAGACGACCTTGGTCCCCGGCGACTGCTCGGTGCCGAAGCCGCGGAACCAGGCCGCCCCGTGGGCGACGATCCGCGGCACGTTGGAGAGCGTCTCGACGTTGTTGATCAGCGTCGGCCCTCCGTAGAGCCCTTGCACCGCCGGGAATGGAGGCTTCAACCGCGGGTTGCCGCGCTTGCCCTCGAGCGCGTCGAGCAGCGCCGTCTCCTCGCCGCAGATGTAGGCGCCGGCGCCGCGGTGGACGACCAACTCGAGGTTGCGGCGGGTGCCGAGGATCTCCTTGCCGAGGTAGCCCGCCTCGTAGGCTTCGGCGACGGCGGCGTCGAGGATGTCGGCCTGCAGGTCGTACTCGCCGCGGATGAAGATAAAGGCGTGGCCGGCGTCGGCGGCCAGCGCGGCGATCGCGATCCCCTCGATCAGCTGGTGCGGGTTGCGCTGCATCAGCTCGCGGTCCTTGAAGGCGCCCGGCTCGGACTCATCCGCGTTGCAGCAGAGGTACTTCTGCATCTCGCCGCGGGGCAGGAAGGAGGCCTTTTTCCCCATCGAGAAGCCGGCGCCGCCGCGGCCGCGCAGGCCGGAGTCCTCGAGCTGCTTGAGAACCTCGTCGGCGTCCATGTCGGTGTAGGCGCGCTTCAGGGTCTCGTAGCCGCCGTAGCGCTCGTAGCCGGCGAGCGTGCGCAGCTCCGGGTCCTCGGCATGCTCGAGCAGGACGCGGGTCTCAGGCATCGGAGCCTCCCGCCAGCGGCCGCTCGGCCAGCGCCTTCTCCGGCAGCACCTCTGCGCCCGCCACCAGCTGCTCGACCGCGCTCGCCACGTCGGCGGCGTCCAGCGGGCCGAAGTAGCGCTCGTCTATCGAGGCCATCGGCGCGATGTCGCAGGCCCCTAGGCACTCGAAGCCGGTGACGAACACGTCCTCGCCCTCGGCGGCGGCGCGGAAGGCGTCAAGCAGCTCATCCCCACCCCGCATCCAGCAGCTGATGTTGGTGCAGACGGCGATTTTGTGCGTCTCGACGGGCTCGGTGTGCAGCAGGTCATAGAAGCTCGCCACCGACTCCAGGTAGGCGGGGGTGACCCGCATCACCGCGGCGGCCTGACGAATTCCCTCAGGCGTGCACCACCCGTACAGCCTCTGCACAGCCCAAAGCGCTGGGATGGAGGCCGATTTGCGGTCGGGGTACTTGGCCATCAGCGACTCGATGTGCCGGCGGAGCTCATCGGGGCACCCGACCTCATGCAGCTCGGGAATCGCCTCGGGAGTGCGGTCGGGGACGCGGCCCTCGGTGAGGGCGGGATCGACGGGCAGGCTCATCGGTCGACGCCCCCAAGGATCGGGTCGAGCATTCCCAGGCCGGCGATCATGTCGGCGACATAGCTGCCGACCGCCATGTCCTTGAATGCCTGCAGGTTGACGAACGAGGGATCGCGGAAGTGCACGCGCGCCGGCTTCGAGGAGCCGTCGGCGAGGACGAAGCAGCCCAGTTCCCCGCGCGGCGACTCGATCGAGTAGTAGATCTCTCCCGGCGCCACCCGGAATCCCTCGGTGACCAGCTTGAAGTGGTGGATCAGCGACTCCATCGAGGTCGACAGCTCCGAGCGCGGTGGCAGGACGTACTTGCGGTTGTCGGCGATGTGCGGTCCCTCGGGCAGGCCGTCGAGCGCCTGCTCGATGATTCGCACCGACTCGACCATCTCCGCCAGCCGCACCCGGTAGCGGTCGTAGTTGTCGCCGATGGTGCCGACAGGGATCTTGAAGTCGAACTCGGGGTAGGAGAGGTAATCGAAGACCTTGCGCAGGTCCCAGGGCTCGCCGGCGGCGCGCAGCAGCGGCCCGGTGACGCCCAGATCCAGCAGCCGCTCGCGCGGCACGATCCCTGTGCCCTTGGTCCGCTGCAGGAAGATCTCGTTGCGGTCGAGCAGGTCCTGGTACTGGCCGACCCGGACCGGCATGTCAGCGACGAACTCGCGCAGTTTCGCCTCGAAGCCCAGCGGGATGTCCTCGATCACTCCGCCGACCTGGAAGTAGCGGGTGTGCATCCGCTGCCCGGCCGCCATCTCGAACAGGTCGAGGATCTTGTCGCGCTCGCGGAAGCAGTACCAGAGCATCGAGATCGCGCCGAGGTCCAGCGCGGTCGTCCCCAGCCAGACCAGGTGGGAGTGGATTCGGTTCAGTTCGAGGAAGATCACCCGCAGGTGCTTCGCCCGTGGCGGTATCTCCATCTCCAGCAGCCGCTCGACCGCGCCGCAGAAAGCCTCCATCTGGAAGAAGTAGGAGACGTAGTCCATCCGTTCGACGAATGGGATGACCTTCCAGTAGCTCTTGTCCTCGCAGGACTTCTCGATTCCCGTGTGGACATAGCCGATCACCGGCTTCAGGTCGCGGACCACCTCGCCCTCGAGGTCGACGATCAGGCGCAGCACACCGTGCGTCGCCGGGTGGTGCGGACCGATGTTGACGGTCATCACCTCGGTGGTGCGATCGGCTGTAAGCGTCTCAGCCACGAGCGCGCTCGTTGTAGGTGAAGGTCACAGGCTCGCCGCCGACCGGGAAGTCCCGCCGCTGCGGCCAGCCCACGTAGTCCTCGGGCAGCAGGATCCGGGTCAGGTCGGGGTGCCCCTCGAAGACGATCCCGAACATGTCGTAGGCCTCGCGCTCCTGGAACTCGGCCGTCGGGAACAGCTCAACGCATGAGTCGATGCTGGGGAGGTCGTGCTCCGGCTGCGGGTCCTGACCCGGGTGATGGGGGGGCGCTGCGGGCGAGGTCTCGTCCTCGACCCCCCCATCACCCGCGCCACCCGCGGAAGGGGCGGTGGCCCCGGCAGCCGGATCGGCCAGCAAGGCCTTCACGCGGAGGCGTTCAGCACGATCGCGATTGAGGAGTTCGTAGTGCACCGCAAAGCGGGGGGAAGCCGGGAGGTAGTCAGCAGCATGCAGGCTGGAGAGGAAGCGGTAGGCCTGGCCGGGGGCATCGCGCAGCCAGCTCAACACGGGAAGGATCTGGGCCGGGTCGACGACCAGCGTGGCGCCGCCACGGTCGAAGCCGGTGTCCAGCACCGCGCCGGGGTGGTCCTGCTCGATTTCCCCCCGGATCAGCTCGAGCCCGGGAGCGTCAGGCACGGATCAGCTCCCTGGCGGCCGCGTAGGCCTCGGCCGCCTCGGGGCTGGGCGCGCTGCGCTCCCCGCCACGCGCCCACTCCTCGGTGCCGGCGGCGTCGTAGCGCTGCCGCCAGCCCTGATCGGGATTGCCCTGAATCTTGCGCTGCAGCTTGTTGAAGCCGTAGAGGACGGCCTCGGGCCGCGGCGGGCAGCCGGGGATGTGGAGGTCGATCGGCATGAACTTATCGGCGCCCTGCACCACGGCGTAGTTGGCGAACATGCCGCCGCTGGAGGAGCAGGCGCCCATCGAGATCGCCCACTTCGGCTCCAGCATCTGGTCATAGAGACGGCGGACGACAGGCGCCATCTTGATCGAGACCCGGCCCGAGAGGATGATCAGGTCCGCCTGGCGCGGCGAGGCACGCAGCGCCTCGGCGCCGAAGCGGGCAAGGTCGTAGCGAGGGCTGCCGACGAGCGCGATTGGCGCCTCGATCGCGCAGCAGGCGAGGCCGAAGGTCAGCGGGAAGATCGCGTTCGATCGCGCCCAGTTCAGCATCTTGTCGAAATTGGTCATCACGACCCGCTCCTCGACGTAGCGCTCCAGCTCATCCCCCTCGAGGTCGCCGCGCAGCATGTCGCGAGCGCGCAGCCCCCGTTCCCGCATCGTCCGGCGCTCTATTTCCAATCCAGGGCTCCCTTCCGCCAGACGTAGACGAAGGCGACCATCAGCAAGACGACGAAGGTGATCAGCTCGCCGAGCACGAAGACGCTGTCGGCTCCCTTCAGGATCACCCCGACCGGGTAGAGGAAGACGACCTCGATGTCGAAGAGGATGAACAGCATCGCGACGAGGTAGAAGCTGATCCCGAAGCGAAAGCCCCGCGCCGCCTCGACCGGGATGCCCGACTCATACGGCGCGTCCTGGCGGCGTGTCGCGGCGGTGGGCCGCTTCGGCCGCTTCGGCCCGATCACGTGGTTGAGCATCGCGAAGGCCCCCCCGACGGTGAGGCCGAGGAATGCGAAGACGAGTATCGGCAGGTAGCTCTTCAGCACGAGCAGGGTGCGTTATACACCCACCTTGTGACAACTTGCTACATAGTGATTTTCCGCATCAGGAAGCCGAATCCCGACTCTTTCAGGCGGATATAAGTTGGCCGAAGTGCATCTCATCACCGGCGTTGGCGTCCTGTTGCTCAACCTCGCAGCCGGTCTGGTCGGAGGGATCGCCTGGTTCCGCGACCGCGCGTCGGTCCGGTTCTGGTATCTGCTGCGCGCCGCACAGGCTGCGGTCTTCATCCAGGTGATGCTGGGCGGCCTGCTCGTCTTCACCGGTCACGAGGCCGCCGACGATCTCCATTACCTCTACGGGGTGCTCCCGCTCGTCGTCTCTTTCCTGGCCGAGGGAGCCCGCGCCGGCGCCGCCGAGCGAGAGTTGGGCGATACCGATTTCGAAACACTCCCGGAAGAGGCTCAGCAATCCCTCGCCCTCGCCATAGTCCGCCGCGAGATGGGCATCATGGCCGTCAGCTGCGGCGTGATCTTCTTCCTCGCCCTGCGCGCGGCCGGCACCAGCGGCCACCTCTTCTGAACCAAGCCGGGGTGAAACGTTTGTAGGGGTATAGCCCCTACAAAACGTTTCACCCCGAGTCAGTGGCGGTCGCGCCGGCCTGACTTCCTGCGGCCGCGGGCTTCCAGCTTGGAGCGGGAGGACTCCGAGGCGGGGACTCGCTGGAGGTCGGTCAGCTGGGGGATGAGCAGCTCCTCGGCGCAGCCGCTGTGCCAGTGGTGGTGGTCGGTGCCGCCGAGGCGGCGGACGTACTGGACGATCGTGTGGTCGGCGCCGATGTCGATCTCACCGTGGCAGCCGGGGCAACGGTAGAGCTTCTGGGAGATGCCGCGGATCAGCCAGGCCTCGTCACCTTCGTCGTTTCGCCCTCGCAGGCTCCAGCGTTTGCTCGGCCCCTCCATATGGAGAGGCTACTTTCAGCGCAACCGACTTTGACCACACTGGGGTGGGGTAAAAGTCGGTTGCGCTTACCCAAGGGGTCGATAGCGACCCCGGTGGAACACGAGGGGGTCGCCCTCGCCGGTCTCCAGGCCGGTCACCTCGCCGGTGACGATCACATGGTCGCCGCCGGCGATCACGTCGCGCAGCTCACAGCCGACCCAGGCCAGGGCATCGTCGATAGCCGGGATGCCGTCGCGCTCGCTCCACTCGATGCCCTCCCACTTGTCGGCGACGGGCGCCTTGGTCGCGAAGGCGCGGGCGATCCCCTCTTGGCCCGAGTGCAGGACGCTGACTCCGAATCGATTCGCGGCCTGCACGGCGAGCAGAGTGCGCGAGCCTCGGTCGAGGCAGGCAAGCATCAGCATCGGATCCAGGGAGAGGGAGCTGACCGCGTTTGCCGTTGCGCCAGCCGGTCCCTCGGGGCCCGCTGCGGTGACGACGGTGACGCCGGTGGGCAGCGAGCCCATCGCTTCACGGAAGCGGTCGGGGTCGGGAGGACTCACTCTGGAGTCGGGCATCTAAGCCAGACAATATGATGCGCGCCGCGTGCGCCCAGTTTGGATCACAGCTCTGGCGGTTGCCTTCGCCCTCGGGCTCGCTGCCTGTGGCTTCGGGGAGGAGGGAATCTCCGTGCCCCAGGACGACCCCAACCACGCCGGGGCCGTTCTCTTCGCAACCCACTGCTCGGGTTGCCACACGCTGAGCGCGGCCGGCACCCAGGGAACCGGCAATCGCGGTGAGCGGACGCAGGGTCCTAACCTCGATCAGCGAACCGAGACTTACCAGGATGCTCTCTTCGCGATCCAAAACGGCGGCTTCTCGGGGGCGATCATGCCCCAGAACATCGTGGTCGGCCGCGAGGCCGAGGAACTGGCCCGCTTCGTCGCCGAGTACGCGGGGCAGGACGCCGAAACCTCACCCCGCCCCGGCGAGTCCCCCTAGCCGAGGGCGACATGCTTGACCTGAAGCTGATCCGCTCCGAGCCCGAGCGGATCAAGGAAGCACTGGCGCGGCGCGGCGCGGCCGAACAGGTGGACGAGTTGCTGACGTTGGACGCGCGCCGTCGCGAGCTGCTTCCCGAGCTGGAGGGCGCCCAGGCCGAACGTAAGTCCCTCTCCAAGCAGATCGGCGAGGCCAAGCAGCGCGGCGGCGAGGCCGGGGCGCTGATGGACGAAGTGGGGGCGCTGAAGGAGAAGATCGAGGCGGGCAAATCCGAGCTTGAGAAGGTCGACGCGGACCTCGAGCGAGTCCTCGCCACCCTGCCCAACCTGCCCGACCCCGCGGCTCCCGACGGGTTGAGCGAAGAGGACGCGGTCACGATCCGCGAGGTCGGAGAGCGCCCGGCGTTCGACTTCGAGGTTCGCGATCACCTGGAGATCGGCTCCGAGCTGGGGCTGATTGACATGGAGTCGGCGGCGCAGCTCTCCGGCTCCCGCTTTGCCTACCTGAAGGGAGACCTGGTCCTGTTGGAGCTGGCCCTGGTCCACTTTGCGATCGACCTGGTCCGCGAGGAGGGGCACGAGCCGGTGATCCCGCCGGTCCTCGTCCGCGAGGAGGCCCTCTACGGGACCGGCTTCCTTCCCGACACCGAACAGCAGATCTACGCGATCCCCGAGGATGACCTCTACCTGGCCGGCACCTCGGAGGTCGCGCTCGCCGGCCTTCATGCCGGCGAGATCCTCGAGCCCGGCGCGTTGCCGCTCCGCTACAGCGGCTTCTCCACCTGCTTCCGCCGCGAGGCGGGCGCCGCCGGCCGCGACACGCGCGGCATCTTCCGCGTCCACCAGTTCGACAAGGTGGAGATGTTCTCGTTCGTCGAGCCGAGCGAGTCGACGGCGGAGCACGAGCGCCTATTGGCGATCGAGGAGCGGATCCTCGCCGAGCTGGAGATCCCCTACAGAGTCGTCGACATCCCGGTCGGCGACCTCGGCGCCCCGGCGACCCGCAAGTTCGATTGCGAGGCGTGGATCCCCAGTCAGGATCGCTACCGCGAGCTGACCTCCTGCTCCAACACGACCGATTACCAAGCCCGCCGCCTCGGCTGTAGGTATCGACCGGCCGACGGCGAATCTCCGCATGCGGTGCACACGCTGAACGGCACAGCAGTGGCTGTGGGGAGAACGATGATCGCGCTGATCGAAAACAGGCAGGAGCGAGACGGCGGTTTCACGCTACCTAATTCTTTGCATTCCTATGGAGCCCCTGAGAGGATCGAACGTCGATGAGTGCCGCAGTCCGAGAAGCCAAGCGCGTAGTTCTCTGCGATGACCACGAGATCGTCCGCGAGGCGATCAAGGCGCGCATGTCCAACTCGAACACAGTCGAGATCGTCGGCGAGGCCGGCAACGGGCGCGACGTGATCGAGGTCGTCAAAGATCTCGAGCCCGACGTCCTGATCATCGACGTCGAGATGCCCAAACGCGATGGGATCGAGGCCACCAAGGAAGTGCTCAAGGTCCGCCCCCGGACCAAGGTGATCGTCTTCACCGCTCACGCTCAACCCGATCTTCTGGCGCTGGCGCTGCGGGCCGGCGCGTCCGGTTACGTGTTGAAGTCGGCTCCGGCCGAGGACATCGCCAAGGCGGTCAAAGCGGTGACCGGCGGCGGCACCTTCCTCGGCGGCGACTTCGCCGGCGGCAAGCCGTCTGAGGTTGAGAAGCTGCTCGACCTCTCTCCCAGAGAGCGCCAGATCCTGGAGCTGCTGGCCGAAGGCCTGCGGGTGAAAGAGATCGCCGAACGGCTTTCGCTCAGCCCGGCGACCGTCCACACACACGTGCGCAACGCGATCGCCAAGCTCGAGGTCGACACCAGGACCGAGGCTGTGGCCCTGGCGGTGAAGTTCAGCTATCTGGGCGCGGGCGGCTCGGCGTAAAACGCCGCCTCACGCGTCGGGGCTCGGCTTGAGCTCCAGCGCGCAGCCGTTGATGCAGTAGCGCTGGCCGTTGGGGCCGGGCCCGTCGTCGAACACGTGGCCGAGGTGGGCGTCGCAGTTGCGGCAGACGACCTCGGTGCGCCGCATGAAGAGGCTGTTGTCGGGTCGCAGCTCGACGTTCTCGAGATTGGCCGGCTCGGTGAAGCTGGGCCAGCCGGTGCCGGAGTCGAACTTCGTGTCCGAGGAGAACAGCTCGGCGTCGCAGCAGACGCAGCGATACATACCCTCGCTCTTCTCGTCCACGTAGGGCCCGGTGAAGGCACGCTCGGTACCGGCCTTGCGCGTCACCTCGTACTGCTCGGGCGTCAGCTGCTCGCGCCACTCTCGGTCCGACTTTTGGATCTTGGGCATGGCTCAAGGGTACGGAGTTATGCAAATCAAACAAACGTCCAGTTCCCGATTTGGCTATTGGGGATGCGGCTCGTGCGGGCGAGAGAAGCAACATGGTCCGCAGATTCGCACTCCTCTTCGCGCTGGTCGCCCTGGTCGGCGCTGCCGTGGCTCCTTCCGCCGGGGCGATGGACCTCGGCGACCTGATGGCGCCGCCATCCGTGTGCCCGGACCAGAACGACGCCGACGCTCCGGCCGCAGTACAGGAGCAGGCGATGCAGTGCATGACCAACTTCGCCCGTCGCAGCGCCGGCCAGGCGACGTTCGTGGATGTGGATGCGCTGGACCGCTCGGCATCGGAGAAGTCGAGCGACATCCTGCGCTGCGACAGCTTCAGCCACTACGCCTGTGGGCGTGACTTCACCTACTGGATGCAACGGGTCGGCTACACCTCGGCGCGCTGCTGGCGAGCCGGCGAGAACATCGCCTGGGGAACCGGCTCCTACGCGACGGTGCGCTCGATCTTCAAGGCTTGGCTGCACTCCCCCGGGCATCGCGAGAACATCCTCGGCTCCTACAGCCAGCTCGGGGTGGGCCTGCAAGTGGGCGGCCTCGACGGCCGTTCCGGCGCCCACGTCTGGACCCAGCATTTCGGCAGCCATTGCGGCAGCGTTCGGGCCCGACCTCATACGTCCCCTCACATAGATCTCGCCGGCGCCTCCGCAGTCGGCTGAGTTATTCCGCCGCCCGTAGGATTGCCGCCGTGTCAGCGGCCTTCTACGAGCGCGATGGGGACGACTGGGCGGCGACCGAGCTGACCCGCGGCCCCTGGGACCCCGGGGCCCAGCACGCCGGGCCCCCTGCTGCGCTGCTCGGCAGGGAGATCGAGCAGCTGCCGGATGCCGCCGAGTTCCAGGTCGGCCGCATCACTTTCGAGATCCTGCGCTCGGTTCCGATCGCGCCGCTGCGGGTCAGCGCCAGGGTCCTGCGCCCCGGTCGCCGGGTGCAGCTGGTCGAGGCTTCTCTGAGCGACGAGGGCGGCGAGGAGCTGATGCGGGCCACCGCCTGGCGGCTCCGCACGGCGGCGGTCGAGCTGCCCGCCGAGGTCGCCGCGATACCTCCGCCGCCTCCCGGCCCCGAGCACGGCTCCGGCCCCGGCTTCTTCTTCCCAACCGGCCAGGACGTCGGCTACCACACGGCGATAGATGCCACCTTCGTCGAGGGCGGCTTTCTCGAGGCGGGGCCGGCGATCGCCTGGCTGCGGATGCGCCATCCACTCGTCGCCGGGGAGGAGCCCTCGCCCCTGCAGCGCACGCTGGTCGCCGCCGACGTCGGCAACGGGATCAGCTCCGTTCTCGACTATCGCCGCTTCCTCTTCATCAACGTCGATCTGACCGTCCACCTGGAACGGATGCCCGAAGGCGAGTGGATCTGCGTCGACGCGGTCACGCGGCCTCGTGAAAACGGGGTCGGCTCCGCCGAGTCGGTGCTCTCCGACGGTCGCGGTCGGATCGGCCGGGCGGTGCAGACGCTGCTGATCAGCGAACGCGGCGGCTGATCGCCAGCGCGATCGTCGCCGCGGAAACCAACCCGAAGAGCGAGGCGAAGAGGAAGGCGCCCTCATAGCCGGCCAGCGCCGCCGCCGCGCCGGCAAGCGGAGCGCCCAGCCCGACGCCCGCGTCGAAGAAGGCGGTGAAGGTGCCGAGCGCAGCGCCGCGGCGGGTTTCCGGGACGCGGCTGACGACGATCAACGAGAGCGATGGGTACAGCAGGGAGAAGGCGGCGCCCATCGCGAGCGCTCCCGCCAGCGCCACCGGCAGGCTGTGGGCGAGAGCGATCGTCGCCAACCCCACCACTTCGACCAGGGCGGCCGCGAAGGCGACCCGCGCCGGCCCGATTCGATCGGGGAGGTCGCCACCAATCAAGCGGGTGAGCACCACCATCGTCGCGAAGGCGCCGAACACCGTCGCGCCGTGGCCGACATCGCGAGCGTCGAGGTGGAGCACGACGAAGGCGGCGACGGTCGCGTATCCGACCGAGGCGAGGGCGAGGGCGATGCCCGGTCGCACCGCCTCACGCGCGATCAGCGGATGGTGCTCGTGCTCGGCGACGGCTGTCGGGCGAAACGGGTCGGGAAGCCGGAAGGCGATCAGCGCCCCAATCAGCGGCGCTGCACCGGCGAAGAGCCAAACCATGGTGTAGTCGCCGGTGTGGAGGATCAGCTCGCCGATCAACGGGCCGACGCTGAGCCCCGCCCAGACCGCCAGACCGTAGAGGCCGATTACCCGTCCTCGCCGGTCGGGCGGGGCGATGTCGACGATCCAGGCCGAACCGGCGGTGAACACCGTCCCCTCGCCGGCGCCAAGAACCAAGCGAGAGGCGATCAGGCCCGCGACCCCCAACGGCAGCAGGTACATGAAGCCGGCCAGCGCGACCAGGATCGAGCCGGCCACAACCGTGGGCTTGCGGCCACGGTGGTCGGCGAAGCGGCCGGCGAGGGGGCGCAGCAGCAGGCCGGTGGCGGCGTAGGAGCCGATCACAACTCCGACCGCGACGTTGCCTCCGTCCAGCGGCCCGTGTACGTAACGGGGCAGCACCGGCAGCACCGCGCCCACCGCGAGCAGTCCGCAGAAGGTGACGGCGAAGATGCCGGCGAAGGCGGTGCCCGGGCTGGGAATGGTCGGCGTGGGCGCTTCGGCGGTGACGCTCATCGAATCAACCCGGCGAGGTCGTCGACGACGTGGTCGGGAGGCGGGTCGGCGTCCGCCGCTTCCTCGCGCGAGGTGGCCCCGGTGAGCACCAGGATCGTCTCCAGCCCTGCCCGGCGGCCGCCCTCTATGTCGGAGGCGATCCGGTCCCCGACCATCGCCACCCGTTCGGCCTCGCCGATCAGCTTGCGGGCGAGGTCGAAGAGGTGGCGCTCCGGCTTGCCGCCTATCTCCGCTCTCTTTCCGGATGCCGTCTCTATCGCCGCCAGCGTCGCCCCTGTCCCCGGCCAGGCCCCCCCGGGCATCGGCAGGGTCGGGTCGCGGCTGGTGGCGAACAAGGCGGCGCCGCCCTGCAGGGCGCGGGTTGCGGTCAGCAGCTCCGCATAGTCGAATTCGCGGTGACCGGAGACGACCACCGCGTCGGCATCCTGTCCGACCTGGCCGTCCAGCAACTCCAGTCCAGCTGCTGCGACCGTCTCCTTGAAGCCGGGCGCCCCGATCACGAAGGCGGTCGCTCCGTGCCCCATCCGCTCCGCCGCCAACTCGGCGGTGGTCGCCCCGGCGGTAACCACTCGCTCGTCCGCCACCGCGATTCCGGCTTCCCGCAGGCGCTCGGCATAGCGGGCCGGCGCACGCACCGAGTTGTTGGTGACAAAGACGATCTCCTTGCCTTGCCCCAGCAGCGCGGTTATCGCCTCGACCGCCCCGGGTATGAGGTCGGCTCCCTCCCACACAACCCCGTCGAGGTCGATCAGGAATCCGTCGAGTTCGTCCATCAGGGCCACGGGGGCGCAGGCTAGATCAAGTCCAGGTGGAGACCTCGGTACCGTGCCTCCGATGGACGACCAGAAGACACAGGCGATTGCCGAGGTCGTGACCGCCACCGACGTCACTCGTCGCTTTGGCGAGGGGGCGGCGGCGGTCGACGCGCTGGCCGGCGTCACCACTGCCTTCGAGCGCAACCGCTTCACCGCGATCATGGGGCCGTCGGGCTCGGGGAAGTCGACCCTGATGCACATCCTCGCCGGCCTCGACAGGCCGACCTCCGGCACGGTGAGCCTCGACGGGGTCGAGATCACCGGCCTCGACGACGGCGAGCTGACCAAGCTGCGCCGCGACAAGCTCGGCTTCGTCTTCCAGTTCTTCAACCTGCTGCCGGTTCTGACTGCGGAGGAGAATCTGGTCCTGCCGCTGTCGATTGCCGGGCGCAAGCCCGACCAGGCGTGGCTGGACCAGCTGATCGAGGCGGTTGGGCTCGAGGATCGCCGGACCCACCGACCCTCTGAGCTGTCGGGGGGTCAACAGCAGCGGGTCGCGGTTGCCCGAGCGTTGGTCTCCAAACCAGCCGTCGTCTTCGCCGACGAGCCGACCGGCAACCTCGACTCGAAGTCAAGCGGGGAGGTTCTCCACTTGCTGCGGCAGGCGGTCGACGACTTCGACCAGACCGTGGTGATGGTCACCCACGACCCCGCTGCCGCTGCCCATGCCGACCGGCTGATCACCCTCCGCGACGGGCGGATCGTCCACGACGATGCGCCTGGCTCGCCGGACGATGTGATCGAGCTGCTGAAGCAGATTGACTAGCCTCGCCGTCAAGAGCCTCTGGGCCCGCAAGGTACGCGCCCTGACGACCACTCTTGCGGTGGTGATCGGCGTCGCCTTCGTCGCCGGCACCTACATCCTCACCGACACGACCTTCGCCGCCTTTGACGAGATCTTCGCCGACTCGCTGAAGGGAACCAGCGTGGTGATCTCTGCCAAGGATGAGGTCCAGCAGGACAGCGGTGAGATCCCCAGTTTCAGCGCCGCTTTGCTGCCCGAGGTGAAGCGGACGCCGGGCGTTGGGCTCGCCGCGGGCGCGATCTTCACCCCCGGGGGTTTCTTCGACGCGAATGGCGATGCGATCGGCTCCAAGTTTGCCCCCAAGTTCATCTCCTCGACTCTGCCCGGCGGGCTTGAGTCGCTCACCTACGTCGAGGGGGGCCGGCCGCGGGGCCCGGGGCAGGCCTCGCTCGACAAGTCGGCTGCGGAGGAGGCCGGGATCGGCATCGGCGACGAGATCGAGCTCGCCTCCGTCAGCCGCGCCAAGCGCTATCGGTTGGTCGGCTTGACCAAGCTTGGCGACGCCTCCTTCGGCGGCGCCAGCATCGCCCAGGTCACCCTGCCCGAGGCGCAGCGGATCACCGGCAAGGTCGGCCGCTTCGACCAGATCTCCATCGCCGCCAAGCCGGGCGTCTCTCCCGAGGTGTTGAAACAACGGATAGAGCGCTTCGCTCCACCGTCGGTGCGCGTCGAGACGGCCGAGGAGAACGCCAACCGCTCCTCCAACCAGATCCGCGACAACCTCGGCTTCCTGCGGATCGCGCTGCTGGTCTTCGCCTTCGTCGCCCTCTTTGTCGGTGCCTTCCTGATTTTCAACACCTTCTCGATCACCGTCGCCCAGCGGGTCACCGAGTTCGGGATGCTGCGCACGCTCGGCGCCGCCCGCGGGCAGATCCTCGTCTCGGTCGTGGTCGAGGCGCTGGCGATCGGCCTGCTCGGAGCGCTGGTCGGGCTCGCCTGCGGCTTCGGGATCGCCAGGGGGCTGAATGCGCTCTTCATCGCGATCGGGATCGACCTGCCCACTACGGCCCTGGTCCTGAAGGACCGCACGGTCGTCGCCGCATTTGCGATTGGGATCGTCGTAACCCTGGCCTCCTCCTTCGTGCCGGCGCTGCGCGCCACCCGGGTGCCGCCGATCGCGGCGTTGCAGGCGCTGGAGATCCCAGCCAGCCACCGCCGCAAGATCGTCTACGCGGCCCTCGCCGTCCTGCTCGGAGCAGCCGGCATGGCGATGGTCCTGATCGGCCTTTTCGGTGACGCAGGTGGGGGCGAGGCAGCCGGGCTGATGGGGGGCGGCGCGGTTGCCGTCGTCCTCGCCGTCTCCCTGTTCAGTCCTCGACTGGTGCGACCGCTTGCCTCGATTGTCGGCTGGCCGCTGCAGCGTCTGCGCCGATTGACCGGACGCCTCGCCCGCGAGAACACGCAGCGCAACCCCGCCCGGACGGCGGTCACCGCCGCCGCGCTGATGATTGGCCTGGCTGTGGTCGCCTTCGTCACTGTTTTTGCCGCCGGGATCAAGGGGTCGATCGCCAGCGCAATCGACGACAGCTTCCAGGGCGAGCTGGTGATCCAGAACAGCGACGGCTTCTCACCGATCTCCCCGGGCGTCGCTGCCGAGGCGCGCCGGATCCCGGGAGTCGCGACCGTCTCGACGCTGCGCGCCACGCAGGCCAAGGTCGAGGGAGCGTCGGGCAAGCCGCGCATCTCGGCGCTCGGCCGCGACGCCGGGCGAGTGCTGACAATCGATTGGACAGAGGGAGGCCCGGCGACCCTGCGCGGGCTCACCGACGGCGAGGTCATCCTGGACAAGTCCTTCGCCTCCTCCAACGGGTTTGAGCTGGGCGACCGGGTCCGCTTCTTCACTCAAATCGGCAAGCGACCAACCCTCGAGGTGGTCGGCGAGTTCGAGGACAACGCCGACCTGCTCGGCAGCGCTCTCGTCACTCAGCGGCTGATGGCCCGCGAGTTCGACCAGTCCGACGATGTCTTCGACTTCATCAAGCTGGTGCCAGGCGCGGACGCCGACAGGGTCCAGACCGCTCTGACCACTGCGATGGAGCGCGCCTTCCCGACCGCCGATGTGCTCAACCAGCAGGAGTTGAAGCAGAGCCAGGAGGATCAGGTCAATCAGCTGCTCGGCCTGATCTACGCGCTGCTGGCGCTGGCGATAATCGTCTCTCTGTTCGGGATCGCCAACACGCTGGCGCTCTCGATCCACGAGCGGACCCAGGAGCTGGGGATGTTGCGAGCAATCGGCATGTCGCGCCGTCAGGTGCGGACGATGATCCGCTACGAGGCGGTGATCACGGCATTGATCGGCGCGATCCTGGGGATGATTCTCGGGGTGATCTTCGCGGCGTTGATTGCGCAGCCGCTGAAGGACGAGGGTTTCACCCTCTCCTACCCGGTGGGAACGCTGGTCGTGCTGCTGGTCTTTGCCGCGGTCGCGGGCGTGATCGCGGCGATAGCCCCCGCGCGTCGCGCGTCGAGGCTGAACGTGCTCGAAGCGCTTCAGTACGAGTAGGCCAGGCCCATACGCAGGGCGCCGGCCGCCTCCAGCATCGCTGCCCGTGAGGAGCGGGAGACCGAGGTCAGGTTCGCGAAGGTGTGGAGGAGCCGCGGGTGTCGGCGGAACGCCACCCGCACTCCTTCGGCTTTCATCCGCGCCGCGAAAGCCTCGCCCTCGTCGCGAAGCGGGTCGAACCCGGCGGTGGCGACGTAGGCGGGTGGCAGGTTTGAGAGATCCGGGGCGCGCAGGATCGACGCGAGGGGCTCATAGCCCATGGCCTCGTCCGGGAGATAGGCGCGCTGGCAGTGGTCGATGTCCGCCTGGGTCAATTTGAACCCACTGCTGAAGAGGCGTCGCGATGGGAGCGGCTCGATCGCGTCGGTCGCCGGATAGATCAGCAGCTGCATCGCCGCCTGAGGCCCATCGGAGTCGCGCATAGCGATGCAGACTCCCGCGGCGAGATTGGCGCCTGCGCTGTCTCCTCCGACCGCGATGCGGCGCGGGTCGGCGCCCAGCTCCGCGGTGAGCGCGAAGGCCCAGCGAAACGCGGCCTGCGCGTCCTCGACCGCGGCGGGAAAGGGATGCTCGGGGGCGAGGCGGTAGGTGGAGGAGAGGACCGCCGCGCCCGAGTGCGCGGCGAGGAACCGGCAGACGCTGTCGTGGGTGTCGAGGTCGCCGACCATCCAGCCTCCCCCGTGGAAATGGACGAGCATCGGCCGTGGCGGCGGCGGCGCCCCGAAGGGAACGTAGAGGCGCGCCCGCAGCATGCTGGCGGGTCCGGGGATCTCGAACTTGAGCAGCTGGGCCATCGGTATCGGCGGGCCCGATGAGGAGGCGACCGCCTTGCGAACGAAGGCGCGCGCCTCCTCCGGCGGCAGACTCCCGGTCAGCGAGCTGTCCCCGACTCTCGCCGCCAGGGCCATCAGCACGTGAAGGTCGGAGGCGAGCACCTGCCCGTCTATCTCCGGCGGAGGGCCGAAGAGGCGATGCTGGACGCGCGGCGGCAACCGGCAGAAGGAGTGCAGGATCCGGTACTCGACCGACGAGGGCAGACGAGGCGATGCGGCCACGGGCGAGGCGCATGCTATGCGACGGCGGGGAGAGATCCATGGGCACGAGGCTTGGATGCGAATGAAGCCGATAGCGCTGTTCACAACCGTCCTGGCCATCACAACCCTTGCCCATACCGACGCGGCGGTGTCAGGAGATGTTCCGCGAGGCTCGTGTCCGAGGCCGCGAACGCTCCGCCTTCTCCGCTTTGAGGACGGTTCCGCTCAGCTCAAATGCGGGGGGCGCATTCTGATCCGAGTGGCCGTCTCCGGTTGACCGGCACCAGCGGCCTGAGGTAGGTATTGCTCAGATCGATCTGAGCAATACCTACCTGGGAGGTTGTCTTGAATCCCTTGCCGCGACGCCGTTTGGCCACGTTTCTGTTGGTCATCGCGCTGCTGGTTGGCCTGCTCTCGGCCCAATCCGCAAGCGCATTCCAAGACCGAGATTGCTCGGACTTCAGGACCCACGCCCAGGCACAGCGCTTTTTCAAGAAGCACAACCCACGCAGAGATCCCCACCGGCTCGACGCCGACCACGACGGGATTGCCTGCGAGAGCCTGCCGTAGCGAACGAACCGGGTCGTACGCATCTCACACGGCGCCGTCGGTCTCAGCGCTAGCCTGCAGCCAGGCAGTATGGAGGCGGCGACCACATCGGCTGCACAGCGACAGGCGTCCGGTTCTGTCCGGCGACGGCTTCCGCCCAGCCCTCCGCTGCCGCGTGCGGTGCAGACCGCGATCTGGTCGCGACAGGCGAAGCGCATGCTCTATGCGTGCCAGGACCGTTACGGGGACGCCTTCACGCTGAAGATCGCCTATGAGGGCACGTGGGTGATGTTGGCCGATCCCGAGGCGGTCAAGCAGGTCTTCACCGGCGACCCCCGCGTCTTTCACGCCGGCGAGGGGAACCAGATCCTCGCGCCGGTCCTCGGTCGCAACTCCCTTTTGGTTCTCGACGAGAAGCCGCACATGAGCCAGCGCAAAATGTTGCTGCCGCCCTTTCACGGCGCGCGCATGCAGGGCTACGAGCAGACGATGGGCGAGATCGCCGCCGCCGAGATCGAGAGCTGGCCGACTGGCGTCCCCTACGAGCTACGGCCTCGGATGCAGGCGATAACCCTGGAAATCATCCTGCGCACGGTCTTCGGCGTAGGAGAGGAGGAGCGGCTCAGCCCACTGCGCGAGGCCCTTCGCGACTTCCTCGACCTGACGACCAACCCGAGAATGCTGCTCCCCCTGGTTCTGATCGGGCCCAAGCGGGTGCGCCGCTTCCCCGCCTTTCGGCGACGGATCGATCGGGTCGATGAGCTGATCTACAGGGAGATCGCCGAGCGCCGCACTGCCGGCGACTTGGATGAGCGCGAAGACATCCTCTCGTTGCTGGTCGGCGCTCGCCATGAGGACGGCAGTCCGATGAGCGACGAGGAGATACGCGACGAGTTGCTCACCCTGCTCGTCGCCGGTCACGAGACGACGGCAACCTCACTCTCATGGGCTGTTGAGCGACTGACCCGCCACCCCGACAAGTTGGAGCGACTGCGGGCGGAGGCAGTTGCCGGCGAGGACGATGCCTATCTGACCGCGACTATCCAGGAGACGCTGCGCCTGCGCCCAGTGATCTCGATCGTCATTCGCCGCCTCACCGAGCCGGTCGAGATCGGCGGCTACGAGCTGCCGGCCGGCGTCTCGGTCACGCCCTCCGTCTATCTCGTCCACCGTAACCCCGAGATCTATCCCGAGCCCGAGCGCTTCCTGCCCGAGCGCTTTCTCGACAACCCGCCCGGCACCTACACCTGGATTCCCTTCGGGGGCGGCGTCCGCCGTTGCCTCGGCGCCTCCTTCGCCCAGTTCGAGATGGCGGTCGTCCTCAGGGAATTGGTCAAGCGTCATCGAATCCGCCCGGCCAACCCCAAGCCCGAGCGAGTCTTCCGCCGCGCGATCACCGAGACCCCGCGCCACAACGCTGAGGTGATTCTGGGTTGAGCTCCCGTCCACCAGCCAGACACTCTTGCCTCCGCTGCGATGAGTGCCATAGGCTCCGCCCTCTGTGGCCGGTTGACAGCTGAGGAGATCGGGATGAAGAGATGGACTAGGAGTGTGGCCGCGGTAGCTCTGGTGGTTCTGGGCGCAACGGGGTTGTTGCTGGATGGCGCGCTGGCGAAAAAATTCACGAAATCGACCGTGACCATCTCTTCGGGGAGGGGCTCGCAGTTCACCGGCAAAGTGGCCTCCCACAAGATGCAATGTCGTGCGGGGCGCACTGTGAAGCTCTACCTGGAAGGGGGCCCCTCGGGTCGGCACGGCGACAAAGTGGTCGGCACGGCGAACACCGATGCGAGAGGCAACTGGGCTATCTTCGGCGGCTTTTTGGAGGGGATCTACTACGCCGGGATCGCCAGGGTGGTGGTCCACAGCGGGACCGCCACCTATCGCTGCGGTGCCGACTGGTCGCCCGCGGCGCCGTATTAGAGGCAGATCAGCCGCAGCCGGTGTTGTTGCCGCACGACGAGCACGTGTAGCAGGAGCCCGTGCGCTGCATCATGCCGCCGCATTGTTCGCAGGCGGGGCCGAGGTCCAAGCCTGACATCTTGGCCGGAACGACCGGCGGGGTGTCGGTGAGGGCCGCGGTGGGAGGGATCGACTCGCCGCCGCTTGCCTTGGCCTTCTCGGCGCCGTTGCCGGGCTTGGCGTGGCCGTTGCCGCCATTGGACGGTCCCGCCGTGCCGCCGGTCTCGATGCCAAGGCCCAGCTGGCTTGTCTCCGCCTCGCGCTTTGCCCGCACCTCCTTGGTGAGGATGCCGAGATCCTCAAGCTCGTCGATATCCTCGATGAAGCGGCTCGCCAGCCAGCGCATGATGTAGTCGGGCATCGATTTGGCGAAGGGGATCTCCGGGTTCTGGGTGATTCCCTCCGGCTCGAAGCGCATGTAGCTGAACTTCCGCACGAAGACGTCGAGCGGGACGCCGTACTGGAGGCCGATCGAGATCGCGGTGGCGAAGGCGTTGAGCAGCCCCCGCATCGTAGACCCCTCCTTGCCGATGTCGGTGAGGAAGATCTCTCCGACCGAGCCGTCCTCGTATTTGCCGGCGGTGATGTAGCCCTCGTGGCCGGCGATCGAGAACTTATGGGTGATCGACTCGCGCTCGCGCGGCATCCGCTTGCGCTCCGGCGGCGCCGCGACAACCTCCACCTCGGCCTTCTTCTCCTCCTGCGCGTCGGTGCGCAGCGCCTGGGCGGTCTTCGATCCGTCGCGGTAGATCGCCAGCGCCTTCAGCCCGCCCTTCCAGCCGCGCGTGTAGGCGTCGGCGATGTCCTCGACCGTCGCCGACTGCGGCAGGTTGACCGTCTTGGAGATTGCGCCGCTGATGAACGGTTGGGTCGCGGCCATCATGTCGATGTGGCCGGTGTGGGAGATCGCTCGCTCGCCGACGGCGACGTCGAAGACCGGCAGGTGCTCCTCCTTCAGCCCCGGTGCGCCGATGATCGTCGCGTTCTCGGCGATGTGGGCATCGATCTGCTCGACCTGGGGCTCGGCGTAGCCGAGCGTGCGCAGCGCCAGCGGTACCGAGCGGTTGACGATCGTCATCTGCCCGCCGCCGACCAGCTCCTTGAACTTGACCAGCGAGAAGTCGGGCTCGATCCCGGTCGTGTCGCAGTCCATCAGGAAGCTGATCGTCCCGGTCGGCGCCAGCACCGTCGCCTGCGCGTTGCGGTAGCCGTGCTCTTCGCCCAGCTCGACCGCTTCGTCCCAAGAACGCTGCGCCGCCTCCAGCAGGTCGCCCTTGATCCCGGTCGAGTCGATGTCATATGAGGCGTCGCGGTGCATCCGCATCACCCCGTTGTGGGGCTCGCGGTTGCGCTCGTACTCGTCGTAGGGACCGGTCGCCCCGGCTGCGATCAGCGCCGACTGGCGGTAGGCGCGGCCGGTCATCAGCGCCGTGATTGCCGCGGCGACGTTGCGGCCCTCGTCGGAGTCGTAGGGAAGCCCGTCGGACATCAGCAGGGCGCCGAGGTTGGCGTAGCCGAGGCCGAGCTGGCGGAAGGCGTTGGCGTTGGTGCCGATCTCCTCGGTCGGGTAGCTCGAGTAGCCGACGACGATCTCCTGCGCGAGGAAGACGATGTCGACCGCATGCTCGAAGTCCTCGACGTCGAACGAGCCGTCCTCGCGGCGGAATTTCATCAGGTTGAGCGAGGCCAGGTTGCAGGCCGAGTCATCGACATGCATGTACTCGCTGCAGGGATTGGAGGCGTTGATTCGCCCCGATTCCGGGCAGGTGTGCCAGCGGTTGATGATCGAGTCGTACTGGACTCCGGGGTCGGCGCAGCGCCAGGCGGCGTCGGCGATCTGGTTCATCAGATCGCGCGCCGGCAGCGTCTTCACCGCCTCGCCGGTGGTGCGGGCCGTCAGGCTCCAGTCCTCACCCGCCTCGACAGCCTCCATGAACTCGTCGGTCACCCGCACCGAGTTGTTGGCGTTCTGGTACTGGATCGAGGTGAAGCCCTCGCCGTCGATCGACATGTCGAAGCCGGCGTCGCGCAGCGCCGCCGCCTTCTTCTCCTCGTCGGCCTTGCACCAGATGAAGTGCTCGACATCGGGGTGGTCGATGTCCAGCACGACCATCTTCGCCGCCCGCCGCGTCTTGCCGCCGGACTTGATCGTTCCCGCCCAGGAGTCGGCGCCGCGCATGAAGCTGACCGGCCCGCTGGCGGTGCCGCCCTTCTTCAGCGGCTCCATCGAGCCGCGGATGTTTGAGAGGTTGATTCCCGAGCCCGAGCCGCCGCGGAAGATCTTGCCCTCCTTGGTGTTCCAGTCGAGGATCGACTCCATGTTGTCCTCGACGCTCAAGATGAAGCAGGCCGAGCACTGCGGGCGCTCCTCGAAGCCGACGTTGAACCAGACCGGCGAGTTGAAGGCCGCCTTCTGGTTGAGCAGGATCGAGGTCAGCTCCGCCTCGAAGGCCTCGGCGTCCTCATCGCCGGCGAAGTAGCCCCCGTCGCGCCCCCAGTCGGCGATCGTCCCCGCGACCCTGCCGATCATCTGTTTGACCGAGCGCTCGCGACTTTCGCTCCCCAGTTGTCCGCGGAAGTACTTCTGGGCGACGATGTTGGTCGCGTTCTGGGACCAGCTCTTCGGGAACTCGACCCCGCGCTGCTCGAAGGCCGGGCTCTCGGGGTTGCCGATCACCGCGTCGCGTGTCTCCCACTCGATCTCGTCGAAGGGATGCTTCCCCGGAGAGGAGAAGCGGCGTTCGATGGCGAGGCCCTTGAGACCGTTTTTCGGAGCGCTGGTGGCGGTCTGGGACATCGAACTTCTCCTCTCGGGGGCTTTAAAGGGGGAGCTGCCCAGGATCGTCGACCAGTCGGACAGACTTTGCGACGGCCAATTCCGCAAACGCCGCAGATTTCACGCCCTTATCCCTCTATGGTGACAAAGGCGATGATGCGGGCAAGGGCCGCCGCGAAGGCGGAATCTGCAAAGGAAGTTGCAAGCGAGGCGATCGCCGCGGTAAAGCCGAAGCTGCGCGGCGTCTCCCACGAGTGGGCCTTCTTCGTCTCGCTATTCCTCGGCGCCGGGCTGATCGTCGCCGCCGACAGCCCGACGGCGACCGTCGCGGTCGCCATATACGCCGTCAGCCTCTCCGCCCTGCTCGGTACAAGCGCCCTCTACCACCGGGTCAACTGGAAGCGGCCCAATGTGCGCCTCTGGATGCGCCGGTTGGACCACTCGATGATCTTCTTCCTGATCGCGGGGACCTACACCCCGTTCGCCCTGCTCGTCCTGAGCGGCCCACTCGCCGACGCGGTCCTCGCCGTCGTCTGGATCGGCGCGATCGCCGGCGCGATCGTCGAGATGATCTGGATCGAGCATCCGAAATGGGTCGCGGCGCTCATCTACATGTCCCTGGGGTGGGTGGCGATCATCGCCTTCCCGGGGCTGTGGGAGGAGATGGGCGTGACGGGAACCCTGCTGGTCGCCGCCGGGGGCCTCCTCTACACGGCCGGGGCCATCGTTTATGCCACTCAGCGCCCGGACCCCAACCCCCGCGTCTTCGGCTATCACGAGGTCTTCCACCTGCTCGTGATCGCCGCCGCCGTCGCCCACTTCTCGGCAGTCGCGTTCTTCGCCCTGCCGGCGGCCTGAGTGACGAGAAGTGCATTGACCCCCTCTGGGGTGGTAAATGCACGTCTCGTCTTGTAGAAGTGGTGCTGTGTCCCGTCGAGCTCTGTCGATTCTCTGCGCTCTGATCGTCACCGGCGCATTGGCCGCGCCCGCCGCCGCCCAGGCCTCATGGGGATCGATCGCGATCGATCCCACAACCGGCAAGATCGGCTACTCCCGCGGCGAGCCGACGGCAGCCAAGGCCAAGCTCCACGCCCGCAACGAATGCGGCACCAACCACTGCAAATCCGCCCTCTGGGTCTTCAACGGCTACGGCGCGGTGGTGCAGAAGAAGAACGGCATTTACATCTCGGGCATCGGGACCAGCAAGAGCCGCGCCTTCCGCAACGCGCGCAATAGGGCAAACGACTCGTCGGCGCGCAGCGTGGCCTGGGTTTTCAGCGGGCTCAGTTAGATGGTTGATTCCACGACCCCGCACACCCGAATGACGTGCGTGGCGCTACGCATCTCTGCGTCCTCGGGCTTGCCTTTGGCACCACCAAAGGCTGCGCCCTGCGTCCTTGATCTGCTTGACCACGCCCATCCCCGGCCACACACGGCCGTGGAATCAACCATCTAGCGCCGGCTCACGCCAGCGCCGCGGCTGCGCGCTCTTTGGCCGCCTCGATCAGCGCAATCAACTCGACCTCGCGGCCCTCGCGGATCAGCTCGACCGGGTCGGGGTCGCCGTTGACGATCCCCTCGAAGAACTCCTTGCGGTCCTGGTAGGTGGGCAGCGTCGCCTTGGCCCAGCCGCGGGCGTCGTTGAGGATCACCGCCAGGCGCGCGTATTCCTCGCCGAACAGCTCGGAGACCTCGCGCTTCATCCGCTTCGCCAGGGCGGGGGAGGCGCCGGCGGTCGAGATCGCGATCGCCAGCGGCCCGCTGCGCACGATCGCCGGCAGGATGAAGTTGCACAGCGGTGGCACGTCGACGACGTTGACCAGCATCGCCCGCCTCTCGGCGTCGTCGTAGACGCCGATGTTGACCTCGCTGTCGTCGGTGGCGGCGATCGCCATGAAGGCCCCCTCGAGGTCGGCGGCGCCGGCGTAGGCGCGCTTCTCCCATTCGATCGACCCCTCCGCGGCCAGCTCCTCCAGCTCGGGATGGGCGACCGGGGCGATCAGCGTTACGTCGGCGTCACAGGCGAGCAGCCCCTCGACCTTCTCGAGGCCGATGTCGCCGCCTCCGATCACCAGGCAGCGGCGCCCCTTCAGCTTCAAGCAGGCGATGTAGAAGGGCGTCTCCAGCATGTCGCGCACGCACGACTGATCGCAGATCCCCTTGCGGAGCTGGCAAACGCATTCCTTGCCTGCGTAGGCCTGAGCGGGCATAACCGAACGAAGGTTAGAGGGAGTCCAACGTCAGGCGGAGGCCCTCTTCGAGACCGACCTCCGCGCGCCAGCCAAGCTCTCGCTCGGCACGGGTCGGGTCGATCGCGATCCGCTGCACCTCGCCGGTGCGTGGCGGGGCGAGCTCGGGCTCGAAATCTTCGGTTCCGCCCAGCTCGCCCAGACGGGCGGCCAGCTCCAGAACGTCCGTCTCGATTCCGGTGCCTACGTTGATCGGGCCGCTCGCCTCGGATTTGGATGCCGCCAGCGCCGCGGCCACCACGTCGCCCACGTATATGTAGTCACGGGTCTGTTTGCCGTCGCCGAACACCGTGGGCCGCTCCCCGGCCTGAAGACGTCCGCAGAAGATCGCGATCACCCCCGCCTCGCCGAGTGGGTCCTGCCGCGGGCCGTAGACGTTGCCGAGTCGCAGGCTCACTCCCGAGAGGCCGTAGAGGCGCTCGTATAGCGCCAGGTACCCCTCGCCGGAGAACTTGCTCTGGCCGTAGGCCGAGAGCGGCGCGATCGGCGCGCCTTCGTCGAGCGGCAGCTCCTGTCCCTCGCCCTCGCCGTAGATCGCCCCGCCGGTGGAGACGAAGACGATGCGCCTCGTCCCCGCCACCCGTGCCGCCTCCAGCACGTTGGCGGTCCCGCCGACGTTGATCGAGGCGTCGAAGGCTGGGTCGGCAATCGACTTGCGGACGTCGATCTGGGCGGCCAGGTGGAAGACGACCTCGGGTCTCTCCTCGGTGACCAACGCCTCCAGCGCATCCGCCTCGCGGATGTCCAGCTCGACCAGTCGGGCGCCCCTGGTCAGCGCTCCATCGAGGTTCTCACGGCGCCCCGTCGAGAGGTCGTCGACGACTGTCACCTCGTCTCCCCGCGCCAACAGGGCGTCGACCAGGTTGGACCCGATGAATCCCGCGCCGCCCGTGACCAAGCACTTCATTAGGTCGCCGATCCTAAGGGGATCGGCGCGCGTGGGCCGGGCGGGGTCGCCCAAGCCCCCTGCTACCCTCGCCGACCCATGCGGTTGATCGTCACCGAGAAGAACAACAGCGCCAAGAAGATCGCCGAGATCCTTGGCCGCAACGAGGCGAAGGCGGACAAAACCTACAAAGTCCCCTTCTACACGTGGACCGACGCCGACGGCAGCGAGCAGATGACGATCGGCCTCAAGGGCCACGTGCTCGGCCCCTCCTTCCCGGAGGGCTACTCCAACTGGCAGAAGACCGACCTGCACGATCTGATCGACGCCAAGCTGATCAAGGAGCCGACCGACAAAAACGTCGTCAAAGCGATCAAGAAAATGGCCAAAGGGGCCGACGAGCTCGTGATCGCCACCGACTTCGATCGCGAGGGTGAGCTGATCGGCCTCGAGGCGCTGGAGGAGATGCTCGACGCCAACCCCGACCTCGGCTCGCGGGACGACGTTGACCGCGGCACGCTGAGGATCAAGCGCGCCCGCTACTCCGCTCTCACCAAAGAGGAGATCGAGCGAGCCTTCTCCAACCTCGACGAGCTCTCCTATCCGCTCGCCAACGCCGGCGCCGCCCGCCAGGACATCGATCTGCTGTGGGGGGCCACCCTTACCCGTGCCGTCTCTCTCGCGACCCGCCGCTTCGGCTCCAACTTCCTCTCGGTCGGCCGCGTCCAGAGCCCCACCCTCGGATTGATCGTCGAGCGCGAGATGGAGCGGCGAGCCCACGTCGCCAAACCCTTCTGGGAGCTGTTCGCCAAGTTCCAGCATCCCGACGGCGCCTTCGAGGCCCACCACAGCGTCGACAAATTCTGGGAACGGGCCGAGGTCGACGCGGCGGCCGCCGGGACTTCGAGTCCCGGCACGGTCAAGTCGGTGACCGCGCGCAAGAACACTCGCAAGCCGCCGACGCCCTACAACACGACCGCCTTCAGCACCGACGCCTCCAGCCGCCTCGGCATCACCCCGGCCAGCGCGATGCGGATCGCCGAGGACCTCTACATGGACGGCTTCATCTCCTACCCGCGCACCGACAACACGGTCTACCCGTCCTCGCTGCCGCTGCACGAGCTGGTCTCCTCGCTGGTGCGGATCAAGGAGTTCTCCGCCGCTTCCGGTCTACTCGACGGCCCGCTGACCCCGACCCGCGGCAAGAAAGAGACCACCGACCACCCGCCGATCTACCCGACCCAGGCGATCCACCCGGGCGCCCTCGAGGGCCCCAAGCGCCGCGTCTACGAGCTGGTCGTGCGCCGCTTCCTCGCCACCTTCAGCCCGCCGATGATCACCGAGTCGACCCGGGCCGACATCGAGGCCGGCTCGGAGACCTACTTCGTACGCGGCTCGGTCGTCGTCGACCCTGGCTATGCCGGCATCTACACATACGCCCGCTCCTCCGACGAGGAGATCCCGGCACTGCAGGAGGGCCAGACGATCGAGCTCGACGGCGACCCCTGGATCGTCGACAAGGAGACCCAGCCGCCGGGACGGATCTCGCAAGCGAAACTGATCGAGCTGATGGAGGAGCGCAACCTCGGCACCAAAGCCACTCGCGCAGACATCATCCAGAAGCTCTTCGACCGCGGCTACGTCTACTCGAACCCGCCGATCCCCTCGGAGACCGGGATCGCCCTGTATGAGGCCTTCAAGAAATACGTGCCGGGGATGGCGACGCCGGAGATGACCGCCCAGCTCGAGGCGGAGATGGATCGCATCGCCCAGGGGGAGATGTCGAAGGGCGAGGTTGTGGGCGAGAGCCGCGACCTCCTCCACAAGACCTGGTCGGAGATCGACGAGACCAAAGAGGACCTGGCCAAGGTCGTCTGGGCGGGGATGGACCAGGACCGGATCCTCGGCCCGTGCAAGGTCTGCGAAGAGGCGGGGCGCAAGAAGGAGGACGGCTCCCCTCACATGCTGCGCATCATCCGCGCCAAAAAATCGGGCAAACGGTTCGTCGGCTGCTCGGGCTGGACCGCGGACGATCCCGAGTCCTGCGATCAGACCTTCCCTCTTCCCCAGCGCGGCGACGTCTTCAAACTCGAGGACCGCTGCTCGGTTTGCGGTGAGACCCCACGGCTCAAAGTCGTCCCGTTTCGGGGTCGTCCCTGGAACCTCTGCCTCAACGACGAGTGCGAGTCGATGCAGGAGATGAAGAAACGCCGCGCCGAGCGCGAGGCGGCGAAAGCCGCCAAGGAGGCGATGGCGAAACAGCCGCCGCCGGACGGCTCCGTGGACAAGACCGCGACTGCGACCCGGAAACGGAAACGAGCGAAGGCCGCCGCAAAATGACGAGTTCCAGGCGGCGCCAGGCAAGGACGCAGGACGCCCGAATAGCAGCGCTATTTGGGCGACTGAGGACGCCGCATGGCGATGATCTGGAGCCGTCATTTGTTCGTTTCGCTTGAGGGGATCGACGGGTCGGGAAAGAGCACGCAAGCCAAGCTCCTTGCCGAGGCGCTTGGCCCCGAGACCCTGCTGATCCGCGAACCGGGGGGAACCGACGCGGCGGAGCGGATCCGCGAGCTGCTGGCCGACCCGGCGCTGGAGCTGGACCCCTACGCGGAGCTGCTGCTTTTCCTCGCGGCCCGCGCCGACCTCACCGCCCGCGTTATTCGCCCCGCGTTGGAAGCCGGCCGCGACGTCGTCTCCGATCGCTTCGCCGACTCCACCGTCGCCTACCAGGGCGCCGCCCGGGGGCTGGGGGTGGGGGAGACGATCTCCCTCACCGACTCCGCCACGGACGGCCTCTGGCCAGATCTGACGATCCTGCTGCGCGTCGACCCCGAGATAGGGCACGGGCGCGCCGACGGCGATGACCGCTTCGAGGCCGAGGGCCTCGAACTTCAGCGCGCGGTGGCCGAGGCCTACGAGGAGATCGCCGAGATCGCCTCGGACCGGGTGGTGGTCGTCGACGCGTCCGGAAGCGTCGAGGAAGTCCACGAGCACGTAATGGAGGCGGCCCGGAGCCGGGCAAAATGATCAGACTTGGCGACTTATTCGGCTATAGCGCGAATAAGTCGCCAGACACGGGCGGATTCGATGGCTGACGCGATTCAGGCAGCCACCGAGCACCAGCGCCGAGCGCGGATGGCGCTCGAGGCCGCACTCAGAGCCGGCCCCTCCCACGCCTACCTGTTCCGCGGATCGCGCGGCTCGGGGAAGCGCGCCGTCGCGCGCGCCTTCGCGGCCGAGATCCTCGCAACGGGGGCCGAGGACCCCGAGGACGCCCGCCGTCGCGCCCTGCTCGACCCTTCGCCGCACCCCGACCTGGTTTGGATCGCCCCACGAGGCGCGCAGCACCTGGTCGAGGAGGTGCGCGAGCAGGTGATCCGGGCGGCCGTCTACCGCCCCTTCGAGGGCGGCAGGCGGGTCTTCGTCATCGAGGCCGCGGAGGCAATGCGGGACGAGAGCCAGAACGCGCTCCTCAAGACACTTGAAGAGCCCCCCGATTTCGCCCATCTGATCCTGCTCACATCCGAGCCGGAGGCCCTGCTGGAGACGGTCGCCTCCCGCTGCCAGCCGATCGACTTCGCGCCGCTGCCGATCCCGGCAATAGAGGCCGCCCTGGAAGGCGCCGGCGAGCCCGCTGAGATCACCGCCGCCGCCCGCCTATCCGCCGGCGACCTCGACCGCGCCCGCTTCCTGCTCTCGGAGCCTGGGCGGCGACTCAGGGCCGGCGTCTTTGGGCTGGATGAGGAGGGTGGGGTGTCGTGGCGGCGATTGCTCGATACCGCCGAGGAGGCCGGCAAGGAAGCGGAGGCGGCGACCCGAGAGGCGCTCGAGGAGGAGAAGGAGGCGGGCGTAAAACGCTCCGCCAAAGACGTCACCGACGAGGCCAAGCGCGTGGGGCGCCGGCGCCGTACAGAGGTGCTCGACCTGGGCCTGGAATTGGCCGCCGACTGGTTCCGCGACCTCGCCGCGGTCGGCTCGGGTGCTCCCGAGGTCGCCTACAACCAGGATCGCATCGAGCAGCTCGGCGCCGCGGCCGAGGGGCTCGACCCCTCCCGTCCCCGGCGGGCGGCCGAGCTGGTCCAGGACACCCGCCGCCGCCTCGACCTCAACGTCTCCGAGGAGCTGGCGCTAGAGGCTCTCGCGATCCGCTTGGCTGCCTGAGCCCTCTTGCTCCTGTCGCAGGCGCTCGATCGCGCTCTCCTGGGCGAGGCGCGTGATCTGGCCCGCCTGCCGCGAGAGGATGACCGTGAAGCTGAGCGAGAGGATGAGCAGGACGAAGAGGATCAGCGAGAAGAGCGCGATCGTGATGTCGCGGACGCCCATCGCCTTCGCCAGCAACTCCAGGACCTGGGGGAACGCGGCACCGAGCAGCATCGCGACTCCGGCCAGGAACCAGATGATGGCGTAGCGCTCCTGCAGCCGGTGGCGGCGGATCAGCTCGAAGATCAGCACCATGAAGGCGATCGCCAGCACGGCGGCCACTATTCGGGCCTGGGTGGTCAGCCGCAGCACCGGCTCGGTGCTCTGGGCGGCAGACAGAATCGCGCTTCCGGCGCTCACTGACTTCCCGAATTCGACCCGCGCGGCCGCACGTGACCGGCCAGCAGCACGACCAGGGTCTTGTAGATGTAATAGAGGCTGCGCGCGGGGTTGAGGAAGGAGTCCCCGCCGGCACGGGGCAGCATCCGCACCGGGATCTCCTTCACCCGCAGTCCCTGGTGCACCGCGCGCTGCAGCGCTTCGACGTCGGCGAACTCCGAGGAGAGGCGCTCGCCGAATAGAGCCATGGCGCGGCGGTTGAGAGCGCGCAATCCGCTGGTCGTGTCGGTGAATCGCTGATGGGTGGAGGCGCTGACTATCGCTCGGAACATGCGGATGCCCAATCCCCGCATCGGGCTCGCGCGGTAGTCGCCCGCCTCGGCGATGTCGGGGTCCAGATAGCGGGACCCAACCGCCATGTCGGCGTCGCCGTCGCGCACCTGGGCGACAACACGGGCCAGCTCCTGCGGTGGGTGCTGGCCGTCGCCGTCGGTCTGGGCGCAGATGTCGTACCCCTCGCGCAGCGCGTAGATGTAGCCGGTCTGCTGCGCGGCGCCGACTCCCTGGTTGAAGGGGAGCGAGGCGACCAGAGCGCCCGCCGCCCGTGCCTGGGCGGCCGTGCCGTCCGTCGAGCCGTCGTCGATGACGAGCACGTCGGCATCCGGCAGGCACTGCCGAACTCCGGCGATCACGCCCGTGACCGAGTCCTCCTCGTTCCAGGCTGGGATGAACACCAGCGTGCGCACGCGCCGATTCTCCCACGCACGAGCGGCGGCGCTTTGTGTTAGTAAACCCTCATGAGAAGGATCGGGATGCGCCTCTGGCTGACAGGGGCGTTTGCAGCCGTGAGCTTGATCACCGCCTCCGTGGTCTATCTCTTTGGCGACCGCCCGCGCGCTGTGCTCGCGGCGATCGCGCTCGGCATCCTCACCGGGTTCCTGATCGCGGTCGCCATCGCCCACCGCGTGAAAAGCCTCGCGGGGGCGGCCGGGCAGATGGCGGCCGGCTCGTTCGACGCCTCGCTCAGCGTCTCCGGCCCTGACGAGATCGGCGATCTGGCTCGCGCCCTCGATTCGATGCGCGCCTCGCTGAAGGAGAGCTTCGGCGTTCTCACCGCCGATCGCAACAAGCTCGCGGCGATATTCGACGGGCTCACCGACGCGGTGATGGTGGTCGACGACGATGGTCCCGTCCGCTTCTCCAACAGCGCCGGCGCCGAGCTGCTCGATTCCTCCGGCCTGCCCGCCGAGGCCCTCGTGCCCCACCTGCGCCGAGCCGCGCAGCTTGGCTTCGCCGCCCATCCGGCGATCAGGATCGGCGACCGCGCCTACTCGATGCAGGCCCGCTCCCTGCCGGACGAGCGCGCCGTCCTCGCCGTGGTCCGTGACCGAACCGAGGAGATGCGTCGCGAGTTCGCCGAGGCGGACTTCGTCTCCAACGCCGCCCACGAGCTGCGCAACCCGTTGGCGGGGATCTCCAGCGCAATCGAGGTCCTCCAGGACGGGGCCAAGGACGATCCCGACGCGCGCGACCACTTCCTCGCCCGGCTTACCGAGGACGCGGAGCGGATGAACCGCCTCACCCAGTCCCTGCTCACTCTCGCCCGGGTCGAGTCGGTGGGGGCGGGGGAGACGGAGGTGGTCGACGTTCCGATCGCCGTCCGCGACGTCGTTGCGGCCGTCGAGGTCCCCCGTCACCTCGATCTTCACGTCGAGGTCGAGCCCGACCTTGCCGCCAAGGGAGACCCGACCCTGCTGCGCCAGGTGCTGATCGGCCTGCTCACGAATGCCTTCAAGAACACGCCACCCCCCGGTGCCGTTACCGTTCGCGGCCGTCGCGACGGCGAGAAGGAGGAGGTGGTCTTGGAAGTGATCGACACAGGAACGGGGATTCCGGCCGCCGAGGTCGAGCGCGTCTTCGAGCGTTTCTACCGCCGCAGCGAGACCCGCAAGCAGGAGGGCTTTGGCCTGGGCCTCGCGATCGCACGCCGCATGGTCAACGTGATGGGCGGGGAGATAGGCGCCCACTCCGTCCCGGGGGAGGGGAGCACCTTCTGGGTGCGTCTCCCCGTCGCCCAACCCAGCCCGACCCCGGTCGCATGAGCAGCGGACGGATACTGATAGCCGACGACGAGCCCTCAGTTCGCGACTCGGTCGGCTATGCCCTCGCCCAGGAGGGCTTCGAGGTGAGCGCCGCCGCCGACGGCGAGGAGGCGAGCGAGATGCTCGGCAACGGCATCCCCTACGACCTCCTCATCCTCGACATCATGATGCCCGGCCCCAGCGGCCTCGACATCTGTCGCGACGTCCGCTCCCGCAGTGCCGTGCCGATCATCGTCCTCACCGCCAAGGACGCCGAGGTCGACAAGGTGGTCGGGCTCGAGGTCGGCGCCGATGACTACGTCACCAAGCCCTTCTCGGTGCGGGAGCTGCTCGGCCGTGTCCGGGCTCAGTTGCGCCGCCGCGAGCTGGACCGCTCGCCGTTGGCGCAGGCGGTGAAGATCGAATCCGGGCCGGTGGCGATCGATCTGGTCCGCCATGTCGCCACGGTGCGCGGGGAGCCGGTCAACCTCACCCGCTCGGAGTTCCAGCTCCTGCGCCTGCTCGTCGGCCGGCCCGGCGACGTCTTTCCCCGTCGCCAGATCATGGAGGAGCTGTGGCAGACCGAGTTCGACGGCGACGAGCGCGCCTGCGACGTCCACATCTCCAATCTGCGCCAGAAGGTCGAGCGCGACCCGCAGCGGCCCGAGTTGGTCCTCACCGTTCGCGGCATCGGCTACAAGTACAGCGGCGACGGAGAAGGCTGAGCCCCTCGTCGCCCGGGGCCTATGCCTCGAGCCAGGTGCCGCCGGGCCCGAGGTTGCGGACCGGCGTTTCTCCGACCTGGCTCTCACAACCCCACGATTCGTGAATGTGACCGCAGACCGCTAGGCGCGGCGAACGCTCCTCGATCGCGCGCAGCAACGCCTCGCTGCCGAAGTGCATACCCCCACCGCCCGCGTCGCAGTGTCCCTGCGGCGGAGAGTGCAGAACGAGGACGGCGCCCTGCGGGCAGGTGGCGAGCATTTCGGCCGCGGTCTCCTCGTCGAGATCGAAGCTCCAGTCCCAGGGGGTGACCGGGATGCCCGCTCCGAGGCCGAAGAAGTCGATGCCGTCGATCGCGGTGCCGGCGCCGTGCAGGACCGTCGCGGCCTCCCAGCCGGCTGCCGCCTCGCGCAGGGCCTCCTCGGTCTCGTTGTTGCCCGGGACGAGGACGGTTGGCGCCTCGATCGCGGACAGCGCCCCGATCGTCTCCTCCAGGCCCTCGTGCACGGAGGCGAAGTCGCCGGCGCCGATCACCACGTCGGCGTCCGCCGCCATCTCAACCAGCGTCGCGGCCTGGCTCAGGTCACGGTGCAAGTCGCTGAAGGCGAGAATCCGCACGCCCAAAACCTAACCGCTGCCCCGGTTCGATAGGCTCGCGGCCGCTTATGCCTCCCGTCTTCTGGCTCGGCCTCGGCATCGCCGCATTTTGCCTCCTCCTGGGGCTGATCGCGGGTGCCAAATCGCGCACGACAGGCGCCCGCACCGGGTTGGCGATCGGCGCCTATCTCGGCGCGATGGTGGCCTTCCCGCTGCTCGCCATCGGCCTGGCGACCAGCTAGAGAAATCAGGCGGGCTCCGCCTCGCCATCCTCGGCCCGGTACTCGGACAACAGCTCACGTTCCCGGTCGCGCTTCGGGAAGCCGAAGAAGACCAGCGCCGCGCCCAGCGCGATCGCGACGATGCCGGCGGCATAGGCCCACTCATCGCCCTGCAGGAACGAGGTCTTCGCCGCGGCGATGATCTGGTTGGAGTACTGCGGGTACTGGTCGGCGAGGTCGGCGGCGCTGGAGAAGGACTTGGTCAGCTCGCCCTGGACGTTCTCGGAGGCGTTGCCGCCGTTGGGAGAGGCCGCGAGCTGGGAGGAGAACGCGGCGGCGTATCCGGCGGTCAGCAGGGCGCCGAAGATCGACTGCATGATCGCCCCGCCGAGGTCCCGCTGCAGATCGGCGGTGCCCGATGCCATCCCGGCGCGCTTGACCGGCACCGATCCGGTCAGCGAGTGCGAGGCGGGCGTGCCGGCGAAGCCGACCCCGACCCCGATCAGCGCATAGCCGAGCCCGACCTTCCAGTAGGAGATCCCCTGCTTCCAGAGCAGCAGCATGGTGAGGAAGCCGAGCACGCAGAAGACGTAGCCGACCAACAGCGTGAAGCGCGCTCCCCGCGCCTCGACCAGCTTCGCCGAGCGGGGTGCGACGACGACCATCAGCGCCGCCGCGGGCAGAATTGCCAAGCCCGAGTCGAGGGTCGAGTAGTCGAGCACGTTTTGGAGAAACTGCTGGCCGATGAACATCGCCCCCATCAGCGAGCCGAAGACGATGATCCCGGCACAGGCGGCTACCCAGAAGATGCGCCGCCCCGCCACCTCGAGGTCATAGAGCGGCGCGCGCGCCCGCCGTTGGCGGATGACGAAGGCGCCCGTCGCCGCCAGCGCGACCAGGCCGAGGCCGATCGCCAAGGCTCCCTCGCCCGGCACCGGCGCGAGGTTGATGCCCAACACCAGCGCCGCCACCAGCAGCATCGAGAGGACGCCGCCGAGGTTGTCGACGGGGTCGGTGGTCTCGTTGACATGGGAGGGGACGTAGCGCCAGGCCAGGTAGAGGGCGAGCGCCGCCAGCGGCAGGGTTACGAGGAAGACCGAGCCCCAGTCGAAGTGCTCGAGCAGGGCGCCGGAGAGAAGCGGCCCGAGCGAGGCGATCGCGCCGCCGATTGCCGACCACAGCGCAATCGCCCTGGTTCGGGCAGGCCCGTCCCAGAGCGCCGTGATCAGCGCCAGCGTGGTCGGGAAGGCCATGCCGGCGGCGACGCCGCCGAGCACCCGGGCGGCGAACAGCACGCCGATCGAGGGAGCGAGCCCGGCCAGCAGCGAGGCCGGGATCGAGAGCCCCATGCCGAGGAGCAGCATCATCTTGCGGCCGTGGCGGTCGCCAAGCGCGCCGAGGTAGAGGACCGAGGTCGCCAGCCCCAGGGAGTAGCCGACGGCAACCAGGTTGAGCGTCGTCTGTCCCGCGTTGAAAGCCTTGCCGATGTCCGGCAGGGCGACGTTGGCGACCGCGAGGTTGAGGTTGGCGACCGCGGCGACGAGGATCAGGGCGGCGAGAACGAGGCCTGCGCGTCCGGGGCCCTCGGACTTCATGCGACGCCGCTTTGCGGGCTCACACGGAGAATCTAGCCGAGGAGCTTGACGCTTCTCACGTCGCGCGGCGGCGGCGATTGAGAGGATGGACAGCGATGAGCGGCAACCGCAAGGCGGAGGTGCGGGGAGAGCGGGTGCTGCCCGGCGTCTGGCGCCTGCGCCTGCCGCTTCCCTGGCCCGGCGTGCCGCACGGCAACGCTTGGGCGGTGGCGGCGGATGGCGGAATCGTCCTCTTCGACACCGGGATCGGCGGCCGCGACCGGCTGCGCCAGTTCGACCTTGCCCTCGCCCAGACCGGGCACGGCCTCGACGACATCCGCCTGCTGGTCTGCACCCACTCCCACACCGACCACTATGGCCTCGCCGCGCCGATCGTGGAGGCGGCCGGCTGCGAGCTGTGGATGCACCCGGCCTGGGAGCACGTCCGCCTGCTCGCCGACGACCCGACCGCGGCACTCGAGCAGCGGTTGGAGGTGGCGCGCCAGAGCGGGGTCCCGCCCGCGGCGCTGGAGAAATACCGCGAGTCGCGCGAGGGCGACGACGACAATGGGATCGACGCGATCATCGAGCCCGACCGCGACCTGCTGCCGGGGGTCGAGGTGGAGACCGACCTCGGCGCCTGGCAGGTTCACGAGACGCCGGGACACGCCCCGTCGCACGTTGTCCTGCATCAGCCTGAGCGCAGGCTGATGATCTCCGGCGACCATCTGCTCGGCCGCACCGTCCTCTTCTTCGACCACGGCCACACGCCGGACCCGATCGGGGAGTTCCTGCGCAGCCTCGACGAGGTGGAGCCGCTGGCAGTCGGCCTCGTCCTCCCCGGCCATGGCCGCCCCTTCCGCGACCCCGGGGCGAAGATCGCCGAGAGTCGCCGCCAGGTCGATGAGCTGCTCGGCAAGGTGCGCGACTCCCTGGGGGCGGGAGAGAAGACGGCCTTCGGGATCGTCGCCGAGATCGTCGGCCCAGAGAACGTCAACTCCCCGGTCAGCGCCTGGGCGCTGCAGATCGTCCTCTCCGGACTCGATCACCTGGCGCTCGGCGGCGAGGTCGCGGCGGTCGAGGGAACCGATCCGCAGCGCTGGACGCTCCAGTAGCCTGCTTCGGCATGGCCAGCTTCACTCTCGTGCGCGAGATCAATGCGCCGCCCGAAACCGTCTTCGATGTGCTGACCGATCATCGCGGCTATGCCGAGATCACCTCGGTGCGAAAGGCGGAGCTGGAGCGGGAGGGAGAGCCGGCGCCCAACGGGGTGGGGGCGGTGCGTGTCCTGCGCTCGGTCGGGCCGCCGCTGCGCGAGGAGGTCGTCTCCTACGAGCGGCCCAGCCGCTTCTCCTACAAGGTGCTCTCCGGCCTTCCTGTGCGCGACCATCTCGGCACGGTCCTGCTTGCTCCCGAGGGGACCGGGACCAAAGTCACCTACGCGGTTCGCACCCACCCGACCATCCCACTCGCCGGCGCCGCGGTGGTCGGCGCCGTCAAGCTGGGGATTAAGCAGCTGCTGAACGGCGTCACCGCCGAGTCGGAGCGTCGGGCCGGCGCTGCGAATGGCTGAGGGCGGGCCCACGGCCCGCTGGTGGAAGCACCCGAAGCGCCTCCTGGGCAATCGCAAAAGGCTGACGATCATCGCCCCCATCGTCCTGGTCCTGATGATCGGGGGGGTGACGGTTGCCTACCAGCTGCTGAAGCGCCCTGCCGACGTCCACAATGCGGACGTCGCCTTCACGCCACAGAAACCGCCCAAGCCGAAGGCGAAGACGGTCAACTGGCCGCTGTTCGGTTTCGACCCCGCCCGCACCCGCTATCTGCCGGCGAAGGGGGTGAAGCCGCCATTCCGCAAGCTCTGGCGCTACACGGGCAGGCCGCTGCTGGAGTTCCCGCCCATCTTCGTCGGCGGCAAGCTCTATTTCGTCGACAACAACGGCACCGCGCGTGCTCTGGATGCCGACACCGGCAAGGTTCTATGGCAACGGCGAATCGGCCGCCTCAACGCCTCCTCGCCCGCCTATTACCGGCATCGCCTCTACATCGTCAACCTCGTGCCCGGCCACATCGTCAAGCTGGACGCGAAGACGGGCAGGTTGATCTGGAAGCGCTCGCTGCCGGGCCGGGCGGAGTCCTCGCCGGTGGTGATCGACCGCACCGTCTACTTCGGCTGCGAGAACGGCGAGCTGTTCGCGCTCAGCACGATCAGCGGCGGCGTGCGCTGGGCCACCTCGCTCGGAGGCGCGATCAAGTCGGCGCCCGCCTATTACGGCGGCACGCTCTACGTCGGCGACTACGGCGGTTACATGAATGCGGTCGACGCAAAGACCGGCAGCATCAAGTGGCAGAGCGGCTCGCTTGGCCCCGGGTTCGGCGCTTCGGGCGCCTTCTACTCAACCCCCGCGGTTGCCTTCGGCCGCGTCTACGCCGGCAACAACGACAACCGCGTGTACAGCTTCGACCTCAAGGACGGGACGCTGGCCTGGACCTACTCCACCGGCGGCTACGCCTATTCCGGACCGACCGTCTCCACCACACGGCACAGCCCGCCGACCGTCTACATCGGCTCCTTCGACGGCAACATCTACGCGCTCGACGCCAAGGACGGCGGCGTGCGCTGGGCTCGCTACACGGGGGGGCAGGTGGTCGGCTCGCTGTCTGCGGTCGGGGACATCGTCTACGTGGCGGAGTTCAGCAATGAGACGACCAGCGGCTTCATGATGCGCAGTGGGCGGCGGGTGTTCCATTACTCGCGGGGCACCTACTCGCCGGTGATCTCCGACGGTCGCCGCCTCTATCTGACCGGCTACTCGAGCATCACCGCGCTGAGGCCATATCCCTACCGCGCCGCGGTCAGCGACCGCTTTCCGGCCCCGCGCGTCAAGCGACCTAGTCGGCTTTCGGCGCAAGGCCGCCGGAAGGCGGTGGCGGCAGGTGTGGCGCGCGGGGCGCGAAAGAAGGAAAGAGAGGGGAAGCGAGGCGGCGGCGCAGAACGCCGAGACTCGCGGGCCAGTTCTGGATCCGGTAGGAGCTCGCCGAACCGAAGTCCTGGTAGTAGATGAGCATCTTGCAACGCGGGTGTCGCCGCACCCAGACCAGCAGGCGCTTGACGAAGGAAGAGTCGTCTCCGGTGGAGACGCTCCACTCGGTGATCGCAAAGGGCTTGCCCTTGAAGCGGTTGTAGAGGCCGGTCAGCGCTTTCCAGTCCTGGTTGTCGGAGTAGAAGTCGGTTCCCGCCCAGTCGACGTAGCGGGGGCCGGGGTAGAAGTGCTTCGGGCGGTTGCCAGGCACCGTTGGAGAGCCGGCAGGAAGCGGGCTCCAGACGATTGCCACCGGCGCGGCGGGGAGCCCGCGCGGCAGCGCGCCGGAATCGCTGCGCAGCGGCGGCAGCCCGGCCTGGGCCAAGCGACGGTCGATCTCCGCCAGCTTGCCGCCGCCGTGCAGGAGGACGTAGATGCGGCGGAAGGCGCGCTTGTACCAGATGGGGCGGTGGCCGCCACCGCGCGGGTCCCCGGCGCAGTCATAGGCGGCGTAGACGTTGAGGCAGCGGTTCGGCTCCCCCAGCGGCCGGATGTAGGCGCGCATTTTCTTCGCCCAGAAGAGCTTGTTGAGCCGCAGCAGGTAGTCGTCGCCCCCGCCCCCTGCGATCGCTCGCGGGCTGATCAGCTCATGCCCGTCGCCGGAGTCTGCGGTGGTGATGTGGAGCATCGGCCGCGCCCGCGCCGTCTGCCAGCGCACGATCGACTCCGGGAAGTCCGCTCCCCAGCTGCGAAACGACTCGATCAGCGCCGGGTGCTTGTTGACCGCCCTTGTGAACTCGCCGAACTGGGCGCTGTCACCGGTGTCGGAGACGCCGAAGAAGACCTTGTCCCCGCGCGGCAGCAGCGACCCCGCCCAGGCGGGCGCCGCGATCGGCAGGCAGAGCGCGATGGCGACGAGCGCCACCAGCCCTGCCTTCGCTCGGGAGAGTCTGCGCATCCGAAACCCCTTCGACCGCCGGCACCCCAACACCTCCCCAAATTGTGCCGATGGGTTTGCCGATTCCGTCGGATCAACGGACGGAATCGGCCCTATCGCCCTCGGTCGAAACTCGCAGCCGGCTTCAGCTGCCGGTGATCGTGAGAGCGCCCTTCTCGGTCTCGCCGCCCGGGCAGTAGAGGACGTACTCGCCCTGCTCGAGGTCGAGCGTGAACTCGCCGGAGAGGCCGTCGGAGAGGTTCTCCCTCTCGCCGAGGATCTCGTCGCCCTCGAGCACCTCGAACTCGGTGACCTTCGACGTCCCCGAATTGACCACCTCGAACTCGACCGGCCCCGCCGGCGCCTTCGCCGAGCTGGGCACGCAGCCGGCGTCGGTCAGCTCGAAGGACAGCTTCGTGGCGTTCGCGGGCGCGTCGTCGCCGGAGCCGCAGCCGGCGACCAGCACGGCGGCTGTCAGCGTGCCCCCGGCGACGGGCGCGACGCGGCGCATGAGGGTGGAGAGGGAAAGTCCGTTCACGTGGTCAACTCCTTGTTGAGTGGGCGAGACACCGCCCTTCTTGAGAATTAGGGCACCCTAACGAAAACCGACGTAAGAAGTCGGAATAGGCTCAGGCGGGGCTCTCGGCGGCGGCGGCGCGCCCCGCGCGATCGGCGCGGGCGGGGGCGCGGCGGCGACGCGGCCGCAGGCGATCGGGCCAGAGCACATAGACCGCCATCGGGATCGCGTAGATGGCGTAGACCAGCACCTCTCCGACGGTGGGGGTTGGCTGCAGACCCAGCATCCCGGTCAGCAGCGAGCCGGAGATCGTCCCCGGCTGCACCAGCCAGGTGAGGTCGAGCGCCTGGCCCTGGAGGCTGTTGAACCACCCCGCCTCATGAGCGGTGTGCAGCGAGGTGGCGAGCAGGCCGGCGGCGACGAAGACGAGGATCAAGCCGGTGACGCGGAAAAAGCGGGTCAGGTTGATGCGAACGCCGCCGCGGTAGATGCCGAGCCCGATCGCGATCGCCGCGATCAGGCCGATCATCGCGCCGGCGCCGGCCGCGGTGGTGTCGGTCGCGTCCTGGAAGGCCGCGAGCATGAAGACCGAGGTCTCGAAGCCCTCGCGCAGGACCGCGAGGAAGGCCATCGCGACCAGGGCCAGGGTCGAGCCGGCGGCCAGGGCGGTCGCGGCGCTGCCCTCCAGCGCTCCTTTGATGGTTTTCGCGTGGCGCCGCATCCAGACGATCATGTAGGTGACGGCGCCGACCGCGATCAGGCCGATCACCGTCTCCAGGCCTTCCTGCTCGCGCTGGGGCAACTGCTGCCCCACGACCCGAAGCAGGACGGCGATGCCGACGCAGAGGGCGACTGCGATGCCGACTCCGACCCACATCTGCTTGAGCGTGTCGCTTCGCCCCTCCTTGACCAGGAAGGCGGCGACGATGCCGACGATCAGCGATGCTTCGACGCCCTCGCGAAGGGCGATTACCAGGGTGGGGATCATGCGGTCGGGGCTGCTCCTCTGCTGACGTTCGCGATTGCGGATTAGGCCCCCCTAATGAGGGCAGCCAAAACCTAGCAGGACGGTTGGGATTACGTCGTCGTGGGCAGCCAGGGCTCGTACCACTGGCAGATGCCGCGGGTCAGCTTCTCCGCCTCGTGCGGCCCCCACGTTCCGGGCGCATACGGGTGGATCGGCCCGGGCTCGTCGAGCAGCGGCTGCACGATTCGCCAGGTCTCCTCGACCGTGTCCTCGCGCGTGAAGAGCTGGGTGCGGCCGGCGATCGCATCGTTCAGCAGCCGCTCGTAGGGCTCGGGCTCCTCGCCCGGCACCTTCTCGAACAGCACCTCCAGGTCGGCTGGCTCGAACGCCTCCTCTCCAGCCCGCTTGGCGAAGAGGCGGATGCGGGAGCCCGGCCGCGGCTCGATCCTCACCGTCAACTGGTTGGGCTCCGGCAGCTTGCCCGAGCCGATCCCCAACCGCGGCGGCCGCTTGAAGACGACGTTCACTTCCGAAGCCTTGCTCGGCAGGCACTTGCCGGCGCGGACGAAGAAGGGAACGCCGCTCCAGCGCCAGTTGTCGATCGCCAGCTCGACCGCGGCGAAGGTCTCCGTCGTCGAGTCCGGGGCGACGTCCTTGATACCGAGGAAGCCCTCGTACTGCCCCCGCACGTAGCGCTTCGGATCGGCGCTGCGGACCGCCCGGAACATCTCCAGCTTCTTGTCGCGGATCGAGTCTTCGTAATTGCCTGCCGGTGGCTCCATCGCGACCAGCGCCAGCACCTGGAGGGCGTGGTTTTGGACCACGTCCCGCATTGCCCCGACCGCGTCGTAGAAGCGCCCGCGGTCTTCGACGCCGAAGTCCTCGGCGATCGTCATCTGCACGTGGGAGACGTGCTCGCGGTTCCAGACCGGCTCCAGGACCGAGTTGGCGAAGCGCAGGTAGGAGATGTCCATCACCGGCTCCTTGCCGAGGTAATGGTCGATCCGCAGGATCTGCTCTTCTGCGAGCGCCCCGTGTAAGTCGGCGTTGAGCGCCTGCGCCGAGGCGAGGTCATGGCCGAACGGCTTCTCGATCACGACCCGGGCGTTTTCGGTGAGGCCGGCATCGCCCAGCCCGTGGACCACGGTGGCGAACAGCGAGGGGGGGATCTCGAGGTAGAAGACCGGGCGCTTGGCCTCGCCGAGCGCCTCGCCGACGCGCTTGAAGGTATCGGGGTTCGCATAGTCGCCCTGCACATAGGAGAAGCGCGCAGCGAGCCGAGAGAAGACGTCCTCGTCAGGATCGGTGACCGTCGCCGCGATCGCCTCGCGGGCGTGCTCGCGCAGCTGCTCGATTGACCAATCGTCGATCGCGACGCCGACGATCGGGCAGTCGAGCTTGCCCCGAGCCTCCAGTCGATAGAGCGCCCGGAAGGTCATTTTCTTCGCCAGATCGCCGCTGATCCCGAAGATTGCCAGCACGTCGGCGGCGTCGTCCCCGAGCCTCTCCTTGGTCGTGGCCATCCGTTCGCTGAGGCTATCCGAGTGGCATAGGGTTAGCCGCGTGAAGCGCGAGCGCGATGTGGGAAAGAGGAGCCGCTGATGGAGATCGGGATCGTCGGCCTCGGCCGCATGGGTGCGAACATGGCCCGCCGCCTGATGCGCGACGGACACCGCTGCGTCGCCTACGACGTCAACCCCGATGCTGTCTCGGAGCTGGCCGGCGAGGGCGCCGAAGGGGTTTCGTCGCTGCGGGACCTCGCCTCGAAGCTGAGCGCGCCGCGCGCCGTCTGGGTGATGGTCCCCTCCGGCGAAATCACCGAGAAGACCGTTGACGACGTGGCGGCGGCGCTGGAGCCCGGCGACGCGATCGTCGACGGCGGCAACTCCTACTACCGCGACGACATCCGCCGCGCCGCCAAGCTGCGCGAGAAGCAGATCGACTTCATCGACTGCGGCACCAGCGGCGGCGTCCATGGCCTCGATCGCGGTTACTGTCTGATGATCGGCGGGCCGGAGGAGGCGGTTAAGCGGCTCGACCCGATCTTCGCCACGCTGGCGCCGGGGGTGGGAGAGGCCGAGCGCACGCCGGGCCGCTCCGGCGACCCCTCGCCCTCTGAGAACGGCTACCTGCACTGCGGCCCGGGCGGCGCCGGCCACTTCGTGAAGATGGTCCACAACGGGATCGAGTACGGGTTGATGGCCGCCTACGCCGAGGGGCTGAACATCCTCAAGAACGCGGACGCCGGCAGGGTCCAGCGCGAAGCCGACGCCGAGACCGCTCCGATGGAACAGCCCGAGTACTACCAGTACGACCTCGACCTGCCCGAGATCGCCGAGGTCTGGCGGCGCGGCAGCGTGATCGGCTCCTGGCTGCTCGACCTGACTGCGGCGGCGCTGCGGGACTCACCCGACCTCTCCGACTTCGCCGGCCGGGTCTCCGACTCCGGGGAGGGACGCTGGACCTCGATCGCCGCGATCGACGAAGGGGTTCCCTCGCCGGTGTTGACCGCGGCCCTGTACGAGCGCTTCGCCTCGCGCGGGATGGACGACTTCGGCGACAAGGTGCTCTCCGCGATGCGCAAGCAGTTCGGCGGGCACGACGAGAAGAGCTCCTGACTTGAGCATCGAGCTCGAGGTCTTCTCCGACGACCGCGATGCGGCGCGGCGGGGGGCCGAGCTGCTCGCCGCCGCCGGTCGGCAGGCGGTGGAGGAGCGGGGGATCCACGCCCTGGCTATGAGCGGCGGCAGCTCTCCAGCGGTCTGGGGGATGCTGGCGACCTTGGACGGCCTCGAAGAGATGCCCTGGGGGGAGACCGAGCTGTTCCAGGTCGACGAGCGGATCGCCTCGCCCGGCAGCCGGGAGCGCAACCTGACCCACTTCGTCCTCGGCCTCTCGATCGGCCACCAAGCCGCGCTGAGGCCGATGCCGGTCACCCAGCGCGACCTCGAGGCAGCGGCTCGCGAGTACGAGTCCCAGCTTCCCGAGCGGCTCGACATGGTCCACCTCGGCCTCGGGCCCGATGGCCACACCGCCTCCCTGGTGCCCGGCGACCCCGTGCTCGAGGCGACCGACCGCCGTGTCGCCCTCACCGAGACCGCCTACCAGGGCCACCGCCGCATGACCCTCACCTACCCTGAGCTCGCCGCCGCGCGACAGATCGTCTGGCTGGTCACCGGCGAGAAGAAGCGCGACGCGCTGGCCAAGCTGCTGAGCGGCGATCGCTCGATTCCCGCCGGCCGGGTCGAGAACGACTCGATGATCGTGATCGCCGATCGGGCGGCTGCGGAGAGTTACTGATCGTGAATGGGAGGCCGCGCTTTCGCTCGTCGGGTGGCACACTCATTTGACTAACTGCAGACAACAGGTTGCACCCGTCTCGTTAGGTTGCCATCATGGAATCAATGAGCAGGGCCACCTGGACAGACGAGCGCCTCGACGACTTCGCTCGCAACACCGACCGCCGTTTCGATGAAGTTGATCGACGCTTCGATGAAGTGGATCGCCGCTTCGATCAAGTTGACCGCCGTTTTGATCGCGTCGAGGGGGAATTGCGGGAGCTGCGTTCGGGCTTTACCCGTGTTGACACTCGCATCGACGACCTGCACCGCGGCATGCTCCAGGTGGGCGGTGGCATGATCGCCACCTTTGTCATCGGCTTCGCCGGCCTGATTCTGACCCGGGTCTGACCCGGCCTCCGGCCGCGGGCTCAGCCTGAAGAAATCGAGCAGGCTTGAGCAGCCGCAGCTCGCGCTTCGCCTAGCCTAGCCTTCGCCCGCTTGACCGCACGGCGGGCAACGGCCTTCTGGTGGGCGGAGCCGCCCTTGCGGACGTGCCGCAGTCTCTTCTGGGCTCGGAGCAGCGCCGCCGTCGCTTTGGCAACCTCTGCGTTCGAGGCGTTGCACTGCGCCTGTATCTGGGAGTCGGTCAGGAAGGCGCCGGTGCCGCCCTCGACCCGGATCTCGTAGGTCTCGTTCGTCTGCTCGAAGAGCTCGGTCTGCAGATCGAGGTAATAGGTGCCAGGGGCCAGGTCCTCTTCGAAGACGTCGAAGTCGCCTCCCGGAACATCGAGGTCGTCGATCACGTCCTCGCTGTCGCTCAGCTCGGCATAGAGGCCGTCACCGTCCGACGTGGTGTCGGTGATCGTGACCTGGACCGGCGTTTCTCTGTCGCCGCCGACATAGAAGAAGAAGCTGTCGATGTCGTCGCCGTTTTCAAGCGTCGCCGAGTAGACGGCGCCCGCGACCAGCGGCCCGTAGGCGGTTTCCTCGCTGTCATTGGGCTCGAACTCGCCGTCGGCAAGAGCCGAGGCGGGTACCAGACAGAGGGCCGACAGCAGCGCGGCGAGGATGACCGGAGCTCTGGAGTGGCGCAGCGCCTTCTTCGCTTTGCGGATCACGACCAGAACGTCATCGGCAGCGGGTCGCCCGGGCTGAAGCTTCGGCTTTCAGGTTGCGCCGACGGCCGTGCGCTCGACAGCCGTGCCCCGCCCGACGATCACCTCGCTGACCAGGGCCGGGGGGAAGAGGCCATGGGCGGCGATCCCGGGGTCGGCTTCGAGCCGCACGGCGAGGGCAGCGGGGTCACCGACCTCACCGTTGTAGTCGGCGATCGCGCCCGCGTCGGGACTGACCGGCACGTCACGCAGGGTGACGGCGTCGCCCAGGCGGCTCAGCGTGGATCGCAGGCCGAAGGCGAACAGCTCCAGCGGCACCGGCGCGCTGAGCACCTCGACCGGCTTGCTGGAGTCGGCGATGACGATGAAGCGATCGGCTGCGGCCGCGACGATCTTCTCGCGCAGGTGGGCGCCGCCACCGCCCTTGATCAGCCAGCCATCGGGCGTTACCTGGTCGGTGCCGTCGATCGCGATGTCGAGCCGCTCCAGCGAGCTGAACTCCTCGACCGGGATTCCCAGTCCCCGCGCCTGCTCCTCGGTGGCGACCGAGGTCGCGACGCAGCGGATCCCGCTCAGGCCCCGTGCGGCAAGCGCCGGTAGCAGGTGAGCCACGGTCGACCCGGTTCCCAGGCCGACGGTCATCCCGTCCTCGACCAGCTCCGCCGCCGCCTCGGCGGCGATTCGCTTCTCCTCGGGTGCCGACATGGCGCCGCACTCTAAGGGCTAGGATCGGACCCCGGTCATGGATCGCGACATCGACCAGCTCTGCATCAACACCATCCGCACCCTGTCGATCGATGCGATCCAGAAGGCAAACTCGGGGCATCCGGGGACGCCGATGGCGCTGGCTCCCGTCGCCTACACGCTCTGGCAGCGTTACCTGCGCTTTGACCCGGCCGACCCGATCTGGCCCGGGCGCGACCGCTTCGTGCTCTCCGCCGGGCACGCGTCGATGCTGCTCTACGCGCTGCTGCACCTGGCGGGCGTGAGGGCGGTCGATCCCGACTACGAGGCGCTCGGCGAGCCGGCCGTCAGCCTCCAGGACATCGAGAGCTTCCGCCAGCTCGACTCGCGCGCCCCCGGCCATCCCGAGTACCGCTGGACCTCCGGGGTTGAGACGACCACCGGGCCCCTGGGGCAGGGGATCGCCACCTCGGTTGGGATGGCGATCGCCTCCAAGTGGCAGGGCGCTCGCTACGGCGCCGAGCTGTTCGACTTCGACGTCTACGCGATCTCCGGCGACGGGTGCTTCATGGAGGGTGTGTCGGGCGAAGCCGCCTCCCTGGCCGGGCACCTGAAGCTCGACAACCTCTGCTGGATCTACGACAACAACCACATCACGATCGACGGCGAGACCCACCTCGCCTATGACGATGACGTCTCCGCCCGCTTCATGGGCTACGGCTGGAACGTGACCCGGGTGGGCGATGCCAACGACACCGAGCTGATCGCCCGCGCCTTCGACGAGTTCAAGGCCGAGGAGGGTCGACCGACGCTGATCGTCGTCGACAGTCACATTGGCTGGGGCTCTCCAAACAAGCAGGACACTGCGGCCGCCCACGGCGAGCCGCTGGGCGAGGAGGAGGTGCGGGAGACCAAGCGCGCCTACGGCTGGCCCGAGGACGCCCAGTTCCTCGTCCCCGATGGGGTCAGGGAGCGCTTCGCCGAGGGGATCGGCACCCGCGGGGCGGAGGCACGGGCCGAGTGGGAGCGCACGCTGGCCTCATACGCGGACCAAAACGCGGCCCTCGCCGCCGAGATCGATGCGATGCAGAAGCGCGAGCTGCCCGCGGGCTGGGACGCCGGGATTCCGAGCTTCGACGCCGACGAGAAGGGAATCGCCACTCGCAAGGCCTCCCAGCAGGTCGAGAACGCGATCGCCGAGCGCCTGCCCTGGCTGTTGGCCGGCTCCGCCGACCTCACCGACTCGACCTCCGTGCGGCTCGACTTCGACGGCGCCGGCGACCTCGAGCCCGGCAGCTTCGACGGCCGCCAGCTGCACTACGGGATCCGTGAGCACGAGGCGGCGGCGATCTCCAACGGGCTCTCGCTCTCCAAGCTGCGACCGCTGTGGTCGACCTACCTCACCTTCTCCGACTACGCGCGGCCGGCGATCCGCCTTTCGGCGTTAATGGAGCTGCCGGTGATCCACGTATTCACCCACGACTCGATCGGCCTCGGCGAGGACGGCCCCACCCACCAGCCGGTCGAGCAGCTCGCCTCTCTGCGGGCGATCCCCGGCCTCGACGTGATCCGCCCCGCCGACGCCAACGAGGTCGCCGAGGCTTGGCGGGTGGCGATCGACCGCAGCCGGCAGCCCGTCGCCCTCGTCCTAACCCGTCAGAACGTGCCGGTCTTGGACCGGTCCAAGTACGCCGCCGCTGAGGGCCTGCGCCGCGGGGGATACGTGCTCGCCGACGCCGATGGCGGCGACCCCGAAGTGATCCTGATCGCCACCGGCAGCGAGGTCGCGCTCGCCGCCGCCGCTCATGAGGAGCTGCGCGCCGAGGGCATTCGGTCGCGTGTTGTCAGCCTCCCCTGCTGGGAGCTCTTCGACCGCCAGGACAGCGCCTACCGCGACGAGGTGCTGCCACCCTTGGTCACCGCCCGCATTTCGGTCGAGGAGGCGTCGACGCTGGGCTGGGATCGCTACGTTGGGCTTGAGGGAACGAAGGTCGGGATGCACACCTTCGGCACCTCGGCCCCCTTGAAGGACGTCCAAACCAAGTTCGGCTTCACCCCCGACCGGGTGGCCGAAGCCGCAAAGGAGCTGCTGACATGAAGCCGACCGAGCGACTGCACGAGATCGGACAGAGCCTCTGGCTCGACAACATCACCCGGACGATGCTCGCCGACGGCACCCTTGCCCGCTACATCGACGAGCTCTCGGTCACCGGGCTCACCTCCAACCCGACGATCTTCGACAAGGCGCTCTCCGGCGGCGACGCCTACGACGAGCAGATCCTCGTCGAGGGCCCCACCGCCGCCTCCCCCGAGGAGCTCTTCTTCAAGCTGGCGATCGCCGACCTGCAGGAGGCGGCGGACCTCTTCGCCCCGGTCCACGCCCGCACCGACGGGGTCGACGGCTTCGTCTCGCTCGAGGTCTCGCCCCTGCTCGCCGACGGCGCGGCGGCGACGATCGAGCAGGCGGCGCAGCTGCATGCCCAGGCCGAGCGGGACAACCTCTTCATCAAGATTCCCGGCACCGAGGCGGGCCACGAGGCGATCGAGGAGTCGATCTTCGCCGGCATCCCGATCAACGTCACCCTGCTCTTCTCGACCGAGCACTACCTCGGCGCCGCCGACGCCTACATGCGCGGGGTGGAGCGCCGGATAGAGGCCGGGCTCGACCCCAACGTCGCCTCGGTCGCTTCGCTCTTCGTCAGTCGCTGGGACGTGGCGGTCTCCGACGAGGTTCCGGACGAACTGCGCAACCGGCTCGGCGTCGCCGTCGGTAAGCACTGCTTCCGCGCCTACCACGAGCTGCTCGATTCCGAGCGCTGGCAGCGGCTGCTCAACGAGGGCGCCCGGCCACAGAGGCTGCTCTGGGCCAGCACCGGGACCAAGGACCCCGACGCCTCCGACACCCTCTACATCGAGGCGTTGGCTTCGCCGTTCACCGTCAACACGATGCCTGAGCCGACCCTGCACGCCTTCGCCGACCACGGCGAGGTCGGCGACCTGGTCCCGGCCGACGGCGGCGACGCCGACCAGGTTCTGGCGCAGTTCGAGGCGGCCGGGATCGGCGTCGACGCGCTCGCTGCTCGCCTCCAGGAGGAGGGCAAGCAGAGCTTCGTCAAGTCCTGGGAGGACCTGCTGGCGACGATCGAGTCGAAGACGGGGGCGCCCCAAGCGTGAGCGCAGCCTGGGAGGCGCTGGGGTCTCACTTCGAGGGGATTCGCGACACCCACCTGCGCGATCTCTTCGCCGCCGATCCGGGACGCGGTGAGCGCTTGGTTGCCGACGGCGCCGGCATCCACCTCGACTTCTCCAAGAATCGGATCGTCGACGAGACGGTGATGCTGCTGGGCAGGCTGGCGGCCGAGCGCGGGGTGCAGGAGCGCCGCGACGCGATGTTCGTCGGCGAGCACATCAACGTCTCCGAGGACCGCGCCGTGTTGCACGTGGCGCTGCGTATGCCGCGCGAGCGCTCGCTGATCGTCGACGGGGTCGATGTCGTCAAGGAGGTCCATGAGACCCTCGACCGGATGGGCGCCTTCGCCGAGCGGGTGCGCTCGGGCGAGTGGACCGGTCACACCGGGAAGCCGATCCGCAACGTGGTCAACATCGGCATCGGTGGCTCCGACCTCGGCCCGGTGATGGCGTATGAGGCGCTGCGTCACTACAGCCGGCGTGAGATGACCTTCCGCTTCGTCTCCAACGTCGACGGCACCGACTTCGCCGAGTGCACGCGCGACCTCGACCCTGCCGAGACGCTGTTCATCGTCGCCTCCAAGACCTTCACCACGCTGGAGACGATGACCAACGCGCGGACCGCGCGCGAGTGGTCGCTGGCCGGGCTCGGCGACGATCAGGCGGCGGTCGCCAAGCACTTCGTCGCCGTCTCCACCAATGCCGAAGAGGTGTCGAAGTTCGGCATCGACACCGAGAACATGTTCGGCTTCTGGGAGTGGGTGGGGGGCCGCTACTCGATGGACTCGGCGATCGGCCTCTCGACGATGCTGGCGATCGGCCCCGCCCGTTTCGCCGAGATGCTCGCCGGCTTCCACGCGATGGATGAGCACTTCCGCGAGGCGCCGCCGGCCTCCAACCTGCCGATGCTGATGGGGCTGCTCTCGGTCTGGTACGGGGACTTCTTCGGCGCCCAGACCTGCGGCGTGTTCCCCTATGACCAGTACCTGCACCGCTTCCCGGCCTACCTCCAGCAACTGACGATGGAGTCCAACGGCAAGCACGTGACGCTGGACGGGGCCCGCGTCGACTACGACACAGGAGCGATCTTCTGGGGTGAGCCCGGGACCAATGGGCAGCACTCCTTCTACCAGTTGATTCACCAGGGAACGCGACTCATCCCTTGCGATTTCATCGGTTTCATGAATACGCTGAACCCGATCGGCGATCACCATGACCTGCTGATGTCAAACGTCTTCGCCCAGTCCGAGGCGCTCGCCTTTGGCAAGACGCCGGAGCAGGTGCGCGCCGAGGGCACACCGGAGGGGATGGTTCCCCACCGTGTGATGGAGGGCAACCGTCCCTCCAACACGATTCTCGCCGACCGCCTCACCCCTGCGACTCTTGGCTCGCTCGTCGCTCTCTACGAGCACAGCGTCTTCACTCAGGGGGCGGTCTGGAGGATCGACTCCTTCGATCAGTGGGGGGTGGAGCTCGGCAAGGCCCTGGCGAAGGCGATCGTGCCCGAGCTGCAGGCTGCCGAGGAGCCGAAGCTGCGCCACGACAGCTCGACCAACGCGCTGATCCGCCGCTACCGCCAGGCCAGGCAGGCCGAGTAGGCGATGCCGCCGTTCGACGCCCTCCCGCTCGCGGCGTCGGAGTCAAATCTGCTCGCCGCGCGCGAGCTGATGGCGTTCACGCTCGGCTTCCACATCGTCCTCGCCTGCATCGGCGTCGCCTTCCCCGCCCTGGTCCTCACCGCCAATTACATCGGCCTGCGGCGCGAGGACCCCGACGCGATGCGACTGGCGCGGCGCTGGTCGAAGGTCGCCGCGGTCACCTTCGCCACCGGCGCCGTCACCGGCACCGTGCTCAGCTTCGAGTTCGGCTTGCTCTGGCCCGGGTTTATGGAGCGCTTCGGCGACGCCTTCGGGATCGCCTTCGCGATCGAGGGGATCTTCTTCTTCACCGAGGCGATCTTCCTCGCGGTCTACATCTACGGTTGGAAGCGGCTGGGCGGCTGGGCGCACTTCTGGTCGGGGACGCCGATGCTGGTCGCCGGGATCGGCGGCGCCTTCTCGGTGGTGACCGCGAACGCCTGGATGAATACACCGCAGGGCTTCACCCTCGACGGCGCCGGCAAGGTCGTCGACACGGCTCCGCTCGACGTGCTCTTCAGCCCGGCCTGGGTCTACGAGGTGCCGCACATGATCCTCGCCGCCTACATGGTCGCCGGCTTCCTCTTCGCCTCGGTCTACGCAGTGGGGATGCTGCGCGGGCGGCGCGACCGCCACCACCGGCTCGGCCTCTTGATCCCGTTGACGATCGCCTGCATCGCGACGCCGCTGCAGATCTTCTGGGGCGACGTGGCGGCGCGCGAAGTCGCCGACCACCAGCCGGCCAAGTTCGCCGGCTTCGAGTGCGTCCAGGAGACCGGCCCGAACCAGACCGAGTACATCGGCGGCATCTGCACCGACGACGGGGTCAAGTGGGGGATCGGCATCCCCAACCTCGACTCCTTCCTGGTCGGCTGGAGCGCCGACACCGAGGTGACCGGGCTCAACGACATCCCGGTCGACGAGCGGCCACCGGCCAACACCCTGCTGC
>DASVDE010000016.1:0-88896 GCA_036381235.1 Solirubrobacterales bacterium | reverse complement strand
CGAGCCCGCAGGCCACGGCATAGGGGTCTTCCCCCGGGCCCTCCTCCAGGAAGTCCGCCAGGCGGCCGGCCTGGGCCGCCAGCGCCTCCTCGGTTGCCGCCGAGACGAGGAAGGGCAGGGCGCCTTCGCGCGTCGGGTGCTCGGGGCCGTCTCCGTTGAGGTCCACCTCCGCCGGGGGCGCAGGCGCCTCCTCCAAGATCACATGGGCGTTGGTGCCGCTGATCCCGAAGGAGGAGATCCCGGCGCGGCGCGGGCGCTCGCCTGGCGACCAATCCATTGGCGACGCCAGCAACTCCACCTCGCCCTCCGACCAGTCCACGTGGGGGGAGGGCTCCTCGCAATGCAGCGAGCGGGGCAGCAGCCCGTGCCGTAGAGCCTGCACCATCTTGATCACGCTGCCCACGCCCGCCGCCGCTTGCGTATGTCCGAAGTTCGACTTCAGCGACCCCAGGTAAAGGGGCCCATTCGAGCGCTCCTGCCCATAGGTCGCCAGCAGCGCCTGCGCCTCGATCGGATCGCCCAGCTCCGTGCCGGTCCCATGACCATCGACCGCATCCACATCCGCCGGCGACAACCCGGCGGATGCGAGCGCCTGGCGAATCACCCGCTCCTGCGCCGGACCGTTTGGAGCGGTCAACCCATTCGACGCGCCGTCCTGGTTGACCGCGCTGCCGGGCACCACCGCCAGCACCCGATGCCCTGCTTGCCGGGCGTCCGACAGCCGCTCCAGCACGAGCAGGCCGATGCCCTCCGACCACGCCGTGCCGTTCGCGCCTGCGCCGAAAGCCCGGCAGCGACCATCCGCCGCAAGCGCGCGCTGACGCGAGAACTGGACGAACGCCATCGGCGTCGCGAGCACGGTCGCCCCGCCCGCAAGGGCAAGGTCGCACTCCCCCTGCTGAAGCGCCTGACACGCCAGATGCAGCGCCACGAGCGACGACGAGCAGGCGGTGTCGACCGACACCGCCGGGCCCTCGAAGCCGAACGCGTAGGCCAACCGGCCGGAGAGCAGGCTTCCGCCGGTACCGATGTAACCCTCGAGGTCCGCAGGCATCCCAACGCTGCCATAGTCGTGATGCATGACGCCGGCGTAAACGCCGGTCGGGCTTCCTCTTAGCTCCGAAGGATCGATGCCGGCGTCCTCGAGCGCCTCCCACGAACCCTCGAGCAGCAGCCGGTGCTGCGGGTCGATCGCCAGCGCCTCGCGCGGCGAGATCGAGAAGAACTCGGGGTCGAATTCGCCCGCGTCGTAGAGGAAGCCGCCGGTGCGGGTGTAGCTCGTGCCCGGATGGTCGGGGTCGGGGTCGAACAAATTCTCGAGGTCCCAGCCGCGATCGTCGGGGAACTCGTCAATCGCGTCCGTGCCCGACAGGACGAGCTCCCACAGGTCAGCGGGCGATCGCACCCCGCCGGGGTAGCGACAGCTCATCCCGACGATCGCGATCGGCTCGTCGGTGCGCGACTGCGACCGACGAGTCGCCTGCGTAGACGACCCCGTGTCCGCAACCTTCGAGCACAGGAGCTCGGCGACAGCCGCCGGCGTCGCGTGGTCGAAGATCAGCGTCGCGGGCAGCTTGAATCCGGTCGCCTGGCTCAAGCGGTTGCGCAGCTCGATCGCGCTCAGGGAATCGAATCCGAGGTCGTTGAACGCGCGCTGCGCGTCGATCGTCGCATCCGGGCCGTGTTTCAGCACGCTGGCGATGTGACCGAGCACAAGGTCGAGAGCGATCGGGTGCCGCTCGGATTCCGGTGCGTCCGCGAGCCTCCGCGCCAGTGAGCCTTCCGCGGCCGGCGCCTTGCCCCCCGTGCCGCGGAAGAGGCCGCTCAGGATCGCCGGGACGGTCCCAGCCCTCGCCTGCGCGCGCAGCGCCCGGCGCTCGAGGTTGACGGGCACGAGCAGCGGCTCTGTCACGCCGCGCGCGGCATCCAGCAGCGTCATGCCCTGCTGTTCGGAGAACGTCGTTATCCCAGCGCCCTCCCAGCGCTCGAGATCGAAGTCCTCGCCGGCCGCCATCCCCGTTGCGCTGTCCCATATCCCCCATGCGAGCGAGGTTGCCGGCAGGCCGTCGGCATGGCGACGCTGCGCGAGGGCATCGAGGAACGCGTTCGCGGCGGCGTAGTTGCCCTGCCCCGGTACGCCGAGCGTCGCGGCGACCGAGGAGAACAGGACAAACTGCGAGAGGCCGAGGTCTGACGTCAGCTCGTGGAGGTTGAGCGCGCCGTCGACCTTCGGCGTCATCACCATCCTGAGGCGCTCGTCGTCGAGCGAGGTGACCACGCCGTCGTCGAGCACGCCCGCGGCGTGGATGACCGCCGTAAGGGGGTGCTCCTGCGGAATCTCCGCCAGCAGCGCCTCGATCTGCGCCCTGTCGGCCACGTCGCATGCAGCGACCTTCGCCTCACAGCCCAGCTGCGCGAGAGAGTCGACGAGCTCATCGACCCCGTCGGTGTCGGTTCCTCTTCGCGAAACCAGCAGCAGCCGGCGCGCATCGTGCTCGGCGGCAAGGTGACGCGCCACGAGCGCTCCGACTCCCTGCGTCCCGCCGGTGATCAGAATCGTCCCGTTCGGGTCCACGTCCTGCGCGACGCCCGAATCCTCCACGGCGGCGGGCGCGAGACGGGGCGCGAGTACGCGTCCGTTCCGGATCGCGAGCTCCGGCTCGTCGCTCCCGAGCGCCGCGATCAGCGTGGCCGCGCAGTCCTCGCTGTTGTCGAGGTCGACGACGGCGAAGATGCCGGGGTTCTCCGACGCAGCGCTGCGCATCAAGCCCAACAGCGCCGCCTGTCCGAGGTTCGGCCGGTCGCCCGGGAGAGCCGCGAGCGCGCCGTCCGTCAGGAGCACGAACCGCGTCTCCGCGAGTAGCTCGCTGCGCAACCGGGCTTGCAGGAGCTCGAGCGTCCGTCGGGCCGTCTCGTGAGCGACCGGGGCGGTCTCGCCACTCGCGGTCGGGGCGACCGCGAGCACCACGTCCGGTGCCGGCGCACCTGACGCGACGAGCTCTTCCAACGCCTCAAGGTCCGGATAGCGCTCGAGGGCGAGCTCGGCGAAATCGAGCTCGCGGCCGTCGTCGCCGGAGCTCAGGAGCGCTGCGCGCGGCAACGCGCCGTCCGAGGCGGCGGCTCCGAGCGCAGTCCATTCGATCCCGAACAGCGCATCGTCCGCGTCACGCGATTTCGCCTGCAACGCCGTCGGGTCGACGGGACGCGTCTTGACCGTCTCGACCGCAAGCGCCGGCGAGCCATGCTCGTCCAGCGCCAGCAGGCTCACCGTGGTTACGTCGACCTCGGCGTCCCGGGCTAGGGCGATGCGCACGCGCAACGCTGAGCAGCCCTCGTTGCGCAGGCGCACACCCGAGAACGAGAACGGCACCTCGGTCGGCGCGTCCTGCTCGTCCCGGTCGAGCAACGCGAGCAGCATCGTGTGGAGCGCCGCGTCGGCAAGCGCCGGGTGGACCAGGAAGCCCGCGGTCTGGTGGTCATGCTCGTCGGCAAGCGCGACCTCGGCATACCACGCGTCACCGCTGCGGAACGCCCGGCGCAGACCCCGGAAGGTCGGCCCGTACTCGTATCCCATGTCGGCGAGCTGGTCATAGAGCAGCTCCACATCGAGCTCCTCGGCGTCCGCGGGCGGCCAGCTCGCCGCCGCGAAGTCCGTCAGCGCCGCGTCCTCGTCAGAGGAGCGAGCAGCTCCCTCGATGAGCCCGGTTGCGTGCAGGGTCCAGTCCGCGTCACCCGGATCGTCGACCGATCCCCCCTCCGGGCGAGAGTAGATCTCAAGCGGGCGGCGGCCGTCCTCGTCGATCTCCTTCACGGCGAGTTGCAGCTGCACCGCTCCCCGCCCGTCAAGCACGAGCGGCTCGAGCAGCGTGAGATCCTCGAGGTCCCCCGCGCCGACGTGCCGCGCCGCCAGCAACGCCAGCTCAACGAACGCCGTTCCCGGCAGCAGGACCACGCCCGCCACTTCATGGTCGGCGAGCCAGGGATGGGTCGCAAGCGAGAGACGACCCGTGAACAGCCACTCGCGGCTGCCGGCCAGCGGTTGCCCACTGCTCAACAGCGGGTGCTCGGTCGCCGTGAGCCCCGCCGCAGCGGAGCCCGCGGCGACGGATGACTCGAGCCAGTACCGCCGACCCTGGAACGCATACGTGGGCAGCTCGACGCGACCGGGAGCACACCCGTCGAAGAGGAGACCCCAGTCGACGTCGACGCCATGGCAGTGGGCGGCACCGAGGAACTCGAGCAGCGCATCGCCCTGGGGCCTCTCCGGCCCTCGCAGGGTGGGCGTAAACAGGAGCTCCTCTTCGTCGGTGGCCACAGTCTGAGCGGCCAGCGCCGACAGCACGCCGTCGGGCCCGAGTTCGAGGAAGCGCGTCACGCCCGCCTGTCGCAGATGGCGAACGCCGTCGGCGAAGCGGACAGTCTCGCGGACGTGCCGAACCCAGTAGTCGGGCGAGCGAGCCTGCTCGGCCGTGAGCTGCTCACCGGTGACGTTGGAGACGATCGCAATCGAGGGCTCGAACAGCTCGACCCCCTCGGCGACGGCTCGGAGCTCGTCGAGCATAGGCTCCATCAGCTGCGAGTGGAACGCGTGACTGACGTCGAGGCGCGTGGTCCTACGGTCATGCCCGCGCCAGAGCGCCTCGATCTCGCCGATCGCGCCCTCTTCGCCGGAGACGGTCACCGCTTGCGGGCCGTTCACCGCCGCGAGCGCGAGACGGCCCTCAAATCCCGCCAAGCTCTCCAGCGCCTCATCCTCCGAGGCTTCGACCGCAAGCATGGCGCCACCCTCCGGCAGCGCTCCCATCAACCGCGCCCGCTCGGCCACCAGGAGGCAGGCATCGGAAAGCGAGAGCACACCCGCCGCGTGAGCCGCCGAGAACTCGCCGATCGAGTGGCCGATCAGGTAGTCGGGCTCAACTCCGAAGCTGCGAACGAGGCGGTAGAGCGAGACCTCAAGCGCGAACAGCGCCACCTGCGTATAGCGCGTGTTCGCGAGCAGATCCGCGGCCGCCGAACCCTGCTCGGCGAACATCACCTCCAGAAGCGGCCGCTCGAGATGGCCGTCGAGATTCGCACACACCTCTTCGAGCGCATCGGCGAACGCGGGAAACGCTTGTCGGAGCTCCGCACCCATCCCGACCCACTGCGAGCCCTGGCCGGAGAAGAGGAACGCGACCCTCCCCACTTCGCTCGCAACGCCGCGGACGGTCCCGGCCGCGAGCTCGCCTCGTTCAAGCGATCGCAGCGCTGCCACGAGCTCGTCCCGATCGCTGGCCACGGCCACCGCCCGGTGCGAGAGCGACGCGCGTCGTGTCGCGAGGGCGGTCGCCACGTCGGCCAACCCGGCCTCAGAGCGGACATCGAGGAACGACGCCAGCCGACCCGCCTGCGCTCCGAGCGCATCGGCTGTGGCGGCGGAGACCGCGAACGGCAACGCACCCGCAAGCGCCGGCGCGTCGCCGTCGGCGACCGGCGCGTCGTCAGCGCGTGGTGGCTCCTCGAGGATCAGGTGGGCATTGGTTCCGCTGATGCCGAACGAGGAGACCGCCGCCCGCCGCAGGCGCTCGCCCGCCGGCCATTCCACCGACTCGTGCAGCAGCTCGACAGCGCCCGCCGACCAGTCCACGTGCGGCGAGGGCTCCACGCAGTGCAGCGACCGGGGCAGCCGCTCGCGCCGCAGCGCCTCGACCATCTTGATCACCCCGGCCACGCCCGCCGCCGCATTCGTGTGGCCGATGTTGGACTTGAGCGAACCGACGTAGAGCGGTCCGTTCGAGCGCTCCTGACCGTACGTGGCGATCAGTGCTCGCGCCTCGATCGGATCCCCCAGCGTCGTCCCCGTCCCATGCGCCTCCGCCGCGTCGACGTCCGCTGCCGACAACCTCGCGTTCGCCAGCGCCTGCCTGATCACAAGCTCCTGCGAGGGCCCGTTCGGCGCCGTCAATCCGTTCGAGGCGCCGTCCTGGTTGACCGCGCTGCCGCGCACCACCGCAAGGACGTGGTGTCCCTGGCGACGGGCCTCAGACAGCCGCTCGAGCACGAGCAGACCGGCCCCCTCCGCGAAGCCGGTGCCGTCCGCCGCCGCCCCGAACGCCTTGCAGCGACCGTCCGGCGCGAGCCCGCGCTGGTGGCTGAACTCGACGAGCAGGCCCGGCGTCGAGAGCACCGTGACTCCACCCGCCAGGGCCAGCGAGCACTCGCCCTGCCGCAAGGCCGCGCACGCGTGGTGCACCGCCACCAGCGACGACGAGCAGGCGGTGTCGATCGTCAGCGCCGGGCCTTCGAAGCCGAACGAGTACGCGACGCGGCCGGACGCCACACTGATCAGGTTGCCGGTCAGCGAGTAGCCGGCGGTGACGTTCGCCTCGTGCAGGCGGGGGCCGTACTCCTGCGGGAACATCCCGGCGAACACCCCGGTGTCGCTGCCACGCAGCGAGTGTGGATCGATGCCGGCGTCCTCAAGCGCCTCCCAGGCAATCTGCAACAGCAACCGCTGCTGGGGATCCATGCCCAGCGCCTCGCGCGGAGAGATGCCGAAGAACTCCGCGTCGAACTCCGGTGCATCGTAAAGGAACCCGCCCGTCCGGACATAGCAGGTGCCCGGGCGGTCTGGATCGGGGTCGTAGAGGCGATCGAGATCCCAGCCGCGGTCCTCCGGAAAGCTCCCGATCGCATCCTTGCCGTCGTCGAGCAGCCGCCACAGATCCTCGGCCGAGCCGACCCCGCCCGGAAGGCGACAGCCGATCCCGACGATCGCGATCGGCTCGTCCAAGGCGACGGACACGGGGCGGCGTCCCCGAGTGACCGCCGGCGCCACGCCAAGCACTTCCGCCAGCACCCGCTCCGCAAGCGCGGCGGAGGTGGGATGATCGAACGCGGCCGTCGGGGGCAGGCGAATCTCGAGCAACTGGCTGAGTCGCTCCACGAGCTCGACCGCGCTTGCGGACTCGACGCCGAGCTCCTTGAACGAACGCCCAAGAGGTACGTCGCCGACGTCCGGCAAGCCGAGGGCCGCCGCGACGTGGTTGCGCACGATCTCCCCGGCCAACGCGTCCCGCTCGCCCGCCGAGGCGGAGAGCAGGCGCTCGCGCAGGCTCTCCCGCTCGTCGGGCTCGTCTCCGGCGCCGCTGCGGGGAAGGTCCAGTCGTCGCTGCTCGCTTTCGTCGAACGCCGCGCTCCACTCGACGTCGACGCCGTGGACCCATGCCTCGGCGAGGCAGGCCGCGATGCGGTCGGGGCCCGCGTGCCCGCGCCGCATGCTGCCGAGGATGACGCCAGCGCCGAAGGCGTCAGCCGTCTGCCGCATTCCGAACGTCAGCACCGGGTGCGGACTGACCTCGATCAGGACCCGGTGCCCCGCCTCGAGGACCGCCCGCGTCGCCCGCTCGAACTCGACCACCTCCCTCAACGCCCGCGGCCAGTAGGCGGCGTCCAGGAGGGCCGTGTCGAGCTTGTCGCCAGCGAACGAGGAGTAGAAGGGCAGGCGGCCGGACCGAGGGGCGATGGGCGCCAAGTCGGAGAGCATTCGCTCGTGGATCTCGTCGATGTGGGGCGAGTGCGCGGCGAGGGGGACGCTGACCCGGTGGGCGCGGACGCCGTCGGCGTGCAGCTCCTCGAGCAGCTCCTCGAGCGGTTCGCTGTCCCCGGTGACCACGGTGACGCGCGGTCCGTTGTACCCCGCGACGTTCAGGTGCGCAGACCGGGGCTCGAGGTAGGGCAGGAGCTCTGCCGGCGGCAGCTGCACCGACACCATACCTCCGCGGTCGCGCAGCGTCTCCTGCGCCTGGCTCCAGAGGGCCATGACACGCGCGGCGTCGTCGAGCGAGAGCCCGCCCGCCATGTACGCCGCTGGGACGTCCCCGATGCTGTGGCCCAGGGTCGCCACGGGCTCGACGCCATAGGAGCGCAGCAGCTCTGCGAGCGCGATCGAGACCGCGAGGATGGCCGGCTGGGCCACGTCGCAGCGCTCGAGCCCCGGCGCCCCGTCGACTTCACGCAGGACGTCGACGAGCGACCACTCGATGAACGGCTCGAGCGCCTCCTCACACGCCTCGATATGGCGGCGAAACGTGTCGGAGGTCTCGAGCAGCTCGCGCCCCATACCCGCCCACTCGGGACCGTGGGGCGGGAACACGAAGACCGCCTCCTCCGGGCGCTCGGCGAAGCCCTCAATCAGATTCGGCGCCGGCGATCCGAGCTCGATTGCCTGGAGCGCGCGCTGAAAGTCACCGGGGTCCCGGCCCGAGACGACGGCGCGATGCCCGAGCTGCTGTCGCTCGCCGGCGAGTGTGTAGCCGAGATCGCCAACATCGACGTCCGGCTCGTCGCGCAGGTAGGTCTGGAGGTCGTGCGCCAAGCCGAGCAGAGCGCCCTTGCTCGGATCTGACAGAACCCAGGGAGTGACCGGCGAACTCGACACGCACTCCTTCTACCGAAGGCCGCAAGGTCCGCCAAAAGGAGTGCCCGTCTGAGTGCTCTAGACCCGCAGGTCTTCGGACCGGACGTAGCGCTGGAAGACCAGGTCGCGGAGGACATCGTCCCCGCCCTCGATGATCGACACGTGCCGGATGTCGCGGACGAGCTTGTCGATGATCATGTCACGCGTGTAGCCGAGGCCGCCGAACATCTCCGACCCAAGGCCCGCGATCTTCCAGCCGGTCTGCCCGCAGAAACTCTTCGCTGTGAGCGCCGACTTGAGCGTCCCTCTTCGGAAGAATTGCTCAGCGGCGTCACCCTCGCCCATAATCAGATCGAACTCGCGTGCCGCGCTGCGACACACGTGCCGCATGGCATCGATATCCATCTCCATCTGTCCCAGCTTCGCGGCGAACACGGCATTGTCGAGGAGCGGCTTGTCACCGACTCGCTTGCGCCTCGCGTACTCCATACACAGGTCCCGAATCCGCCTCGCGATTCCGATGGCGGTGCTTGCAATAAGTATCCGGCTCGCGTTGAGTCCGACCTCCAGGATCCGCAGGCCAGAGCCATCCAAGACGTCTCGTGCCGAAGCCCTGCACCGATCGAACGACACCTGATAGGTGCCGGACGCGCGCAGACCGATCATCTCCCACCGCTTAACCATCCGGACTCCCGGAGTGTCGCGGGGCACGACGACGGCCATGTGCTCATCTGAATTCGTGGCCGCTCGCGTGACGACGACGAGAAAGCTCGCGAAGCCGGCGTTCGTCGCGAAGAACTTGTCGCCGTTGATAACGAGGTCTTCGCCGCTGCGAGCTGCGGTCGTGGTGATCTTGGTCAGCTCGCTGCCGGCTGAGCGCTCACTTGCGACAGTCGCGCAGAAGGAGCCATTCTCAGCCATTGGCGCCAGGTAGCGCTCCTCGATCTTCGCGCCCCCGTAGAGCGACAGCATGGTGGTACCCAGGATCGATACGAACGCGGTGAACGCGAACCCGGCGTCGCCGTACGCCAACTCCGAAACGAGATCGACGCTTTCCTCCAATCCCAGGCCCATCCCTCCGCAGCGCTCGGGAAGCCACCAGTTGCAGAACCCGAGGTCCCGGAATGCGTCATGGAGCGATACCGGAACGTCCGGAAAGGAATCGAAGTGCTCTTGTTGAGGGACGAGCTCCCGCCGCGCGAAGTCGCGTACGCGCGCCAACACCTCGTGCGCGTCGTCGCTCGTGGGACGCTCGGTTGCGTACAACTCACTCACGGGGCCGCGCACGTTAACGGCGCTCGAGCGGGATCGCGACGTCCGTAAGAACCACACTGCTCCCGACGTCGGGAGAGTCTGTTGGGGCTACCGGCGGCCGCAGCGCGGATTGGCGTGAACCCGTACGACCCCGAGGCTGCGCGCGTCGTTCTGCCCTTGTATCTCGCTGTGAGCTGAGAGGCGACGCGGGGCGCCGCGGCGACAGAGCCCCTCCACCAAGGACAGCAGTCCCTGATGATCTCCGCGCAGCCGGAACGAGAACTCCGACAGGGGCAGGTCGGGAAGCCCTGCGAACGATGCGCGAAGCGGATGGTTTCGCCGATTGGTGGTGGTGCCCCGGAGCGTCATCTTCACACCCCCGCCGCTGACGGTCGTCCACAGGTCCGGGGTGCCGTTTCCACGCGGTTGCACGATGTGGACGGGACCGGTCAGCTCCTGCGAGAGCAGCGGCGTGCGCACGCGAGCCCACCCCACGCTGGATCCGCTCGGGCATCTGTCGTCGAGGCCCTCCTCGCGGGAGCAGATCACGCTCGAGGCGGTCTGATTGAGCCTCAACGCCCGCGGCAGCGCGATCGAGACGGTGCGGACGTTCGCGTGTCCGGCCCGCGGATGCAGCGCGATTTCCAGATCCGGGTTACCGCCGAGGTGAAGCTCGCGCCGATCCATGAGCGCAACCGAAACCGTGGGGCGGAAGCGCAAGCGTTCGCAGCCTCGCAGCGAATAGGGGACGGTCGGTTCGGTGGTCGTGGCGATGGCGCCACGGATGCTGACGTTGATTCGACCCTCGCGGCAGGAGGTCGGGTTAACCATGAAGCCGGGGCGGTCGATATCGACGCCCAAGGTCTGCAGCCGCAGTGGGATACCCCCGACAATCTGCGGCAGTGCGTCGGTCTCGAGTGTCATGTGCCCGTCGAGCGGATCCACGCCCAGCGTGGCCGGCACCACGATCGTGCCGAGGTCAATCGGTCCGGCGTTCCCGTGCACGGTGAGCGCAATCCCGAACGGCGCACCGCGGTAGGGGCCGGTCAGGTACACCTCCCCGGACAGCGGTAACGGACTCGGCCCCGCGCCCGCCTCCACGGCGACCGACCCGATGCGGCTGGCGGCGGAGCAGGCTGCGGCCATCGCGACCTGCATCGGACAGCGCTCCACACCCGCGAGACGCGCCGTTAATCCCAAGGGCAGCTCGAACCGCAGGCGCTCGATCGGCTCGTGGCCGTCCGGCCGACGCACCGTCAGAAAGAAGGCGCTGTCGTCGCCGGCGAGCGCGGGTGAGCTGCCGGCCGCGAACGTGGGAGCAAAGGGCGCCGCGAGGAGGCAGGTCCCGCCACCCGGCCCGCTCGTGATCGCCGCGGGTGCAGTGACCGTCACGTCTGGCGTCCCTCGGTAGGGAGTCAGCTGGGCTCTGGCGGCACCGATTCCACAGCTCGGCGGCGTGGTGAGTGGCGCCCGTGGCCCGCCCTTGAAACGCAGCCCGATTCGGGCCAGCGGGAATTGGGGGAGGTCCCTGAGCACCGCCGTGACCTGCCCGGTCTGGGGATCCGCCTGAATCGAGCCGAGCAACTTCATCCAGAAGCCCGGACCGGGAATCGCCAGCAACAGCTGGAATCTGCCCTCCCCCGTCTGGCGTCCGAAGAAGGCATCACCCTCCAACGGGTTGGCGAGTATCGGGCTCACGACCTCGATGCTGCCGATCTTCGACGACTCCGGGCAGGCCGGAGCGCGGGTGCTCCCGATACCGAGCTGATCTTCGTCGCAGGCCGTCAAACCCTCCGCAACGGACGGCGAGAGCGACATTCCTTCGGGAAGGGTGATCGCGACTTCCCTCAGGTGGGATGTCGCGCGCGCGTCGGCGTCGTCGTTTTGCGGGACCGTCAGCTCGATGAGCGCGCCCGTCGGCGAGTCCGCATCCGGACTATCGAGGGTCAAGCCGAAGCCGGGATCGAACGGCGGGTCCTCGCACCCGGTCAAGGGCCCGGGGGGCGCACTCGTCGCGCTGATCCAGTTTTCCCGCTGCTGCCATGAACGCGCCCGGATCGTGGTCGTCGGCGGCTCCCCACACCGCGTCGCGTTCGTCAGGAAGGGCCGGCGAGGGATCGCCGTGCCGGTCTGGTGATCGGCAGGCACGCCCCAGAGCTCGACGTCTGATGCGAATAGAGGCAGGTTCTGGTTGATGTCACGCAGCTCAATCCGCGTTCCGAAATCACCATCCGCACGCACAGTGCTGAAGAGCCGAATCGGGGCAAAGATGAACATTCCAGCGAACTCGGCCACCTCATTCTCTTGCGGGGCGAGGTTATAGAGGGGGATATCTTGGGCTCCGAAGAGGGCAAACGTGAGGCGCGCCACGCCGACCTGAGACTCCTCCGGACAGGCAGAGGTAAAGAGCGCCGAACGTGGGCAAGTCGGCACGGCAGTCGGGTCACCGATGAGGCCCGGCGAGAAATCCAAGACCAGATCCTTGACGTTGCCGTCATCCCCGCCCCCGTCGTTGAGGAACTCAAAGGTGGTCAAGAGCCGATCCGGATGCGCGCCGGCTCGGAGCTCGGGTTGGCCTCCTCCATCGACCGCAGAGACGTCGAAGCTCCCAGGCACGAGAGCGAACTCGGCACGCGCCGCCTGCGGAGCCATGGCAGCGACGAGCACCGCCATCGTCGCGAGGCCCGCCGCCAACGCCCTCATCGGATCCTTCTCCCATGCGGGCGTGTCGCCTTCATGATCAGCCGGACCCGGGATGGTGACGCGGCGCCGAGCATCGAGTGGCGGACGGAGAGCGTCAGCAACAACGATCCCCGCGCATCCAAGATGCCCACAGCGGCGGGAGAGAGACGAAGCGGCAGACGCACCACACCGGGGAGGCGCACCGTCACGTCGGCGCGGCCGACGACGGTGAGTCCCTCGGCCTTCCCCGGAGGGGCGGTGCGGGCGCGAGCGACCAGCGACAGGTGGCCGGCAGCCGGCACGTCCACGAGCAGCCGAGTCCGCCCGGTCGCCGCGAGTCTCTGGCGCGCTCGCGCCGACAGCGGGCGGAGCCCGAACGGCGCCCCCTGTGGATCGCCGCCTGCATTCGTGAGAGTGTCGGGCGAGGGGCGATCGACGCCACTGATCGGCGGTCCCTGGCACGCGTCTCCCGTGCATGCCGGCGGCGGCGGCGCGGGCTCGGGGAAGCCTCCGCCGAGTCGCGCGACGTAGACATCGTCGTCCCCGTCGTCTCGGTCGGCGGGGATGAGGCTCTCATAGGTGTTGAAGAAGGCGCTGCGACCGTCGGCGCTCACCCCCATATACGAGATCGTCTCGCCCATGCCGGAAGTGACCAACCCGAGTGTCCCGCCCGCGCGCTCGTAGACGTCGACCGTCTGATTGTGATCCTCCGGCAGGAGCGCCTCGGAGGTCACGAAAAACACCCGCCCATCGTCGCTCAGATACCGCTTCAGCTCGTTGGGAAGCGCCACCAGACCCCCAAAGAACGTCTCCGAGTCGAAGTTGGCGTTGAGCGGCTCATTGCCGCGCCCGTCGACACCCAGGGACACCTGGGCGAGCGTGTCGCTCGCCGCGTCGTAGCGGTAGACGTCGGTTTTCGAGTCGAGATCGCTCGGCAGCAGAGCGCTCGCGGTCGTGAACACGAACGAGCCGCCGCCGGGGGTGATCTCGGACCTGCTGAGATCGATGTCGCCGGCGGTAGCGATGAAGTGCAGGGTGCCGTGATCGTTCAGGTACAGGTTGCGCTGACCTGCCACCCCGCTGCCTGGCACAAGCTCACCGGTGGCTGCGAAGTAGACCCGCTCGCCGTCGTCGGACGCTCGCACGACCGGCACGTTCACGTTGGCTGTCACACCCGGGGGTCCTGCGGAGAGACGGGTCAGCGCGCCGCCCGGGAGGTCGCGGCGGTAGAGGTCCAAGTCCGCGTCCGTGTCGTCGTCGGTCAGCTGCTGGCCGGTAACGAGCAGGGCTTGCGAGCCATCGGGGGTGGCCCCCACGAAAGTCACCGCCTGCGGCGCGTTGCAGTCCAATCGGTCACAGCTTGAGGCGGAGACTTCGATCGTATGTGCGCCGTCCTCGCGCACGTATACGCGGTTCGGCTGGCCACAGGCAGGTGGCGCCGAGAAGAAGATGCGCCTGCCGTCGCGGGACACGGCGTTCGCCGTTCGCAAAGGATCGGCATTCCCGTTGCCGATCACCGACCCGCACGAGGAGAGCGGTAGGCCGGTGTCGTCCACGCCCACGAGGCGAAGGGCGGACCCCGCGTACTCGTAGGCGGCACTGCCCTGGGTGCGACCGGCGTCGGCGGGAAGCAGGTGAGCCTGCGTCTGGAAAGCTGCATGCTCCAGGTCCGCGGAGGCATCCATGAAGGTGAACCCGTCGGACTCCTCGCCGGCGCTGCCCAACAGCGTAAGCGTCCCGTCGAGCGGCTGGCGATAGATGGCGAGCGTAGGATCGGATGGCGCGCCGGGCAGCAGGGGGTAGAGACTCACCCAGTCCCAGGTGGACAAATCAGAGCTCATTGCAAGCAGCGTCGGATAAGGAAGCAAGTTGGCGCCGGGCGCGCTGTAGGCATTCCCCACGGGGGCCGTGCTCCAACCCTGCGGAGTACGCGTCGCTATCGCGTTCTGGAGCAGGTCACCGGCCGGGGCGCCCGGCAGCGTGCCGAAGGTCGCGAATGCGACCCGGTCGCCATCGGGGGCCCAGCCGCGCCCCCCCGCCAGGAGCACGCCATTTGTATCGCCGGACGTCACGAGCTCCCAGGCACGTTCGTGCCCGGGCACGGCGGCGCCGGCCACGGATGAGAGCGAGAGCAGCGACGCGGCGAGCCAAGCCACGACGGCGAATGAAATCTGACTTTTTGGCACCGTGAACACGCGGCCCCGCACCATAAATAGGTCGATGTAAAGTGCCAAGAACGAAGCGGGTTAGAGGCGAGCTGTTGCCGCCTCGGATGTCCGCGCATCGTGGAACGCGATGATGACAACCCGATCCTCGGCCTCGATGTACGTATAGACGACGATCAGCCAGCCCCACGGACCGATCAGCGCTCGGCAATCCCGCCAGACACCGGAGAGCTGCTTGCCGACGCGCGGGAACTCCTCCAGGGTGAGCAGCGAACGCGAAACGCGCTCCCGCGTGTCGGCCGGAAGTTGGCGAGTCTCAATCAGCTCGCGAAGCTCGTCGCGCGCTAGGCGCGTGACCTCGATCGCCGGCATCGACTACAGCTCAGAGAGCGGCACCGTCTCGCCGCGCCGAGCCTGCTCGATCGACTCCTGCGCCCGGTCCCAGGCCCCGGGGATCCCGTCGAGAATTTCAGTGATCCGTGAGGCATCCGGATCGGCTTCGTCCAGCGCGCTGGAGAGAAGCGATCGCGCCAACGTGCCCTCCTGAACATGCGTGCGCTCCGCCAGGCTCGCCAGCTTGCGCGCGTAGTCCAGCTTAAGGGTGACGTTGATGCGGCGATTCCGCTCAGTCATGGACCTAGGGTACACATAATGGCACAAGGTGTACACGAAGCTGGGAATCGCGCTCGCCTGAAACGATGGCGCACCACAACCGCAAACTGAGCGAGCCAGGTTTCACGGAGACCGTGATTCGTCATCGGGTTGATCGAGCTAGCTCGATCAGGCACCAAAGTCGCCCAGCTCTCGCCCTCTCACGAACAGGTAGGTAAGTTCCCGGCCCCAGAGCAGTCCGGCCCCGTGGCTCCCTGGGCACCGTATGCACCACTCTTCCCCTTTTATGACGGGCGCACGGCCTGGCACTCGGCACCCTAACCAGACGAAAACCCGCCATAGCGGGGCTTTCGTTTTATAGCGGGGGCGGGATTCGAACCCGCGACCTTCGGGTTATGAGCCCGACGAGCTACCTGGCTGCTCCACCCCGCGGCGGTCTGCGCATCCTAGCAATGGGGACGTGAGTGGCCGAGGGTGGGCAGGGGCGCAAAGTCGCTTGCCGGGTGAGTTTCCTTAGAGTGCCGCTCCTCATGCCAGGGGATGCCCACAGGGTCGCGGTGGTCGACATCGGCAGCAACTCGACCCGGTTGCTGATCGCCGATGTCGCCGGGGGGCGGGTCAGCGAGGTCGAGCGGCAAAGCCGGGTGACGCGGCTGGGGCGCGGGGTCGACCTGACCGGGCGTCTGGCGGTTGAGGCGATCGAGGCCGCCTGCGAGGCGATCGCCGACTACGTCGCTCTATATAAAGAGGCGGGCGCGAACACGGTCGAGGCAATTGCGACCAGCGCCGTACGCGACGCCGCCAACGGCAGCGCCTTCATCGCCGAGCTGCGGGAGCGTTTTGCCCTTTCGGCCCGCGTCCTCGACGGCGAGGAGGAAGCGCGGCTGACATACACGGGCGCCACTTCCGAAAGGCCTCCGACCGTGCCCACAGCGGTGATCGACATCGGCGGCGGCTCAACCGAGCTGGTGATTGGCGCCGGCGCGGAGATCTCCTTCCACGCCTCGCTCCAAGCGGGGGTGGTCCGTCACAGCGAGCGGCATATCTCCTCCGACCCGCCCACCGCAGCCGAACTGGAAGAACTTGCCGCCGACGTGCGGGGGCTGATTGGCGAGGCGCTGGAGAAAGGCTCGCGCGGCGGAGTTGAGAACGGAGTAGCCGTAGCCGGCACTCCGACTTCGCTGGCCTCGGTGGAGATGGGGCTCGAGCCATACGACCCCAAGCGAGTCCACGGTCATGTGCTCTCGTTGACCGCGATCCAGCGCATGCTCTCGCAACTAGCCTCCCTGCCCCTCTCCGAGCGGGCGGCCGTCCCGGGCCTGCACCCCGATCGGGCATCGACTATCCCCGCAGGCGTAGTGATCCTGATCGAGGCCATGCGAGCACTGGACCTGGAGCAAATCGTCGTCTCCGAGCACGACATCCTCTACGGAGCCGCAATCGCCGCCGCTTCCTCCACCGCTTGAGAATGCGGAAAACTACGGATCATGAACATGGTGTATCCGCTGAGTACTGAATGGATATCGAGAGTAGTACTGCCAGTACAGAAGGGTTAATCGTCGTCCCCTACCCATAGAAGTAGGTAGATTGACCCTACCAACTTATGCTGAGCTACCAACGGCTCGGCTGGACAGAGCGGACAGACGAGCGCATACTCGCATCACCGGGAAAGGGGGGGAACAGACTCCTACCGGAACCGGGAATAGGGCTTAGGCGATTGCCGCATCATGGCGCCTCCCGCCGTCTGAGCCCACCGAATACCCATGGTCCCTGAAGACGTACCCCTGCCCGTCCTGAGGGACCACTTTGAATCGGCCGCCCCTAACCGGGCGGCCGATTCTTTTAGGCCTAGGTTCTAGGCCAGGTTCGATTTGCGGGGGTAGACGACCTTGGGATCGGTGAGGACGTTGACCAGAGTCGGACGACCCGACTCGAAGGCCCGTTCCAGTGCCGGGCGCAGCTCCTCCGGCTCGCTAACCAGGATGCCGTCGCAGCCAAGCGCTTCGACCATCTGGTCATAGCGCGTCTCGGGCCGCAACTCAGCCGCGACCGAATAGCCGTAGAGGAACTTCATCGGGTGATGCTCGAGCGCCCAGATGCCGTTGTTGCCCATCACTCCCACCACACCGAGGCCATGGCGAGCCATCGTGTCGAACTCCACGCCGGCGAAGCCGAAGGCGCCGTCGCCGAGCAGGAGGCAGACTTGGCGATCTGGGTGGGCGATCTTGGCGCCGATCGCCTGGCCGGGCCCGGCCCCCAGGCAGCCGAAGGGCCCCGGATCCATCCAGCAACCCGGCTCGTAGGTGTCGATGAAGCGGCCCGCATATGAGACGAAGTCGCCGCCGTCGCCGACGACGACCGCGTTGCGGTCGAGCACCTCCCCCAGCTCTCTATATATACGGACGGGGTGCAGCGGCGAGCGGGGGTCGTTCAACTCCTCCTGCTCCGCGGCGCGCTTTTCCCGCTCGATGCCGCACAGCTCGCCGAGCCAAGCCGCGGTGCGAGGCTCGCCTCCCCCGGCGGACTCGCGGATCGCCGCCAGACCGGCGGCGACGTCGCCGACCAGATCTAGCTCGGGAGCCCGGTTGGCGCTGAGCGCGTTGGGGGCGACGTCGAGGCGAACTATCTTCGTCTCCTCGCCGAAGCTGCCGCCGAAGCCGAGCCGGAAATCCATCGGCACGCCGACGACGAGCGCGACATCGGCGCCCTTCAGCGCCGCGCCGCGCGCGCGGCTGAAGACAAGCTCGTGATCGGCGGCAAGGCAGCCCCGACCGAGGCCGTTTAGGAAGACGGGGATCCCGAGCGCCTCGGCCAGCGCTTGCAGCTCCCGCTCGCCGTGGCCCCAGTAGAGGCCGGTGCCGGCCATGATCGCGGGGCGCTCGGCAGCGGCGAGCAACGCCGCCGCCTCCTCGACACCGGCGGGCGGCTCCCCCGCGGGCGCCGCGGGTGCTTCCGGGATCGATACCTCGGCCTCGGTGAAGACAACGTCCAGCGGGTAGTCGACGAAGGTCGGTCCACTGGGCGCCGCAAGCGCCAGGTCGAGCGCCGCAGCGGTGCTCGCCGCGATCTGCCCCGGCTCCTTCACCGTCTCCGCCGACTTGACCAGGGGCGAGATGAAGGGCAGGTGGTCGATCTCCTGCAGTGAGCCCGAACCCCAGCGCAGCTCCGGCGCCCGCCCGCCCAGGACGCACAGCGGCGAGCAGTTGGCCTGCGCCCCGGCGATGGCGCTGACTCCGTTGGTCACGCCCGGACCGGCGGTGAGCGCCGCGACGCCAACCCGGCGCGTCGCCTTCGCGAATCCCTCGGCGGCAAAGGCGGCGGTCTGCTCGTGGCGGACATCGATGAGCCCGATCCCCTCCTCCTTGCAGCCGTCGTATATGGAGAACAGGTGTCCCCCGGAAAGCGTGAAGAGGTGCTCGACGCCGCGCGAGGCCATCGTCTTCGCCACCAAGCGCCCGCCGTGCACGGCAGTTGTCTCCTGTGCTTCGATCGCCATCGCAACGAGCGTATATGAGCCCGATTACCATCGACTGTGCCCGGGTGGCGAAACTGGCAAAAGCGGCGCACTTAAAATGCGCTGCCCCTTCGGGGGCTTGCGGGTTCGAGTCCCGCCCCGGGCATTCCCCCCTCCCCGCGGGCGCTATCAGGCCCGATACATAAAAACCCAATAAATGCTGTAGGACCGCAACTAGAGCGTTGCTACGGTGTCTCCAGATAAGGAACAGAAGATACAAACGCCTTCCCTGGGAGATTCAGCTTGGAGGCATCCGCTCTTACAACTGCCAGTCAACGCGGACTGCTAGCCCGGCGCTCTCCTCTGCTCAAGCTTCAGGGCGACGATCGGTTGATCGCGATGGCCCGCAATGGCAACCCCGCCGCCTTCGAGACCATCGTCGACCGCTACCAGGGCCGTCTGCTCGGATTCTGCCGCCAGATGCTCGGCTCCACGGAGGACGCGGAGGACGTCCTGCAAGAGGTCTTTGTAAACGCCTACAAAGCGATGCTGGCCGACGAGCGGGAGATCAACCTGCGCCCGTGGCTGTACAGGATCGCCCGCAACCGCTGCCTCAACCATCTGCGTAAGCCGACCGCCGACTCGCAGGAGTCGATGGACATGGTTCCAGCGGTCGAGGCGGCGTCGACGGCAGAAAAGGTCCACAACCGCGAGGAGTTTCGCCAGCTCCTGGCCGACGTCAGCAAGCTTCCCGAGACCCAGCGCTCAGCGCTGCTGCTGCGGGAGATGGACGCGCTCTCCTACGAGGAGATCGCCCAGGCGATGGACACCAGCGTGCCGTCTGTCAAGTCGCTGCTGGTGCGGGCGCGGATCTCCCTCGCGGAGGCGAGCCAGTCACGGCTGCTGACCTGCGGCGACGTGCGACTGGAGCTGGCCGAGGCGGCCGAGGGGCTGCGCAAGGTCTCCGGCCCGGTGCGGCGCCATGTGCGCGAGTGCGAGGAGTGCACCGACTTCCGTTCGCAGGTGCGCTCCAACGAGAAGGCGCTCGCGGCCCTCTATCCGGTTGGGCCGCTGCTGGCGCTGAAAGCCTTCATCGTCTCCAAGCTGGGCCTTGGTGGCGCGGGCGCGGGCGGCGGCGCAGGGGCCGCCGGAACCGGCGCGGGCGCGGCCGGCGCAGGGGCAAGCGCGGGAGCAGCCGGTGCCGGAGCGGCCAGCGCAGTCGGCGTCGGCAGCGCCGCCCTCGGCGGCAGCGGCGCCGGCGGAGCGGTCGGCGCGGCGATCGGGACAAAGGCGGTCGCCGGAGTCGTAACGGCTGCAGTGCTCACCGCCGGCGCGGTCGAGGTGAAACAGCAGGTCGTGCCGACCACCGGCAGCCCTAGCGCCAAGGTGGCACGGGTAAGGCACCACAAAGGCCCTGCGGCGACTGCCGCCCATGCATCCCTACCGACACCCACGCCGGTGGCGATGCCGGTGCCGATCGAGCCGACAGCCGCACCCGATCCGGCGCCGACCGAGCAGGCGTCCACTTCCCCGTCCCCCGACGACGGCTCCACCACCGCGGAGGCAGGTGCGGACAATGGCAATGCGCCCGCCGATGACCTCGACAAGGCGGCAACGGCCCCGGCGAGCGGCTCACTGGGCAGCAGCAGCCCCAAAGCCGGTGCTCATCCGACGAGCGGGACCACCACCGTCGTCGTCACTGTCGGCAGCTCGGACTCGGGAGGCTCCCCGCCCGCCTCCGATGCCTCCGCCCCGTCCTCCGGCACCGACACTCCGCCTCCATCGACTCCCCCAGCCTCCGATGAGTCGCCCTCCCCGACTCCCTCGGATACCCCCTCCGATCCGCAGGCGACCACTCCGCCGCCGCCCGAAGACGACACGGCCTCAGCCGGCAGTTAGCCCTCGCGGCCCTACTGAAGGCCGATGACCTTGAGGCGGCGCATCAGGCATGTCGCCGCGAACTGGCGCGTGTCGGCGAGCGAGTAGCCGAACAGCTCCACGTCTTCGTCCTCGGGCGCCCAGGGGGGAGAGAGAACCCCGTCGGCGACAGGCAATGCCTCCTCCAGCGTGCGCTTTATAGCCTTCTTGTAGCGTTCATCCTCACGAGCCTTCTCGCGCAGGAAAACCGAGCCGAAGGCGACGTGGCGGTGCTCGTCGCGAGCGACGTTGGCGAAGCCCTCGACGAAGGCCGGCAGCGTTCCCTGCTCCTCGTTGTAGTCCATGATGAAGTGCTGCCCGGTTAAGGCCAGCATCCCCTCGATCACCATGTGGTAGAGCGTGATCGCCTCGACAAGCGCCTCGGCATCCTCGGGCTCGGAGGAGAGGCGATCGGTCCGCTTTTTCAGCATCTCGTCGAAGAGGCGACCGAAGTTCTCGTTCAGATGCTCTGAGGTCTGCGCCAGCATCTCGGAGAGGTCGTCTGACTCCAGGACCCCCACCTCGCGATAGAAGCGCTCGAAGAAGCGCACGTGGCGCGCCTCGTCGGCGATCTGCGTGCAGAGGAAGATTTTCTGGTCCTCGGTCGGGGCGGCGCGCATGATCGGCCCCAGCTCCTCGGCCACCTTCTGCTCGCCGATGAAGAAGGAGGAGAGCCCGTACATGCGCTGGAAGCGCTCCTCTTCGCTTATCCGCTCGTGCCAATCCTCGCGGTCGCGGCTGAAGTCCAGCTCCTGGGTCTGCCATTGCTGGCGCTCCCAGAGCATGTACAGGTCCGCATAGCTCAGGAGCTTGATGTCCGCGGTGGTGTCCGCGGCCTCGATCAGGGCGGGATCGGCGGTGGCCTGGAAGTCCTCGCGCGCGGTCCTCGACTGGGTCTTGGTCGCTTCAGATGGCATGCGTATCTCCCGGGGTCAGAATGACCACGCTGGAAGGAGTCTTCGACTCCACCTCCGCTTTGAAGGCCTCGGCGTCGGTCTCGATCGGGGGGAAGGTCCCGTGGTGCATCGGGATCACAGTCCCGGCGCCGATCATCTCGACAGCGGCGACCGCGTCGTGGCGATCCATCGTGTAATGGCCGCCGATCGGCAACATCGCGACGTCGATCGGGTTGCGCTCGGCGATCAGCCTCATGTCGCCAAACAGGCAGGTATCGCCCGCGTGGTAGACAGTGACGCCGCCGATCGAGATGACTAGGCCGGCGGGCGTGCCGGTGACGGTGCCGGGGGTGGGACTGTAGGGAGCCTCAGCGGAGCCTGCGATCGTGCTCGTATGCCAGGCGGGGACTAGCTTCACCCAGCCCCAGTCGAACTCGATGGTGCCGCCGAGGTTGGGATCGTGGACGTTGTCCACCCCCTGCTCACCCAGCCAATTGGCGATCTCGACGATCGCCACGCACTCGGCGCCGGTGCGAGTCGCGAGCGGCACGGCGTCTGCCATGTGATCGACGTGGCCATGGGAGATAGCGATGTGCGTGGCGTCGATCTCCTCGGCGCTCGCAACGGCAACCGGGTTGTTGGGCTTGAGGAAGGGGTCGAGGAGGAGGCGGGTGTCGCCGTCGCTCAGCTCGAAGCACGAGTGGCCGTGGAAGCGGATCTCCATCTGTCGGTCTCTCCTTGTTCTGGTCAGTGATTGGGGCGCAGAGTGGCCGCCGCGAGGCCGGCCAGGGCGCCGACGGCGCCGCCGACCAAGCCGGCGAAGACGTCGGCGGTGGAATCGAAGATCGGCAGGGCGAGCAGGACCGCGGCGGCGACCGCCACCCCGACCGCGTCGAAGTCGTCGTCGATCGCGCCGTGCGCTTCGGCACGGCGGACCGTGAACCATGCGGCGACGGCGCCGAGCGCCATCCCGTTGCCGCCGGCGATCACCGCGATGTCCCCGCGGGAGTCGGCGATGCCTCCGGCGACCAGCATCCCCAGGGCACCGCAGGCGAGCAGCAACAGGCCGGTGGGGAGGCTGCCGAGGCGCCGCTCGAGGGGAATCGCGAAAATCGCCAGTGCGACGGAGACGACGAACAGATAACCGACGTCGACATAGGCGAAGGGGGCGGTGAGCAGGCGCCACCAATCGCCGGCGAACGGCACGACCAGACCGCCGAAGGTGGAGAGCGGGTCGCCGCTCGCCTTCTGCACGATCAGCAGCGCGGCGGAGCCGAGAATCGCAGCCAGGGTCGCGTAAGGCCGCCCGGCGCCTGCCTCACCCCGAGCGCGCAGGCGAGTGAAGCGCGGGCGCTTGACGCGCCTGGAGAGCTTCGCCTCGAAGGAGTCGCCGCGGCGCTCCAGCTTCGGCGCCCGCTTGCGCAGCCGAGCCCCGCAGTAGGGGCACTCGGTGACGTAGGGGCTGACCTCAGAGCCGCAGTTCTTGCAGATTACGCTGAGCTCTGTCTCACTCACGGTTTGTCGAGGATAACCCCCGCTCCCCGCCGCCGGAAACCTCGCGCCGGTGGCATACTGCGGACGCACCCGTCTTCGAGGAGGAAACCGCGTGGAAGTGAAGAGCCTGACCGAGCAGAAGTCCCTGCTGGCGACCCTGCCCCCGGGCAAACGTGCCCGGCTGCACCGGCTGCTGTTCGAGTTCGGCCCCGGCAGCGGGACGCTGATGCTGTTGCCGATCGACCAGGGAATCGAGCACGGTCCGCGCGACTTCTTCCCCAACCCGGACTCCAAGGACCCCGACTACCAGTTCCGGCTCGCAGCCGAGGCCGGCTACTCGGCGCTGGCCTGTCAGATCGGGATGGCAGAGAAGTACTACCCCGACTATGCCGGCCGGGTGCCGCTGATCCTCAAGGTCAACGGCAAGACCGACATCCCCTCCTCCGCAAAGGCCCTCTCGACCTGCAACGCCGGCGTCGAGGACGCGGTGCGGCTGGGCGCCGACGCGGTCGGCTACACGCTGTACGTGGGGTCGCCGCGCCAGGACGAGGACCTCGCCCAACTGCGCAGCGTGCGCCAGGACTGCGACCGCTACGGGATGCCGCTGATCGTCTGGTCCTACCCACGTGGCGAGGCGATCGACGCCAAGGGCGGCGCCGGCTCCTTCTACGCGATCGACTACGCGGCACGGATGGCGATGGAGATGGGTGCCGACGTGGTCAAGCTCAACATGCCAAAGATCGATCCCGCCAAGGACAAGGCCGCCCCGGCTCCATACAACGAGATGGAGGTCAGCCAGGAGGAGGCGATCCGCCAGTGCGTGGAGTCGGCCGGACGCTCGCTCGTCGTGCTCTCCGGCGGCTCCAAGGTCGATGACGAGACCGTCCTGCAAAACACCCGCGACGTGATGGAGGCGGGCGGCTCCGGGGTGATCTTCGGCCGCAACGTCTGGCAGCGCGAGTGGAACGACGCGCTGGAGATCATCGGCCAGATCAAGGAGACGCTGCTCTCCAGCGTGCGCCGCACTCCGTGAGCCGCCGGGTGTAACGCGTTTGACAGCTATTACCTGTCAAACGCGTTACACCCGGAAGGACGGGGAAGAACTCGTGCGTCTCTCGGCTTAAGCCTGGATGAGGCGAGGCGTCTGGATCCGCGGTCAAGCCGGCAGCATCGTGCTGCTCGTGCTGGCCGCGCTCGTCATCGCTCGGCCCGATTTCGGCAAGCTGCTCCGCAGCGAGCGTGACGAGCCGGCGAGCGCCGTCGCTTTCGTCCTGCGGGCGGTGGACGGCGACACGATCGAGGCGCGGATCGGAGACGAGACGGAAGACGTCCGCTACATCGGCATCGACACGCCCGAGACGGTGAAGCCCGACGCGCCGGTGCAGTGCTTCGGCCCGCGGGCCTCGCGCTTCAACCACCGCCTGGTCGAGGGAAGGAGAGTGCGGCTGGTCTTCGGAGTCGAGCGGCGCGACGTCTACGGCAGGCTGCTCGCCTACGTGCATCTGGGCCGACGGTTCGTCAACGCGATGCTGATCCGGCGTGGACTGGCGCGCTCGCTGACGATTCCGCCGAACGACCACTTCGCGCCCCTCTTCCACCGGCTGGAGTTGCGAGCCGCGCGTGCCGGCCGGGGTCTTTGGGGCGCTTGTGGAAACTGATCCGCAGTCGATCATGTCGTGCGGTTCCGCACATTTGCCCACGACATCGCCTCGTCCTGCTTTGGTACGGTCCGCCCGGCCTTCGGGCCCCGAACTATGCGAATGCGCCAGAGCATCTCCCAGTTCGAGTCCGCCTTCGAGCAGGAGACGGCACTCGAACGCCGTCGTCGCGAGCAGCTGCGGCGCCGCGCCGCGAACCGCTCGCGGGCCCGCCGCATCGACCGCACGGAGCAGGATGGCAAAGTGCGGTTCAGCATTCTCGCCGTCTGCCTGACCGTCACGGTCATCGTGGTGGTGGTTTCGATGTTCGAGGCCCTCGCCTTCCTGATGGCCTGAGCGGGCAGCCGAACGCCTCCGTTGAATAGACTCGCCCGCCGATGGCACGACGCTCTCTGAAGCCACAGCTGAACCAGATCCGCGCCTGGGTGCGCCAGGGCCGCACCGACGCCTGGATCGCCCACCAACTGGAGGTCAGCGCCGCTGAGCTGCGCGAGTTCCGCAGCCAACACGACCTCACCGCCGACGAGGAGGACACCTCCGGCGAGATCGACCTCCGCGACGAGATCGAGGCCGAGATCGAGGCGGCTACCGCCGAGGAGGAGGAAGAGGAAGTCGAAGAGGAGGAGGAAGCGGAGGCTGAGGCCCCCTCTGAAGATGAAGGCGAAGATGAGGTCGAGGGAAATGGCGCCGAGCGTGCCGGCAGAGGGCGTCAAGAAGGCCGGCAGCGGCAACGCCGAGAGAGCCGTGGTGGCCAAGGTGACCGCGAGGAACGCGGGGAGCAGGAGGGCGACGGCAAAAGCCAGGCCCGTCGCAGGCGACGCCGGGGGCGGCGCGGCGGACGCGGCCGGAAACGCCCCGAGTACGAGGCGACCTTCGACCATGGCGAGCGGGACGGCTATGGACTGTGGCTGGACCCGACGATCAAAGACAACCCGATCTACGCTCAGCACTGGGCCGGCAAGCACGAGGTCACGGTCCGCATCGATCCCGATCAGATCGTGATCCGCCGCCCGGGTCCGCCACCAGGCCCCTCCGGCGACGACGACTCAGACGAGTAACCGGCGGCCGCCGGCAAAGTCGCGAGCACCGCGCAGGTATATCCAGAAGGCCGCATCGGCGAGCGACTGCGGGTCTGTCTCGACCCCGGGAGCGACGTCGAGAGCCACCTGCTGGCACCAGTCCGTGCCGCGCCCGTAGAGGTCGGCCAACTCGGCCGCGGTGAAGGTTGGCCCTATCCGCCGTCGCAGCTCCTCGCGCACGGCGTCGACGACACGGTCGGCCAGGCGACGAGTGCGAGGGTCGCTCAACCCCTGCAATGTTCGCCATCCCTCTTCCCACTGGAAGAGGGCGTTCTCGACCGGATAGCTCACCGAGCCGAGGTTAGCTGGACGGGGCGTTCGGAACGTGGCGAAGGGGAGCGTTGGCCGGGCCGCAGGCCGACGGGTCGAGGCGGCCCCGCAGGCGCCAGACGATCACTGGGCCACTGCGATCGATCGGCGTTACCGCCGGCTCCCCGCGGAGCCATACTGACTCGGGCGAGGGGATCGGTTCGTCGGCGTGGATGAAGTTGAGGAAGGGGGCGGTGACCAGGTAGTCGAGGTCGGCTGCGTTGACGGCGGCACGGAAGGAGTGGCAGTGGGGGATCGCGTTGAAGGCGCCATGCGGACCCTTGGCGCCGAGGTAACGGACCTCGTTGGAGAGGTCGGTCCCGTAGAAGCCGTATTCGAGGAAGCCTGCGGAGGTGCCGACGAGGCCGATGCGCGCGCCGGAGAGGCCGCGTGCCCAGCGGTAGGCGGAGTCGAGGTGCATGCCGGGGATGCTCGTCTCGGGGTCCTGGTTTGCGAAGCGGTCGCGAAGGTAGTTGCGCTGCACGGGATAGCCGATTGCGAGGATCGCCAGGGCGAGCGCTGCAAAGCCGGCCGAAACAGCCGCGAGTGAGGCGCCGCGCCTGCGCGCGTAGATCAAGCCTGCAGGGATCAGGACAAGAAAAACCGCTAGCAAGACAGCGAAGACCCGGTCTGGATCCCGCAGCACGGCATCGGGCCGATCGGTGAAGACGAGTACCACCAGCAGGAGACCCAGCAGAAGCCGCTGTCCACTTTGACCCCACGGGAGCGGGGCAAAAGCCGACTTCGTCGCCGTTGCGGGGTCGCGGTCGTCAAAAATCGAGGCAAGGGGAAGCAGAGTGAGGCCGATGAGCATGGCGGGGATGGCGAAGCGGAGATTGATCGCAAAGGCGACCGGCGCCCCCTCGGCGCCGGCGGCGCTGAGCGGAGTGAAGAGGTAGGCGACCATGCCGAACAGCGCCACTCCGCCCATCCAGCGCACCACCCGGTCCCCGGTGCAACGCAAAGACCATCTATTTGCTGCTTTTTGCGTTTCACCAGGAGTGCGGCTGGAGGAGCGGAAGATGGCGAGCATCGCGCCGAGGATCGCGCCGCCGATCACCAGCGGCCAGAGGGCCCCGAAGGCGTGGTCCAGACCCGGCCCGAAGTAATCGCGCCAGACGGCCGTGTCAGTCGCGTAGTGGGCAACGGAGAAGTCGGGGCGGGCGGTCTGCAGGCGCTCGGGATGGGGCAGTGCGATCGGCCCCAGCTTCTCCACCTGGGGCAGTGGGTTGCCGACGACGACCAGGTTGCGCAGGTACCAGAAGCCGCCGCCCGCCAGGGCCGGCAGGAACCAACAAGCCGCGGCCGCCCACCGCTTCCCGACGGGCGCCAGCACGATCACCGTGAGGCTCAACGCCGCAGCCATCGCCATCACGGTGAACTTGGTTCCCGCGGCCAGCCCGACCGCCAACCCCGCAACGGCAAGCGGCCACCCAACGGGCAACTCCCCCCTTACCTGCTGCTTTTCGTCGCCGGCCGCCGAATTTCGGGCTCCGAAGCGACGGTCGGCAACCCAAGCATTTACGAGGATCGCAATGGCGGCAAGCAAGAGAGCCGCGGCCATCAGGTCGTTCTTCGCTGCCCCGGGCTCGCGCACGACGAGGGTGTGGCATTCGAGGACCACCGCTGCGGCGACAACGCTGAGGTGGCCGCGCCCATAGGGCCTGCCGATGCACCAGGCGGCCAGGAAGGCGAGCCCGAGGAAGCCGAAGTTGATGAAAAGCGACAGGGTGTCGCGTTGCGTCAGCGCGATCCCAGCCGCGTGCAGAAGCTCCGAGTTCTGCGGGTAGAACCAATTCGTGAAGACGGTCTCGGTGTAGTGGAGCCCGGTGACCGAATGGCTCTGCACCATATCCACCGCGAAGGGCATGTGGTACCAGAGGGAGTCGAAGTTGAAGATGCCGCGGCCGAGGGCGTCTTTGGTCGTCAAGCCCCAGTGGGCGAAGACGAGGGCGACGACGCCCAGCGCGATCAGGGACATAGCCGCTGCGCCGCGGGTCCTGTCAGGGGGGGAGGGGGGCCCTGCGGGCGGGCCACGGTCCGTCCTCGACCCCCCTCCCCCCCTGCCACCCGCGGGCGAAGCGGATTTGCCCCGAAGGCGCCAGGCGAGCACCCCAGCCAGCGCCAGAGATGTGAGGACGAGAGTCCAGGCGTAGAAGAGATTCAAGACGCCGAGGAGCTCGGAGAGCCAGATCAGGAGGGCGATGCCGACGATGGCCTCGACAAGACGGGCCGGGGCGCCTTCCCAGGTGGAGAGCAAGCGTTGGCGCAGGCAAACGGCGCTGAAGCCGATGGAGAGAGCGACGGCAGCCAGGGCCGCGGCGCTGAGGATGTAGGAGCCGGCGCTAATCACCGGGGGCTCCGGAACGGGTCAGCGTAGGCCGCGGACGACGATCGGGGTCTCGCCCGGCGCGATCATGCCCTGACCGCGCGCCTTGCGAGTGACGACGATCGGGTCGTCGGCCGACTGAATCCGGTTGTGGAGGCGGGTGTTCTCCGCCTGCAACTCGTGCCGCTTGGCCTTGGCCGCCGTCGTCGCGGTATAGGTCTTGACGAAGTCGATGACCGGGTTGAGGTAGGAGTAGAGAACCGCAGCGAGGACCAGGGTCAGAGCGATCCGGCCGACCCGATCCCAATGGATGCGACTGGCGCCACGACGCGCGGCAGGACGCCTGCGAGGGGCCGGGCGGCGCCGGGCGGCTCGGGTTCCCGCGTAGGCGCTCGCTGCCATGCCCGGTCCTTTGCGGCCGAGCCTCGCTTTCCTGCACTACCTGGACGCCTGGGCGAACGCCTGCAGGCCCGGGAACTCAGCTCCGGCGCCCAACTCCTCTTCGATCCGCAGCAGGCGGTTGTACTTGGCGACGCGATCCGAGCGCGACGGGGCCCCGGTCTTGATCTGGCCCGCTCCGGTGGCGACCGCCAGATCGGCGATCGTCGTGTCCTCGGTCTCGCCGGAGCGGTGCGAGATGACCGCCGTGTAGCCCGCATCGCGAGCGACGCGGATCGCCTCCAGCGTCTCGGTAAGGGTGCCGATCTGGTTGACCTTGACGAGGATCGAGTTGCCCACCCCGAGATCGATCCCGCGCCGCAACCGCTCCGGGTTGGTGACGAAGAGGTCGTCGCCGACCAGTTGCACCCGCTCCCCCAGCTTCTGGGTAAGCAGCTTCCAGCCGTCCCAGTCCTCCTCATCCATGCCGTCCTCGATCGAGACGATCGGGTAGCGCGAGCATGCGTCCTCCCAGTAGGAGGCCATCTCCTCCGAGGAGAGGGTTCGCCCTTCGTGCTCCAGTACGTAGGCGCCGCCCTCGAAGACCTCACTGGTGGCGGGGTCCAACGCAATGAAGACATCGGAGCCGGGCTCATACCCCGCCGCCTCGACCCCAGCCAGCACCGCCTGCAGCGCGGCCTCGTTCGAGTCGAGGTTCGGCGCGAACCCGCCCTCGTCGCCGACCGCCGTCGAGAGGCCCTGGGCGGCGAGGCTCTTCTTCAGTGCGTGGAAGACCTCGGTCCCGACTCGCAGGCACTCGGCGAAGCTGCCCGCACCAGCCGGCACCACCATGAACTCCTGGAAGTCGACCGAGTTGTCGGCGTGGGCGCCGCCGTTGAGGACGTTCATCATCGGCACCGGCAGCAGGGTCGGCTCCCCTCCCCCGTAGAGCTCTGCCAGATAGCGGTAGAGCGGCTGATCGGAGTCCGCTGCGGCAGCCTTGGCGGCGGCCAGGGAGACGCCGAGGATCGCATTGGCGCCGAGGCGGCCCTTGTTCGGGGTGCCGTCCAGCTCGATCATCGTCTCGTCGAGGCCGCTCTGCTCAGCGGCGCGGGCGCCGGTCAGCGCCGATGCGATCTCACCGTTGACGTTGGCAACCGCGCGTGAGACCCCCTTGCCGACCCAGGCATCGCCTCCGTCGCGCAGCTCGACCGCCTCGAATTCCCCAGTCGAGGCACCCGAGGGAACCGCCGCCAGGCCCTTTGCGCCAGACTCGAGCGCAACCTCGACCTCGACGGTGGGATTGCCGCGCGAGTCGAGGATCTGCCGCGCGTGGATGGAGGCGATGGCGCTCACGGGTGCGGCAGTCTATTCACCGCGTTTACGGCAAGCCGCTGAGGCCGGCGCGCTACGGCGTGGCGCCGGGAACGACCCCGGGGGGCAGGCCGGTGGCCGGCGCCGTCGGAATCTCTTTCAGGCCCGCCGGCTGGGGCCGCTGGGGCAGCTGCTGGCCTTTCGGAGTGAGGAGGCTGACGGTGCCGGGAAGGGCGGGAACGAGTTGTTTGATCGGCGCCGGGCAGGCTTCGGGCAGACCGCCTTTCGGATTGGCCTCGTAGCAGGCGGGTGGCGCATCGGCCGGGTGCCCGCTGCCCTTGAAGTTGGAGCAGCGCTCGATTGTGTAGCCCGAGGCGCAGAAGGTGCGAGATTGCCACTTGCTGCCGTAGTTGGCGACGAAGACCGAGAAGGCGTCCTGCTGAGCCTGCTGGGTCAGCTGGGAGACGATCTGGGAGCGCACATCGTCGAGCGGCTGGACTTTCTCGGGCTGCGCTTTCTGTTTCTTGGTCGCCGGCATCGCCGGTGTGGTGAACTGGGTCGCCTTCGCCGCCTCGTAGTAATCCTCGACCTCGCTGTCGGACGGCTCCGGCACACCCTCGGTGATCTGCTGCTGGATCTGAGTGCTGAGCAGCTGCAGCTTCACCCGCTCGTTCACGTCCTCCTGGGTGAAGTGGGAGGTTTTGAGGAATTTTTCGTACTCGGCCGGGGTTTTGAAGTTCTGTTTCTTGATCTGGACGAGCTCGTCGTCGATCTGGCGCTGCGTGACCGTGATCCCCAGCTCATCCGCCTCGCCCTGGATCCAGACCGCGTCGAGGAGATCCCCCATCGCGGCGTCCTTGACGTCCTGATACTGAGGCTCGCCGGGTTTGGGGGCGACTTTCAGACCCCCCCGCGCGGCGGTCTGCAGGAAGGCCCGGTCAAACTCGGCCTGGCTGATGTGGCCGATGTCGGAGGGAACGTCCTCAACCAGAGCGACGTCGCCGGACGGGACGCTGGGCTGGCCGATGCCCTGCGCGATCGCGAACCCGGCGAAGAGCAGGACGAGCATGGCGCCGAAGAGCAGCAGGCCAAAGCGCTGAAGCGGCGCGAGACCGGAAGAGCGCGCCGAGGCACTCCCTTTCTTCCCCTTGCCCTTCGTGGGTCTCTTCCTCTGATTGGGACTCACGAGGCCGGGAGCATATCCGAAGAAGCCTTAGCCTCTCTTAAAGCGTCCGCCATCTCGAGAACCGCGGCGAGTCGGGCCTCGGGCTCGTTCGGGACGCTGACTCCGGCGGTTTTCTCCCGCCACTCGTACAGGGCCCCCTCCATCTGCTCACGCAGAACCGACGCGCCGTCGGAGTCGAGCTCCACCCCGGTTACGCTGAGCCGCCCCCCGCGGAACTCGATGCTGCGAGCCCCGGCCAGGCCAAGCTCGATTCGGGCGCGCTGCAACGCCAGCAGGTTCTCTGCCTGCGGCGGTGGCGGCCCGAAGCGATCGTCCAGCTCGTCGCGGATCGCCCGCAGCTCTCCGGGCGCACGGGCGGCGGCGATTCGGCGATGGACATCGATCTTCGCCGCCTCGAAGGGAATGTAGGCGGCGGGCAGGTAGGCATCCACCGGGACGTCGAGGCGGACCGGCTCCGGCGCCTCCGCTCCGTCCTCCCCGGCGCCGACCCCGACAGCCTCGTCGATCATCTGGCAGTAGAGCTCGAAGCCGACCGCGGCGACGTGGCCGGACTGCTCGTCGCCGAGCAGGTTGCCGGCGCCGCGGATGTCGAGGTCGCGCATCGCGATTCGGAAGCCGGAGCCGAGCTCGGTGTGGTCGGCGAGTGTGGAGAGACGGGCCGCCGCTTCCTCGGTGAGCGATTCGGGAGAGGGGTAGAGCAGGTAGGCGAAGGCTCGTTCGCGAGAGCGGCCCACCCGGCCGCGGATCTGGTAGGCCTGGGAGAGGCCGAGCTGGTCGGCGCGCTCGACGATCAGCGTGTTGGCAGAGGGGATGTCGAGGCCTGACTCGATGATCGTCGTCGTCACCAGGCAGTCGGCCCCGCCGCGCAGGAAGTCCAGCATCGTCGTCTCCAGCGCAGACTCCTCCATCTGCCCGTGCGCCTCGGCGAAGCGAGCCTTGGGAACCAGGCCGCGCAGCCGCTCGGCAACCTCGTGCAGGGAGTCGATCCGGTTGTGGAGGAAGAAGGCCTGGCCCCCTCGCTCCAGCTCCCGCTCGATCGCTCGGCGCACCAGGTCCTCGTCGTAGGGACCGACGTAGGTGCGGACAGGGCGACGTCCCTCCGGCGGGGTCTCGATCACCGAGATGTCGCGCAACCCGGCGAGGCTCATCTGCAGGGTGCGGGGGATCGGCGTCGCCGAGAGCGAGAGCACGTCGACTTTCAGCTTCAGCTGGCGCAACAGCTCCTTCTGCTTGACGCCGAAGCGCTGCTCCTCGTCGACGATGACCAGGCCCAGCTGCTTGGCGCGGACGTCGCGGGAGAGCAGCCGGTGCGTCCCGATCAGCACGTCGACCTTGCCGGCCTCGAAATCGCGCAGCACCGCCTTCACCTCGGCGGCCTTGCGCAGTCGCGACACCCCCTCGACCACGAAGGGCAGGTCGGCAAGTCGCTCGCGGAAGGTGCCGAAGTGCTGCTGGGCGAGGATCGTGGTCGGCACCAGCATCATCACCTGCTTGCCGTCGGAGGCGGCCTTGACGGCGGCGCGCAGGGCGACCTCGGTCTTGCCGAAGCCGACGTCGCCGCACACCAGGCGGTCCATCGGACGCTCAGCCTCCATGTCCTCCTTGACCGCCTCGATCGCCTCCAGCTGGTCTGCGGTCTCGCGGTAGGGGAAGGCAGTCTCCATCGCCATTTGCCACTCGCCGTCGGCGCCGAAGGCATGGCCCCGCCGGGTGCGGCGCTCCGCGTAGAGGTTGAGCAGCTCCCCGGCCAGCGCGTCCGCCGCCTTGCGCGCCCGCGCCTTCATGTTCTGCCAGCGCTTGCCGCCCAGCGCCGAGAGGGTCGGATCGCCGCCGGCGCCGACGTAGCGGCTCAGCTTCGCCAGCTGGTCGGTGGGGACGTAGACGCGGTCCTCGCCCTTGTACTCGAGGTAGAGGTAATCGCGGGTGACGCCACCGACCTCGCGGGTCTCGAAGCCGGCAAAGCGGGCGACCCCGTGATCCTCGTGGACGACGTGGTCGCCGACCCGCAGGTCGCTGAAGGCGAGGCGCCCGCGGGCGGCACCGGGGGCGCGCTCCTCGGCGCGGCGGCGCCGGTGGACGAGGCGACGGAAGGGGTAGACGGCGAGTTTCAGCTCGGGGCTGACGAAGCCCTCGCGCAACCGCGCCTCGGCGAAGACGAGGCCAGGGTCGGGTGAGAGACGGCCGCCGTCGAGCAGGGAGACGTCGAGGCGGTCGAGGTTGTAGCGAGTGCGCTCCGCCTCGCCGCGGTTCTCAAAGGCGACGACGGTCCGGTAGCCGGAGCGAATCAGCTTCTGCAGCTCGCCCTCCGCCTCTTTGACGTTGCGGGCGGGCGACTCGGCGCGAGCGGCGCGGAAGGCGTCGGAGTCGTCCTCGCCGGCGCCGGTCAGCGAGATTGCGGCACGGGCGGCAAGCGGTGCCGCTACGTCGACGTAGAGCCGGCGGGCGTCATCGGCGTGCATCGCCGTCGTCGCGTCCTCCCAGTGGTCGCGCAGGGCGGGCTCGATCTCCTCGGTGGCGGCGAGGATCACGGCGGCAGTGTCGGGAACCAGGTCCAGCGGTGCGCCAAAGTCCTCCAGCGGCAGCACCTCGGCGAGGCTGGGCGGCTCCTTGCCCTCCTCGGCGGCCTCCATCGCGGCCAGCTCCGCCAGCTCGCGGTGCTCGGAGTCCAGCTCGGCGGCGGGAGCCAGCTCGACTCGCTCGGCGTCGTCGAGCGAGCGCTGGGTGAAGGTCGAGAACCAGCGCATCGACTCGACCTCGTCGCCGAACAGCTCGATCCTCACTGCCCGCTCCTCGGTCGCCGGAAAGACGTCGAGGATGCCTCCCCGCACGGCGAACTGGCCGCGCTCGGTCACCTGCTCGACTCGCTCGTAGCCGGCGGCGATCAGGTCCTTTGCGACTCCGCCGAGGTCGATCTCCTCGCCCTTGGCGATCGCAAAGCCGGCGGGGCGCAGCGAGGCATCGGGAACGGCCTCGGCAAGAGCCGTCGCGCTCGCCACGACGACGGCATCCCGCTCACCGCGGAGGGCGTCGAGGGCGTCGATCCGTAACCCGACCAGATGGGGCGGCGGAGTGATGTGGGAGGCGTAGCCGGTTCCGCGCGAGGGATAGAAGCGAACGCGCCGGGGCGCGAGGTAAGCGCGCAGATCGACGGCCAGGTCGCGGGCCGAGCGGTCATCGGCGGCGACCAGCAGCGCGGGACGACCGGCCAGGCCGCGGTCGTCCTCCAGCAGCGTGGCGAGCAGCAGCGGCCGCAGCATCCCCGAGGAGGGAACGGCGATCGCCTCGCCGCCGTTCGCGGCATCGCGCGCGCGGCCGGCCAGCGCGTGGACGCGCTCGTTCTCGGCGGCGATCTCAAGGAGGGGGCGGAGGCTCATGGCAGGCAGAACGCCCGGACACGCGAATCCGGGCGCAGCGACCGATTCTACGAGCCGCCATAATCGCCTCGTCTGAAGCTGCGGAGCACACCCGAGGGCGTCATCGTCGAAGACCCGGTACGCGGCCGCTGGGTATCGCTGTCGCGAACCGGCGAGCGCGGCGGAGTTGAGACCGCCGACATGCTGGCGCTGCTGGCCGGCGGGGCCGAGGCGCGCGGCGCGATCGGGGCGTTGCTGGATGCCGTCGCCGACGACACCGGCGTCGCGGCCGACCCCGCCACCGCCGGGCTTCCCTTCACGCCACGCTCGATGCGCGCATTCAGCCTCTGGGAGTCTCACTACGAGGGCTCCGCCCGCTCCCTCGTCGAGAACTTCTACCCCAAGCCCATCCATCGGCTCGCCGCCGCCTACGAGCGAATCACGCGCCGGACCTTCCCGCCGTTGAAGCCCAACTCACGCTTCTACGAGGTCCCCGCCTTCTACATCGGCAACCACACCGCGATGCTGGCCGACGGCGAGGAGATGCCCTGGCCCTCCCACACCCGCTACCTCGACTTCGAGCTGGAGCTGGCCTTCGTGCTGAGCAAGCCGCTCGCTGACGCCAGCCCGGCGCAGGCACGCGAGGCTGTCGGCGGCTGGCTCGTGCTCAACGACTGGAGCGCGCGCGAGGTTCAGGCGGAAGAGGCGCGCCACGGCATGTTCGGCCCGGCGGTGAAGGCGAAGACATTTGCCACCTCCCTCGGTTGCGACGTCCTCACCCCCGACGCGCTGCCCGACTGGCAGGCGGCAAGGGGACGGGTGCGAGTCGACGGCGAGCTTTGGTGCGAGGGCTCCACCGCGAATGCCGTCCACGACGTCGGCGAGATACTGGCCTACGCCTCGGCGGGGGAGCGCCTCGACGCGGGCGACCTGATCTCGACCGGAACGATGCCGGGCTGTTGCGGCCTCGAGCTGAACCGCTGGATAGGCCCCGGCCAGACCGTCGAGCTGGAGATCGACGGGATCGGAACGCTGACGAATCGGATCGGCCCCCGCCCGTGAGGAAGCTGCTCGCCGCGGGGGCGATGCTGGGCCTGCTCGCCCACCATGCCTTCGAGACCCGGGCCGGAGTCGGCCTCGTCTTCGAACCACAGCTCGGCCGCCGCGGCGCCGTAGCGCTCTGGGGCGCCTACTTCCCGCTGATGCTCGCCGCCGCCACCCGCGACGGCGAGACCGCGCGGCGTCTCACGGCGTTCAACGCCGGCATCGGCGTGGCGGGGGTCGCCGTTCACTTCGCCGCCTGGCCCTGGTCGCTGCACGGGCCCCTGCCGATGCTCGACGAGGCCGAGGGCCTGAGCGAGAGTCAGCTGCCCGCCTACAACTCGGTCCTCTGGTTCTGGCTCCTCTGCAGCGCCCTCAGCCTTGGCGCCTCCAACCGGAGAGGGGTGCGCCGTTTCGCCCTCGCCGGACTGCTCAGCTTCCCGATATCCCTCGCCTCCGCACGGCACCACTTCCGTTGGGCGCGCGAGCAGGCGCGGCTCGAGCCGGAGCGCTGGAGCCCGGCGCTGCGAGAGCCGTGAGCGCCGAGCCGAACTGGCCGGACGGGGCGCGGGGAGCCCTAAGCCTCAGTTTCGACAACCTCGGCGAGGCGGCCGAGATCGAGCTGGGCGCGATCGATGCCGATACCGAGCTCGACCCCCACCCCACCGTGACCGAGGCGCTGCCGGCGCTGCTCGGCGCGCTCGAGGCGGCTGGCCTCAAAGCCACCTTCTTCGTCGAGGGCCTGAACACGGAGCGCTACCCCGAAGCGCTGACCGGCATCGCCGCCGCCGGGCACGAGGTCGCTTACCACGCCTGGCGCCACGAGCAGTGGGGCGACCTCTCGGCCGAGGAGCAGGCCCACAATCTGAAGCGGGGCCTGATCGGCTTTCGCGCCCTGGGGATCGAGCCGACCGGGCTGCGGCCGCCCGGCGGACTGCTCGGGCCCGGCGGTCTCGACGTGCTGCGAGAGGCCGGCCTGCGCTACTGCTCGCCGGCCGGGGAGGGAGCAGGCGAGGACGGCGGCATCGCTCTGTTGCCCTTCCAGTGGCGCCACCTCGACGCGAGCTGCGTGCTGCCGCCGCTGGGCACGGTCCGAGAGCAGATCGCCGGCTCCGCCGAGCCGCTCGACCCCGGAGCCTTCCTCGCCCATCTCGAGAGCGAGGTCGAGCGGCTTGCGCGCGATGGCGGCTACGCAACCTTCGTGCTGCACCCCTTCATGCTCGCCTGGTTCGGCGAGGACCGCCTCGCCGAACTGCTCGACCTGGTCATCGCGGCGTCGGCGGGCGGAGACCTCTGGGTCGCTCCCTGCGCGGCGGCGGCCGAATATGTCCTCGCGAACCCGGAGCGCTTCCGGGGTCAAACGGCTCTCGACTCGACCAGCTGGGCGTCACGCGGCGGCTGATCCAGAGGGCTCAGCGCCTGGATCGCACCGCGGCGACCGTCTCACGCAGCGTCTGCCGCGCGTCGTGGTGGGGCATCCAGTGCAACCTCGAGCGGGCCTTGGAAGTGTCCATCAGCACCGGGCGGCGAACCGCTTCGATCCATGCAGCCTCATCCGGTAGGAAGGGCATGTATGCCATCAGCTCCGCGGTCGCACCCACCGCGAGCCCAGGCGCCGGCACCGACACCGCGTGCCATCCCAGCTCATGGGCGAGGTCGGAGATCGTCAGCTCTCCAGGCGCCGCGAGGTTGTAGACGCCCGGCTCACAACCGCCGACCACGGCAGCGCAGAGCGCTGCGGCGACGTCGTCGTGGTGGACGAGCTGAAAGGCCACGCCGGGGTCCGGCAGGACCGGTCGCAGCTCCGGAACCTTGCCGAGCGCCCAACGCAACGGGCCCGGGATCCGCTGCCCGAGCGCCAGCAGCGGAATCAAATCGAGCAGCAGCGTCGCCTCCGGGCCGGCGACGATGCAGGGGCGGAAGACGTAGGCCTCGGTCTCAGAATCGGTGAGGGCCTCGGCCAGCTCCGCCTCGACCTCGGCCTTGTGGGCCGAGTAGGGGTGGCGAGAGGTTCCCCGCACCGGCAGGTCCTCGGTGAGCCGCTCGGGCAGGTCGCGGTGAAAGCCGTAGGCGGCGACCGAAGAGGTGTAGACGAGGCGCTTGACGCCCGCCGCGGCGGCGGCCTCGAAGACGTTGCGCGAGCCGGTCAGGTTGATCTCGCGGCTCTCGCCGCGCCCGGCGACGATCACGAAGGCCAAGTGGACGACGACGTCGGCGTCCTCGACCAGAGCGTCGACCGCCTCTCGGTCGAGGATGTCACCACGCCGGTACTCCACCTTCTCCCAGCCGTGGGCAGCGATGTCGAAGGGGCGGCGCGCCATGCCGATCACACGCTCCACCTCCGGCGCTCGCTCCAGCGCGGCGAGGAACGGCTTGCCGATCTCCCCGGTGGGACCGGTGACGGCCACGGTCAACATGAAGGCGATTCTCCCCGCATACGCGGAATCGCGCTACCGCTGCGGCAGGCCAGGGCCGGTCTTCTGCCACTCGACCTGCCCAACCCCCTCGGCCTTGGAGCGCTGTTCGACCTCGTCCCACTCGTGCAGCATTCGCTTCAGGCGGGCGACCGCCTCGGGCGGGTGGGCGGCGATCTGGCCGGCCAGCTCGAGGGCGGCCTCCTCGGTGGCGGCAGCGGGTGCGACGCGGTTGACGAGGCCGAGGCGCAGCGCCTCGTCGGCGCCGACGGTCCGCGAGGAGAGCAACAGGTACTTGGCGGTGGCCAGCCCGCAGAGGGTCACCAGGCGAGCCGGGCCTACCGGCACGCCGAGCGCCGCGCCGGGAAACCGCATCCGCAGGTTGGAGCCGGCTATACGCATGTCGCAGGCGACGGCGATCTCCGCCCCGCCGCCGACGACGTCGCCGTGGCAGACGGCGATCGTCGGCTTGGGAAAGGCGATGATCTCGTCGTAGAGGTCGGCGAAGAGCTGCATCCGCCGCACCTTGCCCTCCTCGTCGAGCTGCTCTTTGACGTCGGCCCCGGCCGAGAGGCCCATGTGGTCGGCGGAGCTGATGAGGAGGACGCGGACGTTCTCATCGGCGCGCGCCACCGCCAGGTGCTCGAGCATCTCGGCCAGCATCTGGGTGTTGATCGCGTTGCGGGCGTCGGGGCGGAGCAGGCGCAGCACGCCCACGCCCTGCGCGTCGACTTCGTAGGAGGTCAGCTCAGTCGGCTCGCTCATGAACCTCGGAACCTAGCTTCTCGACCAACCGCTCCGCCTCGTCGGCGGCGCGGCCGATCAGCGCCACGACCTCCTCGCGCGGCTCGCGGAAGCGGGAGAGGACGTAGGAGGAGACGACCTCGGGATCAGTCGATTCTGGCCTTCCCACGCCCACCCGGATGCGCCAGAACTCGGCGTCGCCGAAGCCGCGCTTGAGACTCTTCAGCCCGTTGTGGCCGGCGAGGCCGCCCCCGAGGCGTGGCTGCACCTCGCCGAAGGGGAGATCTATCTCGTCGTGCAGGGCGATCACCCGGTCCAGCGGCGCCTTCAGCGAGCCGCGGGCCGGGCCGGCCGAGCCGCCGGACTCGTTCATGTAGGTCTGGGGAAGCAGGATCGCCACCCGCGGGCCGCCCGGCCGGATCCGCCCCTCGGCGAGCAGTCCGCCGAACTTGCGCTTCGCGCGGGGCAACTGCCAGCGGCGCGAGAGCTCTGCGCCGACCTCGAAGCCGATGTTGTGGCGGGTCCCCTGGTACTCGCGTCCGGGGTTGCCGAGGCCGACGAGCAGAATGCGGTCGCCCGCCTCGCCCTCGCCGTCTGCGGCTCGACGGCGGAACAGGGACAGCGGCTACTCCCCTTCGGAGTCGCCCGAGTCGCCGCCCTCGCCCTCTTCGGCTGCGGCCTCTTCGCCCTCGGGCGCCTCGCCCCCCTCGCCGACCAGCTCGGCCTCCTCCTCGACGCTCGGCTCAGCCTCCTCCTCGACACGCGGTGGAGAGAGGGTGGCAATCGTCACCTCTTCAGGATCCTCGGCGACGAACTTGACGCCCTCCGGCGCGGCAATCGTGGAGAGCTGAAGCGTGTCGTTGATCTCCATCGCGGAGACGTCGACGACGATGCGGTCGGGGATCTCGGTGGGCAGCGCCTCGATCGTGATCTCGCGGGTGACGTGCTCCAGCACGCCGCCGCCCTTGACGCCGGGCGCCGCCTCAACTCCCTCCAGCTCGATCGCGACCTCCGCTTGGATAGCCTCGTCGAGCTTCACCTCCTGCAGATCGATGTGCTGGAGGTCGCCGCGCACCGGGTGCAGCTGTTGTTCCTTGACGACGACCGGCACCGCCTTCGCGCCCTCGATCTCGAGGTCGAAGAGCGCGTGGCCTTCGGCCAGCACCGTCTGCACGTCGCGGCCGACCACCTGGAAGGGTCGCGCGTCGGAGCCACCGGCGTAGACGACGCCGGGCACCAGGCCCTCTCGCCGCAGTCGACGAGAGGTCCGGGAGCCGAACTCCCCACGGGGAGCGGCCTTCAGCGTTTCGCGTCCACGGGCCATCGGACGGGAGAGGATAGAGAACCGGCAGAAAACAGAACCTGTGGCAACCTTGAGCGCGATGGGCGACGACGCGAAGATCCCAAAGGGCAGAGTCCGCCGCTCGGCAAAGCTGGGCTCGATCGTCGGCGTGCAGGGCGCCCGCTACGCGGGAACCAAGGCGACCAACGTCGCCCGCTCCGAGGAAGAGGGCAGAGAGCGCCTCGAACAGCGCCACCTGGAGACGGCGATGAAGATGGTCGGCGCCCTGGGCCAGATGAAGGGCGCGGCGATGAAGCTCGGGCAGTTCGCCTCGTTCATCGACACCGAGTTCCTCCCCGAGGAATACCGGGAGATCTACCAGGAGCAGCTGGCGAAACTGCGCACCGATGCGCCGCCGATGCCTTGGAAGAAGGTTGAGAAGGTGCTGGCAGAGGAGTACGACGACGAGCCGGTGTCGGAGCTGTTCGCCGAGTTCGAGACCGAGGCGTTCGCCGCCGCCTCGATCGGCCAGGTGCACCGCGCCGAGCTGCTCGATGGGCGGCGGGTCGCGGTGAAGATCCAGTACCCGGGGATCGCCGAGGCGCTGGAGGCTGACCTGCGCAACGCGGGGACGATCATGCGGCTGGCCCGCGCCCTCGCCCCCGGTCTCGACGCCAAGGCGATCGCCCACGAGCTGCGCGAGCGGGTGATGGAGGAGCTCGACTACGAGTACGAGGCCCAGAACCAGCGCACCTTCTCCCGCGCCTACCGCGACCACCCCTTCATCTACGTGCCGGACGTGGTGACGCGGCTCTCGCGGCGCCGGGTGCTGGTCACCGAGCTCGTCGAGGGAATGGGCTTCGATCAGATAAAGGAGCTGCCACAGGCGGAGCGCAGCCGCTTCGGCGAGATCGTCTTCCGCGGCAGCTTCGGCTCGATCTACCACCTGCAGCACTTCAACGCCGACCCCCACCCCGGCAACTACATCCTGATGGAGGACGGTCGCGTCGCCTTCCTCGACTTCGGGATGACGAAGAAGCTCGACCACGAGCAGATCGTGCTCGAGCAGAGAGCCTTCGACGCTGCCTCCAACGACGATCCGGAGGCGTTCCGCGCCGCTCTGCACGACCTCGGCTTCGTCAAGAACCCCTCGAAGCTGGACGCCGAACGGCTGATGGACCACATGCGGGCGGTCGGCGGCTGGTACGTCGAGAACCGTGAGATCGAGATCACGCCGCGCCGGGTGATGAAGATCATCGAGTCGACCAACGACCCGCGCTCGGAGTACTACGACCTGATGCGGCGCGAGTCGATCCCGGCCGACGAGCTGATGGGACGGCGGATGGAGATCGGCGTCGTCGCCGTGCTCGGCCAGCTGCGAGCGAAGCGCAACTGGCACCGGATCATGCGCGAATGGATCTACGCCGACCCGCCGGCGACCGAGCTGGGCGAGCAGGAGTGGGAGTACTTCGAGGGAAGGGGTGTCGTGCAGACTCCGATTGTCGAGCGGTCTCTGGAAGGAGAACAGCGATGAGCAGGATGCGGCGGGGTTGGCAGCTGACCAAGAAAAGCTGGGGGCTGCTGCGCGAGAATCCTTCCCTTATGCGGTTCCCGCTCTACGGTGCGGCGGCGACGATCGTCTGCGCGGCGATCGTGGTCGGCCCCGGCCTCTACCTGATCGACGACGGCGAGGTCGCCTTCGGCGGGCCGCTGGTCGTGATCGGCTTCTACCTGCTCGCCGTGATCGGCTTCTACTTCAGCGTCGGGCTGGCGGCGGCGGCCGACATGATCTTCCACGGCCGCGAGGCGACCGTCGGCGACGGGCTCGCGGTCGCGCGCAGCCGTTTCAGCCAGATCTGCGGCTGGGCGGCCGTCTCGACCGTCGTCGGGCTCGTCCTCAGCGCGCTGGAGAACCAGGGCGCTGTAGGCCAGATCGTCGGCCGACTGCTGGCGGTCGGCTGGTCGCTGATCACCTTCCTCGCGGCGCCGGTGGTCGCGCTCGAGGGCACCGGGCCGTTCGAGACGATGAAGCGCTCGGCCAGCCTGTTCAAATCGCGCTGGGGCCAGCAGGTGACCGGCAACATCGCGATCGGCGGCGCCGTCTTCCTCTTCGCCATCCTGCCGAGCATGGTGTTGATCGCCGCGGGGGTCCTGATCTGGGCCTCGGCGAGCTTCATCGGCGCCCTGCTGGTCGTGCTCGGCGTGATCGGGTTCGCAATCGGAGTGCTGGTCAGCAGTGCCCTGAGCGGGATCTTCGGCGTTGCCCTCTACCGCTACGCGCTGGACAGCGAGGCGGTGGGCGGCTTCACCGCCGAGGAGCTCGAGTCCGCGGTGAAGCCCAAACACGGCCGCAACGCCCCGCCGACCGCAACCCCCGGAACCATTTAGAGCCCATCTCAGTCGGGGAGCTGGGTAAAGAGGCGGGGGTCATTCGAGCAGAGGCCAGTGACTCCCGCGTCCATGAGCTTGCGCATGCGCGGCAGGTCGTCGACGGTCCAGGCGATCAGCTCGACGCCGGCGAGGTCTGTGATGCGGGCAAGACGGCGGCTGACGAGCGGGTGGTAGACCCACATCGACTCGACGCCCATCTTCGGCAGCTCGCGGGCGGCCAGGCCGGGCAGGGTTCGGCGCATCGCCACCAGCGCGGCCAGCATCGGCGCCTTGGCCCAGCGCTTCGAGGCCCAGTCCTTGGTCACCCTGGGATAGGTCCAGCCGCGACGCAGGCTCGGCTCCAGCTCCCGGATCTTGGCCAGGGTCGACAGCTCCATGGTCGAGATCATCGCCCTGCCCAGTAGGCCGCGCTCGCGCAGCGCCGCGACGATCTCCTTCTCGCGGCCGGGAAGCTTGATGTCGAGGTCGACCTCGACTCGATCGAGCGGTGGGGCGCTGAAGGCGTCGAGCGCCTTGGCGAGCGTCAGCGGCTCGCGCCGCTCCGCGTCGTGCCAGTCGTGGGCGACCACCAGCGGCGTGCGCTCGGCGGCGGCGATGCGCGGGTGGCCGTCGCGGCGCCAGAGGACGTCGATCTCGATCGTGTCGACGCCCGCCTGGACCGCGGCTTGGAAGCTCTCCAGCGTGTTGCCGGGGGCGATCAGGTCGGCGCCCTTGTGGCCGATCAGCCTCAACACAACGCCCCTGAGTCGATCGCCAGGGCCAACAGAGTGAAGGCCGGATAGACGAACAGGCCCGCACCTAGCAGGTAGAGGGGGAGCAGAATGCCGACATCGTCCGGCTTGCGCCCGGCGAGCCAGGTCACGACAAGCGACAATAGGGCGAGAGCCGTCGCCCCTATTCCGAAGACGAAGATGCGAGTGACGACCGGGCCGTTATCGCTATACATGGGGAGCGAGCTGACGAAGACGAGCAGAACGGCGGCACCCGCGCCCAGCCAAAGCTGCCGCGATAGATCTTCGCGGCCACGGCCAAGCCCAACGACGCGCAGCCCGGCAGCCGCGACGCAACCGATAGAAGCGGCGCCGGTGATGGCAATGAGCATGATCTCGGGGAAGCCCGTGCCGTTGTCGTCGACGCCGTCGCAGTCCTCTCCTGGCATTCCCAAGCTCACCAACACGACCAGAGCCAGTGCGGCAACGGGAAGCCAGATCCAAGGCCCGAGCCGGTCGGGCACTAGAAGAGCTGGTTCTCTCCGGCGAAGATCTCGGAGACCGAGTCGTCGGTGAAGATGCGGCGGATCGAGTCGGCGAAGGTGCCGGCGGTCGAGATCACCTTGATGTTGTCCGGAGCACCGGGGCGCAGCGGCAGCGTGTCGGTGACGACGATCTGCTCGATGCCGGAGTTCTCGTAGGCGAGCCGCTCGTAGGCGGGGCCGGAGAAGACGCCGTGGGTGGCGCAGGCGATTACCCGCGCAGCGCCCTCGTCCAGCACCGTCTGGGCGGCGGCGCAGAGGGTGCCGGCGGTGTCGATCATGTCGTCGACGAGGACCGCAGTGCGACCCTTGACGTCGCCGACCACGTAGCCGATCTCTGCCACCTGCTGGGCGGGACGCTCCTTCTCCATCACCGCCCAATGGGTGCCGAGGCGGCGGGCGAAGTTGCGTGCCGTCTTCACCCGGCCGGCATCGGGGGAGACGATCACCAGCTCCTCGGTCAGGTGCTGATCGGCGAACCACTGGGTCAGCATCGGCATCGCGGTCATGTGGTCGACCGGGACGTGGAAGAAGCCCTGCACCTGGCCGGCGTGGAGATCCATGGTGAGGACGCGGTCGACGCCAACGCCCTCCAGGCACTTGGCGACGATGCGGGCGGAGATCGGCTCGCGCGGGGCGGACTTCTTGTCCTGACGGGCATAGCCGTACCAGGGCATGACGGCGATGATCCGGTGGGCGGAGGCGCCCTGCGCGGCGTCGATCATCGTCAGCAGCTCCATCAGCGAGTCGTTCGGGGTCATCTCGGTCTGCTCGTTGGCGCAGGTCGACTGGACGAGGAAGACATCGGCGCCGCGAATCGACTCCTCGTAGCGGCAGTAGACCTCGCCGTTGGCGAAGGTCTTCAGCGTCACCTGGCCAACATCGAGATCGAGCTTGCCTGCGACCTTGGCGGCCAGCTCCATCGAGCTGCGGCCGCCGAAGACCATCAGCCGCTTCGAGTAGTCGTGCGGAATGGCGGTCGACGCCGCCTTAGCCTCGGGGCGTTCCTCGATCGTGCTCACTGTCCCTTTTCCTTCGCCTCGGCGGCCTTGCGCTCGGCGAAGCCGTCGATGTTGCGCTGGTCGTTATCGCTCACTGCCAGTGCCCCCTCGGGCACGTCTTCCTTGATCACCGCTCCAGCGCCAGTGTAGGCGCCGTCGCCGACTTCTACCGGTGCGATCAGCATCGTGTCAACGCCGATGCGGGCATGGGCGCCGATCACCGTCCGCTCCTTGCGGAATCCGTCGTAGTTCGCGGTGATCGTGCCGGCGCCGAGATTGCTGCCGGCGCCGACCTCGGCATCGCCGACATAGGCGAGATGCGGGACCTTGGCGCCCTCGCCGATCCGCGAGTTCTTGATCTCGACGAAGGCGCCGGCCTTGGCCCCCTGCTCGAGCTGCGCGCCTGGCCGCAGGTAGGCAAAGGGACCGACGTTGCAGTTGTCGAGGACCTCGCACTCGACCAGGAAGGAGTGGGGGATGCTGACACCCGCGCCGAGCTTGGTGTCGGTGAGGGTGGTGAGCGGGCCGACGATGCTGCCGGCGCCCACCTCGGTTTCGCCGCGAAGGCTCGTGCCGGGCTCGATCCGCGTGTCGGCGGCGATCTCGACGTCGGCGTCGATCCAGGTCGAGGCGGGGTCGACGACGGTTACCCCGGCCAGCATGTGGGCCTTGAGGATCCTGCTGCGCGCGACGGCTTCTGCTTCGGCCAGCTCGAGCCGGTTGTTGACCCCCATCGTCACCGCCAGATCCTCGGTGAGGTGTCCTGCGACCGCGTGGCCGGCCTCGCGCAGAGCGGGGAGCACGTCCGTCAAGTAGTACTCGCCCTGGGCGTTGTCGTTGGAGAGACCGACGAGGGCGGTGGCGAGCGGCTCTGCGTCGAAGACGTAGGTGCCGGCGTTGATCTCGCGGATCTTCAGCTGCTCGGGATCGGCGTCGCCGGCCGCTTTGGCCTCGACCACCCGCTCGACCTCACCGGAGGCGGTGCGGACGACGCGGCCGTAGGAGCCGGGGTCGTCGAGCTCGATCGTCAGTAGCGTCGCCGCGGCAGGCGAGTTAGCGTGCACCTCGAGAAGATCGGAGATGTTCTCGGCGGAGATCAGGGGGTGATCACCGGAGAGGATGACAACCGTCTTCGCCTCTTGGATCAGCGGCAGGGCGGCGCGAACGGCGCCGCCCGTGCCATCGGAGTCCGACTGGATGATGGTCTCAACCCCATCGGGCAGCCCGGCTGCGATATCGCGGTCGGCCGAGACGATCGCGGCGACACGGCCTGCGCCCGCCTTTCGCGCGGCGAGGATCGGCCAGGCGACCATCGGCCGCCCGCAGACGGGATGCAACATCTTCGGCGTCGCGGAACGCATGCGCGTTCCCTCGCCCGCCGCCATTACGAGCACCAGGGGGGACTCCACCGGCAAATCGTAGTCCCGGTGGGCCGGTTCTGTCGCGGATCTACGCGCGCGAAAGGTCGCGCCCGACCAAAGCGACCGAGGTGAGGGTCCAGCCGGCGAAGATCAGGTCGATGCCGACCAGGAGGCCGATTGCCCAGTCGGCGGAGCTGGGGAACTCTGCGAGGACGAGGATTCCGATCAGCAGCCCGGCAACACCGCTGAGGCCGACCAGGCCGGCCCCCGCCTGTCCACGACCGGCAAAGGCGACCGCGATCCGGGTCAGGCCCATGAAGAGGAAGTAGATGCCGAGCACCAGGGTCAGGGTCAAGGTGCCGTTGTGCGGCTCAACGATCAGCCAGAGGCCGACGATCACGGTCAGCAATGCCCAGAGCAGGCGCAGCACGACACTCCCGATCGTGTGGGCGCTGAAGGCGGCGGCGACCAGGAAGGCACCGGCGATCACCAGGATCCAGCCGATGAAGATCGCCGTCCCGACGGAGGCGACCGCGGGCACCAGGATCGCGATGCAGCCGATGAAGATCGCCAGGACCCCGACGGCCATCAGCCCCTTCCAGCCCTTTGCCAGACCCTCGCGAACCTCCGGATCCATCTGCACTCCCCCGTATTCCATGGTGCGACCCTAAGCTCCCATCCGGACGCAATCAACCATTGCTCTGTTCTCATCTCAGAGAGAGATAACGAAGCATGCGTGTCAGCGGGCGCTAGGCTCGGGCGTGCGTTCCGGGGTGGTGTAGTTGGCTAGCACGCCAGGTTTTGGTCCTGGAAGCGGGGGTTCAAGTCCTCCCCCCGGAACCTCTATCGCGGCTGAGCCGCCCAGAGCGCGACGACCGGTGGGGCGAGGAGGAAGGCCAGGGAGGTGAGCTCGGCGATCGCGTCGGCGGTGCCGAAGTTGTCGAGGTGGGTTGCGTGGAAGGTGAGGTGGAGGACGGCGACCGCCAGCCAAGCGACGCAGGCGGCGCGGACAAGTTGGCGCCCGAGCGTCCAGGCGGCCCAGGCGAAGAGGATCGCGAAGCCGAGGTAGAGACCGCCGACGTCCGTCACCAGATGCTCGTTATAGGGAGGCAGCAGGTCGACCCAGTGAGTGAGGAAGGGAAAGTCGTCGTAGAAGAAGCGGGGAGCGAAAGCCGCGACGAGGCCGATGCTCGCGGCGGAGAGAGCAAGCAGCGCGAGCGCCCATCGGGCGACCGAGGGCAACCTCATGCGGTGTCCCCGGACGCCTCCGTCGACCTCGGGACCTTGCCGGCCTCCGCGCCGGGCTCGAGCGCCGGCCCCCGAGGCGAGGCGATGCCGAGGACGCGCATCGCCTTCAGGCCGAGGCCGAGCTTCTCGCGACCCTCCGTGGATGAGACGTCGTGCCCGCAAAGCTCTCGGGCGCGCTCCAACCGGTAGCGGATCGTGTGACGGTGGGTGAAGAGCTGTTTGGCGGTGGCGGCGACATTGCCGTCATTGTCGAGGTAGGTCTCGATCGTCGCCACCAGCTCGGTTTCGTACTGGTCGTCGTAGATGGCCAGGGGCTCGATCGTTTCCGCGTAGAAGCGCTCCAGCTCCCGCGGGTTCTCGCTCATCGCCCCCAGCAGCAGGCGATAGGCGCCGGTGTCCTCGAAGGCGAGCAGGGCGCGACCCTCGGCCTCGCCCACGTTGACCGCCAGACGCGCCTCGCCACCGGAGCGATAGAGGTCGACCGGGTCGGCGGCGCGGCGGCTGTGGCCAATCGTCAGGTGAAAGCCCGCCAAGCCGTCCTCAAGCTCGCGTGCCAGCCCGACGGCGGCGCGAGTGAGGCGCTCATCGTCCGCCGCGGGAACGATCACGGAGACCTCGGCCGCCTCGCCCTCCTCGGCGGTCGCAAGCGAGCCGGGAGCCAGCGCCCGCAGGGCCCGCAGCGAGAGCGTCATCACCCGGGCGCGCCACTCCCCCGTCTGGGCGGCGCGAGGAATGGCGCGGACGATCAGCACCCCGGAGCCGGACTCCAGGTCGGCGCCCAGCTCGGCGGCGCGGGCGATGATGTCGCCGCGATCGGTGACCTCCCGGCCCAGGACAGCGGCGACGAAGGCGCCGGCCACCTCCTCGCTCTCCCACTCGGGAGAGCGAGAGCGCTCCAGCTCCAGCGCCAGCAGCGTCGTCACCATGCGGGCGATCGCCGGGTCGGGGTCGGCCTTGGCGCGGTAGCGCAGTTCGCCAACCGCGCTGTCGGCGACCCGCAGCTCGACCGACGTAACGCCCTCACCGCCGGAGAGCAGCTTCTTCTCCTGGTCCGAGGAGGCGCCGGCAACCGCCAAAACCGCGCTGGAGCGGTCGATCAGCGCGATGCTGGCATCGAGCAGCTTCGCCGCCGCGCGCGCCACAGCGGGCAGCCCGGCGCCGGACTCAACTGCCTCCGCGAGCGCGTCCAGCGTCCCGATATCCCCTGTCTTTGCAGGAGTTTTCTGTCCTTTGGCGGCAGCGGACATCCGCCCATTATCGCGGTCTAGAGCAGGTTGACGATCTCGTCGTAGTAGTAGACGAAGGCGAGGCCGACCACCACACCGGTCAGGACGAGCGCGACGAGGACGAAGATTGAGAGAACGCCGGCCGCAGCCTTCTCCCAGATTCGGCCGAAGGAGCTGACCGCCGGGACGAAGATCAGGGCGACGAAGGCGACCAGGCTGATCAGGCCCGCCGCGCCGAACAGCAGGTACTCATTCTCGATCTTCTGCAATGCCAGCGGCAGCGCCTCAACCATGGCCATCGAGCCCATTGTGCCGCAAGGGTCAGTTCGAAGGCCACCGCAGTGGTCTTCGAACCGACCCCAGCGTGGAGATGACAAGGCCCACCGCCGCGCACAGCGCGAAGGCGCCGGCGCCCAGCGCCCACCCCGCGTTCACGTCGCTGAGGTAGTGGGCGTCGAGATAGACGCGAGTGAGCCCGATCAGCGCCGCCAGGACGACCCCGGCGGCGATCACGGCCGCTCCCCGCGTCATCCCTGTGCGCAGGCGAACGACGATCGTCACCGCCAGCCAGACGTAGAAGGTCGAGTAGGCGGCATGTCCGCTGGGGAAGGAGGAGCCCCGGTAGCCGACCAGGCTGCCCGACGGTCGCGGGCGATCGACCTCGGCCTTCAGCTCGTGGACGCCGACGATGACGATCGCCATCCCGGCAGCCAACACCCCGAACTCGGCCCAGCGGCGACGGGCGATGAGGAAGGCGGCGCAGAAGAAAGCCAGGGACCAGGTGACCGCGGCGGAGCCGAGGTCGGTGACGGCCTTCGCGACATCGGTAAGCCAGCCGGCGCGAATGCCGTCGACGATGTCGATCGCGGTCTGATCGCCGGGGGTGGGCCCGGGATCGCCGCTGACGATCGAGGTGTAGCCGATCAGCACGAAGGCAGCGACGGCAAGCGTCGCCATCAGGGAGGTGAACTCGAGGCCGAAGGTGCCGCCGGGCGTGACCCGGTCCCAGAGAAATCGCAGCTGTGGCCGGAAGCGGCGGGTGAGGACGACCGGCCAACGCGTGACGGCGTGCCGCTCCATCCAGCGCACCGCGGCGCGACGGTTCTCCTCGACCCGGAAGTGGCGCACCAGCAGGACGGCGCCGACGATGACGACGATCAGCGTCCCCAGCAGGAAAGCGCCCCGTCCCGCGTACTTGGCGGCCGTGTCGATGCTGCGCGAGAAGAAGTAGCCGATCAGGATGTGGGCGCTGGCCCAGAGGCCTGTGCCGAGAATGCTGTAGGGGACGAAGGCGCGGTAGCGCATCCCGGAGCTGCCGGCTATGAACGGGGCAAAGGCGCGGACGAGGCTGATGAAGCGCCCGATGAAGATCGTCTTGCCGCCATGCCGGGAGAAGTATTCCTCGACCTGCTCGAAGCGCTCGTGGCCGATCCCGAAACGCGGGCCGTGGCGGATCACGAACTCGCGGCCGAGGCGACGGCCGACGAAGAAGCTGGTCGTGTCTCCGGCCCAGGCCGCGAACCAGGCGATAGCGATCAGCACGTAGACGTCGATCGCGCCCTGTCCGGCGACGGCGCCGCCGAGCAGCATCACCGTCTCGCCTGGGACGACGAGGCCGACGAAAGCGCCCGTCTCCGCAAACGCGAAGACGCCGACCAGCAGGTAGGTCCAAGCGCCCAGCGTGTTGGAGATGTCCTCCAACAGCTGCTGCAAATCGTCGTGAGGAATGACGCGGCTGATCAGGTAATAGCCGGCAGCGATCGCCGCGGCGATCGCGATCATGGCGAGGCGCCGCCGACGGCGGTCCTCTGGCAGCGCAAGCTTCACGACAGGAACACCGCCATCGCGCCGGCTTCGCAGACGATCGCGTCGTCGCGGCCCAAACGCTCCGCTGAACGCTTTGCCCCCGATTCTGTGGAGAAAAGTCCCACCGAGGTGGGGCCGGAGCCGGTGAGCAGGGCGATCGGGGCGCCGGCGGCGCGCAGGGCGTCGAGGGCGTCGCCGATGTCGGGGCGCAGGGAGCGGGCGGCGGGCTCGAGGTCGTTGTGGAGGAGATCGGCGTAATCGAGCGGCGAGGCGCCGGCGCCGGCCGCGGCGCGAAGGCGAGCGGCGAGGTAGTCCAGCTCGGCGGCGTCGCGGCCCAGCTCGAGCCGATCGGCCTCGGCGAAGACATCGGCGGTGCTGAGGCCGCCGCCGCAGGGGAGCAACACGGCCGCGTGCGGGGTCGGCTCGGGCAGGCTCTCGATCCGCTCGCCCGCGCCCTGGACCAGCGCCAGGGACGGGTTCAGCTGCGAAGGAACGTCGGCGCCGAGCCCGGCGGCGATTGCGGGCAGGTCATCGACCTGCCCCGTCGCCAGCCGCAGCACCGCCGCCGCGTCGGCGCTGCCGCCACCGAGGCCGGCGGCGACCGGTATCCGCTTCTCGATCTCCACCCGCAGCGGCGGCCCCTCCCAGCCACGCTCGCGCAGCGCCGCGAGCGCCCGCGCCGCTAGGTTCTCTCCTTCGACCCCGGGGCAGACGACCTCGTCGCGCTCGGCCTCTGAGACCTCGATCGGGTCGGCGAGCGCCAACGGCTCGAACAGCGAGCACAGCTCGTGCAACCCGTCCTCGCGACGCGGGCCCAGATAGAGGCAGAGGTTGAGCTTTGCGGGGGCGTAGATGCGCATCTCGACTGGGCCTGTCCGGGTAGGGGGTCTCACTCAACTTTTTCCGAAGATGGTGATCAGTTGCCCGCCAGCGGTTACGCGGAAAAAGTACAAGCCGTTCGACCCCCTACCCGGACAGGCTCTTAGCCAAGGCGCGGAACTGCTCCGGCGAAAGCTGCTCGGCGCGGGCGTTTTCCGGTAGGTCGAGCTTGCGCAGGGCGGCGCGGGCTGGGGCGAGTGAGTCGGGGCGGGCGTGCTCCAGGGAGCGGGCCAGCGACTTGCGCCGGTGGGCGAAGGCGGCGCGCACCAGCTCGCGGGTCTCGGGATCGGCGGCGGGCCCGGTGCGGCGCAGGCCGAGGATCGCCGACTCGACCCGCGGCCGCGGCCTGAACACCGCCGGGTCGACGGTGCGCACCAACCTCACCTCGCAGGCCAGCTGCGCCAAGACGCTCGGTGAGCCGTAGGTGCGGCTGCCCGGCTTGGCCCGCAGGCGGTCGGCGATCTCACGCTGAACCATCACCGTCCAGCGCCGCAGGGAGGGGAGTTGCTCGATCGTGCGCAGGATCACCGGGGTCGCCACCGAGTAGGGAAGGTTGGCGACCATCGCGGTCGGCGCCGGGTCCAGAGCGCCGAAATCCAGCTTCATCGCGTCCGCCCAGTGCAGGTCGACGTTGCGGCGAGCGGCGAGCGGCGCCAGCGCCTCCTCCAGCCCCCGATCGATCTCGACGACGTGGACTCGGGAGGCCACTTCGGCCAGCCGCCCGGTCAACACCCCCTCCCCCGCCCCCACCTCGAGCACGACGTCGGCGGAGTCGAGCGCCGCGTCGCGGAGGATCGCGTCGAGCAGGTTCGGATCGGCGAGGAAGTTCTGCCCGAGCCTGACCACGGCTACCAGCCGAACAGCTCCCGGGCGTTCTCCTCGACGACCTGCTCCAACTCCCCGTAGGAGACACCTCGCACCTCGGCGACGACCTCGGCGGTGGAGACGACATGGGCCGGCTCGTTCGGCCTGCCGCGCACCGCCTGCGGCGCGAGGTAGGGCGCATCGGTCTCGACCAGGAGAAGATCGTCGGGCAGCTTCCCGGCCGCCTCGCGCAGCGCATCGGACTTGGGATAGGTGACGATCCCCGAGAAGGAGCAGAACCAGCCCCGCTCGATCGCGTCCTCGACGCGCCAGGGAGCGAGGAAGCAATGCAGGATGACCGGAGCGTCACCGGCGCGGGCGTCGAGGACCTCGAACACCTCGTCGGACGCCGTAGTCTCGCCGTCGGGATCTCGCGCGTGGATCACGATCGGCAGGCCGTGATCGCGGGCGATCTCAATCTGCGCCTCGAACGCTCGCCTCTGCTCGGCGGGCGTCGCGGTATCGCGGTAGTAGTCGATGCCCGTCTCGCCGATCGCCCGCACCTTCTCGTGCGCTGCGAGCCGCGCGATCTCGACGCCAAGCGCGTCGTCGAACTCGCCGGCCGAGGTCGGATGGCAGCCGACCGCCGCGAACACCCCCTCGTGCCGCTCCGCCGCCCCGACCGCCGTCTCGTTGCTGTCGGCGCCGAGACCGACGTTCAGCATCCGACTCACCCCCGCCGCATCTGCCGCGGCGATCAGCTCGTCCTCCGGCTGCTCGCAGAGAAACAGGTGGGTGTGGGAGTCGATCATGGGCTCAGCCTATCCTCGGCGGATCGCGATTCGGCCCCGGCCGGAACCGGCTCGCGGCGGTAGCCTCCTCCGCGCATGGCGGACTTCGCCGACTACTACCGCGAGATCTACGCCCGTGGCCTGGGGGGTGAGACGCCGTCGATACCGGTCTCGATGGCCGAGCTGGAGCGGCGCGCCGCCGAGACGATGGATCCGAAGGCGGCGAACTACGTCTTCGCCGGCGCCGGAGGCGAAGGCACGATGGACGCGAACCTGGAGGCCTTCCGGCGCCGGCGGATCGTGCCGCGGATGCTGCGCGACGTCGCCGAGCGTGACCTCTCCGTCAACGTGCTTGGCACCGCGATGCCGGCGCCGCTGATGCTGGCGCCGATCGGGGTGCAGAAAGTGGTCCACGAAGAGGGCGAGCTGGCGACGGCGCGCGCAGCGGCGGCGCTCGGAGTGCCGATGATCGCCAGCACGAGCTCGCACTTCACGCTGGAGGAGATCGCCGAAGCGGGCAGCGAGGCGCCGCGCTGGTTCCAGCTCTACTGGCCCAACGATCGCAGCCTGGCGGAGAGCTTCGTCAAGCGCGCGGAGGCAGCCGGCTACGGCGCGATCGTCCTCACCGTCGACACCTTCATCCCCGGCTGGAAGCCGCGCGACCTGCAGCAGGCCTGGCTGCCCTTCCTCAACGGGATGGGCGTCGCCAACTATTTCCAGGACCCGGTCTTCCGCGCCGGCCTGGAGGAGTCCCCGGAGGAGGACCAGGGCGCGGCGACCGGCCACTTCCTCGGCGTCCAGGCCAATCCGTCGTTGAACTGGGACGACCTTGAGTGGCTGCGGAAAACGACCTCCCTGCCAATCGTCGTCAAGGGCATCCAGCACGTCGAGGACGCGCGCGAGGCGGCGAAGCGCGGCCTCGACGGAATCGTCGTCTCCAACCACGGCGGCCGCCAGGTCGACGGCGCCATCGCCTCACTCGATGCGCTGCCCGCGATCGCCGAGGCCTGCGGCGAGAAGCTGACGATCCTCTTCGACAGCGGCATTCGCGGTGGGGCCGACGCGATCAAGGCGCTCGCCCTCGGCGCCGACGCCGTCCTCCTCGGGCGCCCCTACATCTGGGGCCTGGCCCTGGAAGGTCAGGCCGGCGTCGAGGCGGTCCTGAAGATGGTCCTCGCCGAGCTCGACCTGACTATGGCCCTCTGCGGCTACACCCGCGTGGACCAGCTCGACTCCGGGGCACTTGCCGCGTAGTCGCCTGCCGGCCGCAGCGCTCGCGTCGATCGCGCTCGCCTGGCTCGCCTCGGCGGCGACACTGCCCTCGGTCGGGACAGCCGGCGAGGCGCCACCCTCACGTGCGGTCCTGATCGTCCTCGAGAATCACGAATTCAGCGAGGTGATCGGCAACCCCGAGGCGCCATTCCTCAACGGGCTCGCGAAGCGCGGCGTGCTCGCCACCCACTACTTCGCGGTGACCCACCCCTCGCTGCCCAACTACCTCGCCCTGCTCGGCGGATCGACGTTTGGCATCGCCGAGAACTGCCTTGACTGCAACGCGACTGGGCAAAACCTGGCCCTGCAGCTCTCCCGGGCGGGCATCTCTTGGCGTGCCTACATGGAGGACATGCCCCATAGCTGCTTCACCGGAGCCGCTGCCGGCGACTACGTGAAGCGCCACAACCCATTCGCGTACTTCCCCTCTCTGACTTCGGTGCCCCGCCGCTGCGCACGGGTTGTTCCGTCCACACGCCTCGTGCAGGACCTGCGACGCCGCTCCCTACCCCACTTCGCCTGGCTCAGCCCGGGCGTCTGCAACGACGCCCACGACTGCGGCATCGAGGTCGCCGACCGTCACCTGGCCGAGCTCGTGCCACGGATCGTGCGGCAATTGGGACCGCATGGGCTGCTCGCGATCACATTCGACGAGGGAACATCCGATACAGGCTGCTGCGGGCGCGCCGGCGGCGGGCGGGTGATGACGGTGCTGATCGGCCCGTCTGCTCGCCGCGGCGCGCGCCTACGGCGTCCCTTCGATCACTACTCGCTGCTGGCGACGATCGAAGACCTCTTCGGGCTCCCACGGCTGCGCAATGCGCGTGGCGCCCACTCGTTGAGCGCCGCCCTCAGGCCGGGGCTTCGATCTTGGGGAAGAGAGGCGGCAGGCGCTCGATCTTCTGACCGCCGGGCCTGGAGCCCAGCTCGGCCAGCTCACGGCGCTCCTCGCCGAGCGCGGCCAGCAGCCGCTCGCTTGTGTCAGGCAAGTAGGGGACGAGGAGCAGGGTCGTCACTCGCAGCCCCTCGGCCAGGTTGTAGAGGACCTCGTCGAGGCGCTCGGGGTCGGCCTCGTCCTTTGCCAGCTCCCACGGCTTGGTCTCCTCGACGAAGCGGTTGAGGCGCCGCACCAGCTTCCAGGCCTCCTCCAGCGCCTGGGTCAGCTCGGCGCGATCGAGCAGCTCGCTGAAGCGGCCGACCGCCCCCGCGAAGTCCTCCTCCAGCACGGCGTCGACGGCAGCCTTTGGCACGACCCCGTCCCGGTAGCGGTCGACCATCGCCAGCACCCGGCTCGCCAGGTTGCCGTAGTCGTTGGCCAACTCGGTCTCGTAACGGGCCTCGAAGCCGGCGGTGGAGATCGAGCCGTCCCCCCCGAAGCTGACCTCGCGGAAGCAGTAGAAGCGCAGGGCGTCGGCGCCGAAGCGGTCGATCACCTCGAACGGATCGAGCACATTGCCAAGGCTCTTCGACATCTTCTTCTCGCCCATCAGCAGGTAGCCGTGGATCGCCATCCGCTTCGGCGGCTCCAGGTCCGCCGCCCAGAGCAGCGCCGGCCAGATCACCGCGTGGAACTTGAGGATGTCCTTCGCCATCACGTGCAGGTCGGCCGGCCAGTAACGGTCGGTCAGGTCCTCCTCCTCGCGGGCGAAGGTCAGCGCCGTCACGTAGTTGAGCAGCGCGTCGAACCACACGTACATGCGCTGGCCCGGGTCCCAGGGCAGTTCCATCCCCCACTTCAGCTTCGGCCGCGAGAGCGAGACGTCCTCCAGCCCGCCCTTGATGAAGGCGACCGCCTCGTTGCGGCGGAACTCGGGGACGACGAAGTCGGGCCGCTCCTCATACAGAGCCTCGAGCCGCTCCTGAAAGGCGGAGAGCCGAAAGAACCAGTTCTCCTCCCGCACCTTCTCCAGCTCGATCTCGTGGATCGGGCAGGTGTTGCCGGGGCCCAGCTCCCGCTCGGTTTTGAAGTCGGCGCAGCGCGGGCAGTACCAGCCCTCATACGTCCCCTTCGTCACCCAGCCGTTGTCGTAGACGCGCTGCATGATCTCCGCGACCTTCTCTTTGTGGCGGGGATCGGAGGTGCGGATGAAGAAGTCGTTGGTCGCGCCGATGATCGGCATCAGCTCGCGGAACTTGGCGGCGTTGCGGTCGGCAAGCTCCTGCGGGTCGATCCCCTCGCGCTCGGCGGCCAGCTCGATCGGCTCGCCGTGCTCGTCGGTGCCGGTGAGGAAGAAGACGTCCTCGCCACGCTGGCGCATGTGGCGGGCCAGCACGTCCGCCGCCATGGTCGAGTAGGCGTGGCCGAGGTGCGGCTCGGCATTGACGTAGTAGATCGGGGTTGTGACGTAGAACGACACGAGGGCGCAGGCTAGAGGTAGAGGGTCACTGCCGCGCCTCGCGGCCGGTAAGGGCACGGTAGAGGTCGTTGGCGCGGGTGCCGGTCAGCGCCGCGACGACGCTTGCCGCGGCGCGCGGCCTGGCGCCGGACTGGACCAGGTGGCGCAGCGCGTCGACGGCAAAGCCGATGTCCTGGTCGTGCTCGTCGGACTTGGCCGGGCCGATCACCAGCACGATCTCCCCCTTGACGTCGCCGCGGAAGCGCCGCGCAAGCTCGCCGAGGGTGCCGCGGGCGACCTCCTCGTGCATCTTGGTCAGCTCACGGCAAACCGCGGCGGGGCGGTCCGGAGCGATCGCCGCCAGCGCCGCCAGCGATTCTCCGACCCGACGGGGAGACTCGAAGGCGACGACGGTCTCGGCCGAGCGCAGCACCCGCTCCATCTCCCCGGCGCGCTTGGGCAGGAAGCCCTCGAAGCGCCAGCGGTCGGTCGGCAGGCCGGAGGCGACCAGTGCCACCGGCACCACCGAGGGCCCCGGAAGCACCGTCACCTCCAGAGCCCGGTCGATGCAGCGCCGAATAAGCCGGTAGCCGGGGTCGGAGATCGCCGGCATCCCCGCGTCGGAGACGAGAACGACCGTGTCGCCGCGCTCGATGCGCTGTGACAGCTCGACGGCGCGGGCCGCCTCATTTCCCTCGTGGTTGGAAACGAGGGGGGGCGCAGGGCGGATGCCGAGCTTGTCGAGCAGACCTCCGGTGCGGCGCGTGTCCTCGCAGGCGATGTAGTCGGCACCGACGAGGGCATCGCGGACCCGCGGCGAGACATCGTCGAGGTTGCCGATCGGAGTCGGACAGACAATCAGCATCCCAGGCATCAGCCGCTGCCCCGTTCGAGCTCGATCCGAGCCATCGCGGCAGCCCCGACCATCCCGGCATCCGGGCCCAACTGGGCGGCGAGGACCGGCGTGCGATCCATCGGGCGAAGCGCTCGGGAGCGCAACTCGCGGCGCGCCGGCTCCAGCAGCAGGTCGCCGGCGGCGATCACCCCGCCCCCGATGACGATCTTGTCCGGCTCGAAGATGTTGGCGAAGCTGGCGAGGGCGACGCCGAGCCGGGTGCCGATCAGGTCGAAGACCGCGATCGAGGTTGCGTCGCCTGCGAGTGCCGCCTCGGTCACCGCCCTGCCGTCGATCTCCTTGCCCGCGGCAGCGAGCTTCCCCAGGGCAGAGCCAGGCTCGCGCTCGGCGGCCGCCCGCCCCTCGCGACCGAGCGCGGTCCCGGAGGCGAGCGTCTCGACGCAGCCGCGTCCGGGGCAGTTGCCCTGACAGCGGGGGCCGTTCATGTCGATCACGGTGTGGCCCAGCTCCGCCCCGGCGCCGGTCGAGCCGCGATAGACCTCGCCGCCGAGGATCAGGCCGCCGCCGATCCCGGTCCCGATAGTCAGCATCACCGCGCTGCGGGCGCCGCGCGCCGCCCCGTACAGGTACTCGGCGAGCGCCGCGACGTTGGCGTCGTTGTCGACGACGACGGGAAGGCCGGTGCGCTCGGAGACAGCGTCGCGGATCGGCATGTCGGCGATCGGCAGATTGACCGCGGCAACGGCGACCCCGTGCTCGTGGTCGATCGTCGCCGGAATGCCGAGTCCGACCGCGGAGGCCTCGGGGTGAGCCTTGCGCGCCTGGTCGATTTCGCGCACCAGAAGCTCCAGCAGCTCCTCCTCGCTCTGCCCGGTCGAGGCCTCGCGGCTCTCCCAGAGCACCTTCGCTTCGGAGTCGACGACGCCAACCAGCGCCTTCGTCCCGCCCAGGTCGACGCCGATCACTTCCCCTGCACTCACGAGAAAGTCGGGGTGGGCTGGAGGCAGGCGACCGCGGGCACAGGCATCATCTCCGGAGTCTTTCATGGCCAACGACCGCGAGCAGCAGCCCCCGGAGCGGCCCGAGTACAAGGTCTACCGCTCCCGCAGGGGCCTCATGTCCCGACTGCGGACCCCCGACCTCTCCAACCTGCGAGAGCTGCGCAAGCGACCTTCGAAGCAGCCGGAGCGGGATGTGCGGCTCGGCCGGGAGCGACCGGCGCCGGGGCGTCGCTGGACCGGCAAGCGGGTCCTCAAGTGGGTCGGGATCGCCGCCGCGGGCTGGATCGCGCTCAGCTTCCTCGCCTTTGCGGTCTCCGCCCAGCTGCAGGCTTTCAAGCTCTCCGGCGATGCCAAGTCGGCACTGCACGGCAACCCGCTGCTGCTGCCGACCGCGCAGACGATCCTGGTCATGGGAACGGACGCCCGCCCGCCCGACACCCAGGAGCCGGGGGCGGCGCCTTCGGAGGAGTGCTACAAGCAGCAGCAGCGAGGCGAGGCGCCGCACGGCGACTGCTCGGTGGGAGAGTTCCGCGCCGACACGCTGATGCTGATCCGCGCCGGCGGCGGCGCCTTCCGCAAACTCTCGATTCCCCGCGACGTCTACGCAGAGATCCCCGATCAGAGCCCGACGAAGATCAATGCGGCCTACGCGTTCGGCGGCGCGGGGGCGCAGATCCAGGCGGTCGAGGACTTCCTCGGAATCGAGGTCGACCACGTCGCGATCGTCGATTTCACCGGCTTCGAGGAGCTGATCGACGCCGTCGGCGGCGTCACCGTCGACGTCCCCCACAAGCTCTGCGCCGACATCGCCGGCGGCGCCGGAGGCGGCCAGGGCGGCTACACGCTGCGCCTCGGCAAAGGTGAGAACACGCTCGACGGCGAGCAAGCGCTGACCTACGCCCGCATCCGCAAGCCCAGCGAGTGTCCGGGGCCGGGACGCAGCGCCTACAGCCTCGGCTACAACGACGTTGACCGCGCCGCTGCCCAGCAGGCGGTGATCAGTGGCATCAAGGGCCGGCTCACCGACCCCCTCCGACTCCCGTACAACTTCGTCAAGGGGCCGATCATCGGCTGGGCGGCGCCGCAGGCGTTCGTCAGCGACATGGGCTTCTTCACGATGCCGCAGCTGATCCTGGCGGCGGCGATCGGCGGCGACTCGAAGGCCGACGTCCTCTGCCAGGGGGCGAACTCCGGCTGCGATTTCGACGGCCCGGACGGCAGCATCGAGGTGCCGGAATCCGAGCGGCGCCGAGCCGTCAAGAAGCTGCTGGGCCGATAAGGGCCCCTCGCCGGATGCCCACCACCGCCTTCGGCGGTGGAACCGAGTGCCGCTTCGCGGCAGGAATTACTCTGCGGTGCCCGCTTCGCGAGGCACCGTCGAGGTGGCCTTATCGGCCTTCGACTCCCCCGCCTTCTCTGCGGAGCTGCCGTTACTCGAGTCCTTCGCGCCGGCACCATCGCCGCCGCCCTTCTTCTTCTTGCCGTAGTCGGTGTTGTAGAAGCCCGAGCCCTTGAAGTGGACAGCGACCGGGTGCAGGACGCGCACCGCGGGAGCGCCGCACTCCTGGCACTCGGTCAGCGGTTCGTCGGCCATCTTCTGGATCACGTCGAAGACGTGGCCGTTGTCGCACTTGTACTCGTAGATAGGCACAGCGGGCGGGATTATCGCAGCAGGTACGGTTCCGGCATGGCAGCAGCCCCCGAGGAAACGCGCCCCACCGAGGTCTCAATGGAGGAGATTGTCGCGCTCTGCAAGCGGCGCGGCTTCGTCTTCCCCTCCTCGGAGATCTACGGCGGCCTCGGCTCGACCTATGACTACGGCCACTACGGAGTGCTGCTGAAGAACAACGTCAAAGCCGAGTGGTGGCGAGCCATGCTGCAGGAGCGCGACGACATCGTCGCCCTCGACTCGGCGATCCTCCAGCACCCGCGGGTCTGGGAGGCCTCCGGCCACCTGGAGGGCTTCACCGACCCGCTCGTGCAGTGCCTCGGCAAGTGCAAGAAGCGCTGGCGCGAGGATCACCTGCGCGAGGCGATCGAAGCCGAGGGCGGCGACCCGAGCGCCGAACTGCGTTGCCCGCAGTGCGGCGGCGAGCTGTCGGAGCCGCGCCAGTTCAACCTGATGTTCGAGACCCACATCGGGCCGGTCGCGGGCGAGGGCTCGGAGGTCTACCTACGGCCGGAGACCGCGCAGGGCATCTTCATCAACTTCAAGAACGTGCTCGGCTTCGCCCGCAAGAAGCCCCCGTTCGGGATCGCCCAGATCGGCAAGTCGTTCCGCAACGAGATCACCCCCGGCAACTTCATCTTCCGCACCCGCGAGTTCGAGCAGATGGAGATGGAGTTCTTCGTGCCCCCGGCAGACGCCGCCAAGTGGCATGAGACCTGGATGGGGGAGCGCGAGCGCTGGTACACCGACCTCGGCATCCGTCCCGAGTTCCTCCGCGTTCGCGCCCACGGCACCGACGAGCTCTCCCACTACTCCTCGGCGACCAGCGACATCGAGTACCTGTTCCCGATCGGCTGGTCGGAGCTGGAGGGAATCGCCAACCGCGGCGACTTCGACCTCACCCAGCACGCCAAGTTCAGCGGCGAGAAGCTCGAGTACTTCGACCAGCAGACCAAGGAGCGCTACGTCCCGCATGTGATCGAGCCCGCCGCCGGCGCCGACCGCGCCACGCTCGCCTTCCTGGTCGACGCCTACGACGTCGAGGAGGTCGAGGGACGCCGGCGCACGGTGCTGCGCCTCCACCCCCGCCTCGCTCCGGTCAAGGTCGCCGTCCTCCCGCTGGTTTCCAAGGAGGGCATGCCGGAGAAGGCCCGCGAGATCTTCAACGAGCTGCGCACCCGCCTCCCCGCCGAGTTCGACGAGGGCGGCTCGATCGGCAAGCGCTACCGCCGCCAGGACGAGATCGGCACCCCCTGGGGCGTCACCGTCGACCATCAGACGATGGAGGACGACACCGTCACCCTCCGCGACCGCGACTCCCTGGAGCAAACCCGAGTCCCGGTCGTCGGCCTGGCCGACGACCTCGCCTCGCGCCTGGCCCAGCCCTGGCGCACCCCGAAGCTTTCGTAGTCCAGACCCTGACTGCTACGCTTTGTAGCAGATGGCTAGGCGAAGCATTCCACAGCGGGAGCTGCGCAACGACGTAGCGCGGATTCTGCGCGAGGCCGAGGCGGGCACCGAGTTCACAGTCACCGTGCGGGGGAGGCCAGTCGCCCACCTTGGCCCCCCTGAGGAGGCGCGGAGGCAAACGAATGTCAGTGGAGCAAGGCTTCGCGAGATCCTTGCCGCGACTCCCGTCGACGAGGACTTCGCAGCCGACATCGCCGGTCTGCGTGACGCCGAGGCACCGGTAGAAAATCCCTGGGCCGACTGAGCAGCCGGTTGAGCGGCGCCCTACTCGACACCTCAGTTGTGATCGCCGGTGAAGAGACGCTGGACTTGCCAGAGAAAACGGCGATCTCTGTCGTCACCATCGGCGAATTGCGCGCGGGAATTCTGCTTGCAAAGACCTCAGCCGCACGCGGGAGCCGCCAAGCACGACTGGTCGCGATCCGAGATGCCTTCGAGCCGCTTCCAATTGACGAAGCCGTCGCCGAGAGCTACGGCGAAGTGCTCGCCACGGCTCGCGCGGAGCGGCGAATTACAACCGCAACCGACCTGCTGATCATCGCCACCGCTGCCGCAACGGGACGCTCTCTTCACACACTCGATAGACGCCAGGCAAAGCTGGCCGGCGAGCTGGGAGTCGCTACGAGCCCGGGGTGACCACGCCGATCAGGTGACCTTCGGGGTCGGTGAACTGGCCCAGGACCAAGTCGCCCCCCATGATCGTTTCCGGGCCCATCACCCGAGTGCCACCGAGGCTCTCGGCCTTCTGGAGCGCCTCCTCCACGTCGGGAACGCCGACGTAGAAGGTGACGTGGCCTTCGTATCCCTCCGGCCCGCCGGAGATGCCACCGCCGATCCCGAATCCCTCGGGGCTGAGGTTGCCCTCGCGCGGCACGATCCCGTAGCCCATCGGGTTGCTGGAGTCGATCTCCCACCCAAACAGCTCTGAGTAGTAGCTCTTCAGCGTGTCGCCATCCTTCCCGATCACCTCGAAGTGGACCACTGGCTGTCCCATGTGTCGTCTCCTTTGCGCCTGGGTTTGTCGACTCCGATGCTCTCACGTACCCCTTACGACAGCCCATAGACACGAATCGCCAAACAGCTGCTCCCCTACGATCCGGCCAGAAACCGCGTTACGTCGCGGGCGTCAGCCTCCAACGCGGCGGTGTCCTTGGCGGAGATGGGCTCGAGGGGCTCGATGGCGACCTTCCCGTTCGACCCACTCCAAGTGGCGACCGCGCGGGCGTCGACCATGGCGAAGGCGCGGAAGAGGCCGTTGGAGGTAACCAGATGTCTGTGGTCGCCGAGAATCGAATCGCGGGAGACCCAGCCATGCAGGACCGGGTCGTAGGGGCCGAGGAGCTTCGGAGGAGGGGCGTCTTCGGCCGGGGGTTGGCCGGTCAGCTGGATCAGGCCGTCGTCGCGTTCGACCAGCTCCGAGCCGATCGCCGCCAGGCCGGCCCGAGCATCCCGCAGAGGCAGCCCCGCCCACTTGGCGAGGTCGCGGTCGTCGGCGGGGCCGTGGCCGACGAGGTAACGGCGCGCCAACTCGGCGAGAGCCACATCCCGGTCAACCGGATCGATGGGCCCCAGCCAGTCTCGTGTCAGCGCATAGGCATGATGCTTGCCGGCCATCGGGCCGCGAATCGCAATCCCGCGCAGGCAGGCGAGCATCAGCAGATGGACCAGCGCCTGCCCCTCGGTTCGCACCCCGGTGGAATCGAGGCGCTCGCGTAGCTGGGGGCGGGTGAGCGGGCCTTCGTCAGCAAGTGCCCTCTCGACCGTGGCCACGCCGCGGTCCGCCGCATCGGCCGTCACCTCTTCCTGGGCGAGCCGCCGTGCGTTGCCCGTCAGCAACGGTGGCGTCGTCAGCGCCTGCAGCCAGGGGTAGTCCTCGCTGCGAACGAGGTGCAGCGTGCCCCGGTTGAGCCAGGTGATCAGGAGCGAGCGATCGCTCAGTGCCCTGTCGACATCCGTCACGGACAGCCCGGACGAGCGGGCCCGGATCGCCAGCCGCGCCCCGCGCGGATCCTGACCCTGAATCGCCAGCAACCGCTCCGCGACGGCGACGGGATCTCGCGCAGGCGCCCCCGATAGGCCCTGGGCGGCCAGGCGCGCGGCAACGACCTCCCGATCGATCACCCGTTGATGATCACAAATCGGCGGTTCCGCAGAGCCGCCTGGCCGTTAGCCCTGGCGCGGATACGAGTGACTCGGACACGCGCCGAGGCAGATGCGAGCCGTTGACTACTCCATCGAGCGCTCGTCGACTATCTCGAAGATGCCGTCGGCTCCGACCGACTCGACGAACTGATCTGATGCCGCGCGGCGCGTTTCGTACTCGCCGGCGTTCTCCTGCTGGCCGGCGCGCAACTCTTCGATGGTGCCGTCGAAGAAGCCGAAGGTGATGATCTCGTTCTCGTCGGCGGTGTTCTGGAGGGCGTAGAAGCGCTTCCAGCCGGGGGGCGCCTCCACATCGCCCGGGGGCATGAAGGCCGCTTTGAAGTCCTCCATCGTTCCCGGCTTCAACTTACGAACGGTCAGAGCACAGAGCATCAGGCTCTCCTCTCGTCGGGGGATTCGATCGTAGACCCGACAGGGCCGGCGGTCCAGAGGACCCGCGTATCCTCTGGCGCGTGGCGCAGAGCCTGCTTCGCAATCGCGATTTTCGGCTGGTGGCGGGCTCCGTGGGCTTCTCGGCACTGGGCGACTGGGTGGCGATGGTCGCGCTGGGGCTGCACATCAAGGAGGTGACCGACTCCGGCTTCGCGGTCGCGGCGCTGTGGATCTGCCTGTTCGGCCCCTCGGTGCTGGTCGCCGGGCACGCCGGCCTGCTCGTCGACCGGATCGAGGCGACGCGGCTGCTCGCCGCGGCCTCGGCGATCGGCGCGGTCGTCGCGCTGGCCCTCGGCTTCTTCAGCGCAACGGGGCCGATTCTGGCCCTGACCGTGATCCTGGGGATCGTCTTCGCCATTACCCAGCCAGCCGAGTTCGCGCTCGTCCCGCCCCTGGCCGGAGGTCGCATCCAGGAGGCGAACGGGCACATGGAGACGGCCCGCTACATCGGCTTCGGCCTCGGCCCGGTGCTCGGCGGCATCATCTCCGCGGCGGGAAGCTTCCAGGTGGCGATGACGGTGGATGCGGCGACGTTCGCCTTCGTCGCGGTCGCCGCGCTGACGCTGCGAGTGAGGCGCGAGCCCTCGCAAGCCAGCGAGAGCATGCAACGCGCCCGCGACGGCATTGCCTTCCTCTTCCGCGACCGGCTGCTGTCGTTGGTGATGGTCGTCGCCTTCAGCTCGCTTCTCTTCATGTCCGCGGTCTGGGTCGGTGAGTTGTTCTTCGTCGAGGACGTGCTGGGGCGGGGGGACGTCGCCTACGGCGCGATGCTCTCGATCTGGACCGTGGGAATGGCGCTGGGGGCGATGCTGCTCTCCAAGCGGGTCGCCGCTGCGGCAGTCGGCGCGGTCGGCCTGGCCGCGGCGGCCACGCAGGGCGCGGCGCTGGCGCTGCCGGCCCTCTGGCTCAGCTTCGCCTTCTTCCTCGCCTGCTCGTTCATGGGCGGGCTGGCGCACGGGCTGAAGAACGTGATGTTCCGCAGCCTGATCCACGTGCGCGTCCCCGACGAGCTGCACGGCCGCGCCTTCGCCGCCTACAACGGAATCCGCAACTCGGCCGAGCTTGGCGCCTTCGCCGCGGGCGGCGTCCTGGTGGCGGCGATCGGCGCGCGCGGGACGCTTGCCTATGCCGGCGGCCTCTCGGCGCTGGCTGGCGTCGCCGGGCTGCTGGCACTGGCGCGGATGTACGGGGGATTCGTCCCAACCGGCCCGGTCGGACCGGCTGTCGACCCCGGCCAGGGCGAAGCCGGCGAACCGCCGGGGGCGCCACCGGCCGGCGAAGCGGTGGAACAGGCCGAGGCATAGACGCAGGCAAAGCCCCACCAGGGGCGATCCAGAGGCTATGCTCGCCCGGTCTTCGACCGGAGGAGGAGCACGATGGCAATTGGACTGTGGATCAACTTCGCTGAAGGAACGCAGGAGCAGTACGAGGCCATCAACAGCCATATGGGAGTCGAGGAGAACCCACCCGACGGCCTGATCTTCCACGCGGCGGGCCCCATCGGGGGCGGCTGGGACGTAATCGACTTCTGGGAGTCACGCGAACACTTCGACCGCTTCCAGCAGGAGCGGTTGGGCCCGGCCATCGAGGCACTCGGCGATCAGGCGCCGCAGGGGCCACCCAACATCAAAGAGTTCCCCGTCGCGAACATCATCAAGGGGTAGGGGAACGTGGCCCTCAACCTCGCCTCGCTGCTGACGGGCAGCGCCGAGCGGTCGCCGGACAGCCCAGCGATTCGGCTCGGCGAGGTGGAGCTGAGCTACGGCGAGCTGGACGACCGCAGCGCGCGGTTGGCGACCCTCCTGCGCGAGAGAGGGATGGAGCGAGGCGACCGGATCGGTGTGATGCTGCCCAACGTGCCCGAGTTCCCGGTCGCCTACTACGGCGTGCTGCGCGCCGGGGGCATCGTGGTGCCGATGAACGTGCTGCTGAAGCGGCGGGAGATCGCCTTCTACATCGAGGACTCAGGCGCCAAGCTGTTGCTCGCCTGGCACGGCTTCGCCGAGGAGGCGCGGGAAGGCGCCGGAGATGCGGGCGCGGAGCTGGTCGAAGTGGAGCCGGCCGCCTTCGCCGAGACGCTCGCCGGCTTTGAGCTGACCGCGGGCGTGGCCGACACGGCCGAGGACGACACGGCCGTGATCCTCTACACCTCGGGCACGACCGGCAAGCCGAAGGGGGCGGAGCTGACCCACCTCAACCTCTCCCGCAACGCCGAGATCTCCTCACACACGACCTGCGAGGTCAGCGCGGGCGACGTCGTCCTCGGCGCCCTTCCGCTCTTCCACTCCTTCGGACAGACGGTGGGAATGAACGCATCGCTGCGGGTGGGCGCCTGCCTCACCCTGGTTCCCAAATTCGACCCCGGCGAGGCGCTGGAGACGATGCAGCGCGACGGCGTCACCCACTTCTACGGGGTGCCGACGATGTTCGGCGCGCTGCTGCACCACCCAGAGCGCGAGAGCTTCGACACCTCCGCGCTGCGCACCTGCATCACCGGCGGGGCCTCGATGCCGGTCGAGGTTCTGCGCGGCTTCGAGGAGGCCTTCGGAGCGATTGTGCTCGAGGGCTACGGCCTCTCGGAAACCTCCCCCGTCGCCAGTTCCAACCATCCCGACAAGGAGCGCAAGCCGGGCTCGATCGGCACCCCGATCGAGGGGGTAGAGATGCAGGTCGTTGACGAGGACGACAACCCGGTCGAGCAGGGTGAGGTCGGCGAGATCGTGATCCGCGGCCACAACATCATGAAGGGCTACTGGCAGCGCCCCGACGCCACCGAGGAGGCGATGCGCGGCGGCTGGTTCCATAGCGGCGACATGGCCCGCACCGACGAGGACGGCTACTTCTTCATCGTCGACCGCAAGAAGGACCTGATCATCCGCGGCGGCTACAACGTCTACCCGCGCGAGGTCGAGGAGATCCTCTACGAGCACCCGAAGATCCGCGAGGCGGCCGTGGTCGGCGTTCCCCACGACGAGTGGGGCGAGGAGATCGGCGCCGCCGTCGTCCTCATGGACGACGAGGAGCTGACCCCGGAGGAGGTCAGCACCTACGTCAAGGAGCGAATCGCCGCCTACAAGTACCCGCGCGTCGTCTGGTTCCTCGACGAGCTCCCCAAGGGACCCACCGGCAAGATCCTCAAGCGGGAGATCGAGATTCCCGCCGCTGTGTGACGAAGTCACCCAGGAGAAACTGGCTGACTGGCCAGGATCGCGCTAGGCTGCCCTGCACGAAACCCCGGGGGTGCCGGCGGCGCCCGAACGAAGGAGACACATGAGCGTCGCATCCCAGAGCCTGATGGAGAACATCACCTACGAGGACCTCTACAAGCGCTGGGAGCAGGGCAACTGGAGCGCCTACGACATCGACCTCTCCAAGGACCGGGAGGGCTGGCAGGGACTGAGCGACATGCAGCGCCGCTCGGCGATGTGGCTCTACTCGATGTTCTTCTACGGCGAGGACCGGGTCGCCGACACCCTCGCCCCCTACATCACCGCCGCGCCGACCGAGGAGCAGGCCTACTTCTTGGCGACGCAGCAGGTCGACGAGGTCCGACACTCGGTCTTCTTCCACCGCTTCTTCAAGGAGGTGATCGGCGTCGGCGGCGAGTCGATCGAGCAGACCCTCTCCTCCACCCTGCCCCAGCTCAACTGGGGCTACCGCGGTATCTTCGACCGGCTCGACCGGATGGCGGAGGAGCTGCGCAAGGACCGCTCCCTGCCCAAGTACGCGCAGGCGATCGCCCTCTACCACCTGATCGTCGAGGGCTCCCTCGCCCAACCCGGCCAGCACTTCATCGAGGACTTCTTCGCCGCCGAGGACACGATGCCCGGCTTCAGCGCCGGAATGGCGAACGTCTCAAAAGACGAGCAGCGCCACATCGGCTTCGGCGTCAAAGTCCTCTCCGAGCTGCTCGCCGACGAGCATCCGGCATCGGAGGAGTGCAAAGCGGCGGTGGTCGAGCTGCTGCGCGAAACGCTGCCCTACGGCCCGGCCGTGTTCTACCCGCCCAACATGGACCGCGAGTACACCGAGTGCTACGGCTTCTCACTCGAGGACATCTTCGCCTTCGGGCTGAAACTGATCCGCCAGCGCTGGCGGACGATCGGCTACCCGACCGAGGAGATGCCCCCCGGTGTCTTCCCCTTTGACCCCGAAATGTCCGAGGAGGAGATCGCCGAGCGCCAGGTCAAGCTGATGACGGCCGGCATCCTCGGCCCGCCCGATGGCCCCAAGCCGGAGTCCTCTCCGGAGCTGCAGGGCCTCTACTTCGACGTGGTCACCCGCGTCGCCGATCCCACGGCCGCAAACGGCTCCCAACTCGTCTACCAGTGGCGGTTCAGCGACGCCGACCCGTGGCACCTGATCATCGACAACGGCTCGACCCGGGCCGAGCCCGGCGAGGCGCCCAATCCGACCGTGACCTTTGAGACCAGCTGGGCCGATTGGGTCGCCTCCGGCAAACCCAACGCGAGCCCGTTGAAGATGATTCTGCGGCGTCGCATCCGCCCGCGCGGGAGCCTGCGCGAGCTGATGCGGGTGCGCAAGGTCTTCAACTAAGAGGCGTCAGAGCGAAATCACGTGGGCGCGCTGGGGTTCCACGCGTCCCTCCAGGACCTCGAGATAGGCGCTCTCGAGAGCCTCGAAGCCGTGCCCTCGGGTGACCTCGAGCCAGCTGCCGATCCATTCGCAGAAGGGATGCCAGGCGTCGGCGACTCTCGCCTCCAGGATGGCGCGGCCCCAATCGGCGGAGCGCTTGACAACGCGATCGGGGGCGAAGAAGAAGGTCGGTGAGGGACCCGGAAGCTCGCCGGCCCCGCCGGCCAGCTCCTCCCAGTGAGTGGCACCCACGACCATGCTGTGGGAAAGCCGGTCGCCGTAGTGGGAATGCACCGCAAAGCGCACCGCCCCGTCGCCGGCGATGTCGACGAAGGTGGTGGACGCGCGCTCGAGCGTATCGATCGCGTCGTAGGTGACAACCCTGTCGTAAATCCCCAGGCCCTCGACAAAGTCGGCGCTGCGCGGCGAGGTGAGGCCGACCAACTCGACCTCCTCGCGCTGCGCCAGCAAAAACGCGGCGGCGATGGCCGTCTTGCTCGACGCGCTGGAGATCGCAATCGGCCCCTGCGTGGTGAGGCCGTCGTCGGCGAGCTGATCGTCGATCAGATACGAAGTGAAGAAGAGCGGCCGCAGCAGCATCTGCATCTCCTCGGTGTCCGCCCGGTAGAAGGGATCGGCGTTCGTCGAGAGGTACCGGTGATAGGCGGTGGGCAGCGCCGCCCGGTGAGGCGAGCCGTCGACGAAGCTGCCCTCGTCGACGCCGACAGGCGCCACCACCAGGTGCGAAGAAGGAGGCAGATAGCCATACAGGCGGGTGCCGGGCTCGACCCCGTCGACCTCGCTCCGCTCCACCGCGGCGAAACCCCACATCGGCACGCGTCCCCAGCCCTCCTCGGCCGGGAAGAAGTTCCAGTAGGACATCGCCTCGCCGAACACCGCGTAGGTGACGTTGTTCGCGGTCAGGCCGAAGGTCTCAACCGCCAGCAGGGCTTGCCCCGGCTCCAGCTCGGGCGCTTCCGACTCGACGATGCGGCACTGGCGGAGATCGTCGCGCTTGACGAGGAAGTCCGCCATCGCGGCTATGAGATCGGGGGGCGCTTGTCCGCCCAGGGACGCTCGGCCTCGATCTGGGCGGCGAGCGAGAGCAGGGTCGCCTCGTCACCGTGACGACCGATGACCTGAATTGAGAGGGGCATCCCCTCTGCGGTGAAGCCGAACGGCACCGCCATCGCCGGGTTGCCGAGGTGGTTCCACGGAATGCAGTACGGATAGAAGCGGCTCATCCCCAGCACCGTGCGCAGAGCACTCTGGCTCTCCCAGCGCCGAACCGGCAAGGCCGTGCCGCCCATAACCGGCGTGATTAGGACATCGTGGGAGTCGAAGATCGCGTTTACGCGCGCATCGTCGGCCGCGCGGTTCTTCAGAGCCCGTTCAAAGACGCCGTCCGGGAGCCAACGGCCGAGCCGGCCGAAGCCCCGGGTCCGGCGCTCCAGGCGCTCGGGGTGCTCGGCTGTTGCGACTACATCCGAGACGCCGCGTAGGAAACGTGGCGTGATGTTGTTGCCAATTCCGCCCCAGTCGGGGTCCTTGCGGGCGACATCGTGGCCCAGCGAGCCCAGCATTGCCGCGGCATCCGCCACCGCCGTCTTTACGTCGTCGGCGACCGTCGCCGGGGCGGCGGCTCGCGGCGCCACCGTCGACCAGGCGATCTTCAGCCTGCCCGGCGCCGTTTTCGCCGAGTCGACGAACGGGCGCTCCGGGGGCTCCGGCGCCTCTGCCTCCCTGGAGCCGCCGGCGGTCACGTCGAGCCAGAGCGCCGTGTCGAGGACGGTGCGACTGAGGCAGCCGAGCACGGCGAGGCCGTTCCAGAGCTCCAGATCGGGCGCCAACGAGATCCTTCCCCGCGACGGTTTGAGGCCGAACAGTCCGCAGGAGGCAGCAGGGATGCGGATCGAGCCCCCGCCATCCCCAGCCGAGGCGATCGGAACCAGCCCCGCCGCGACGGCGGCACCCGACCCACCGCTGGATCCACCCGGGGTCCGCTGCGGATTCCACGGGTTGCGGGTCACCCCGTAGGTGGCCGACTCGGTGAAGCCGCAGATCGCCATCTCGGGCGCAAGGGTGAGGCCGACGACGATCGCGCCCGCTTCGCGCAGCCGCCGAACCATCTCGGAGTCCTCTTTGGCGGGAGTGCTGAACGCGTCGGTGCCGATCGTCTTCACCTCACCGGCAACGTTGACCTCATCCTTGATCGCAACCGGGACGCCCAGCAAAGGCCGCTCCTCGCCGGCCTTAAGGCGCGCTTCCGCCTGCTCGGCCTCGAGCAGCGCCCGCTCGGCGAAGACCTTGCGGAAGGCGTTCAGCTCGGGGTTGAGGCGCTCGATTCGCTCCAGGGAAACCCGCACCAGCTCGGTCGGCGAGACCTCCCTCGCCCGCACCATCTCTGCCTGCTTCGCCGCTCCCGCGAAGGCGATCTCCTCATTCACGGCCGGAAGCCTATTAGGACTTTCCCGGTAGGGGTGGAACGTCTTGTACTTTTTCGGCGCGCGGTCCTCGAACGTCCACATACGTCCCACCGAAAGTTAAGTGAAACCCCTGCCGGGAAAGTCCTTCAGGCCTCGATCGGCTTGGGCTCGGCAGCGGTGCCCTCGAAGCTGAGATCTGGGAGGAAGCGGTCGAGCCAGGACGGCATCCACCAGTTCCAGTCACCCATCAGCTTCATCGCCGCCGGCACGAGGATCAGCCGCACCAGCGTCGCGTCGAGGGCGATCGCGACGGCGCAGCCGAGTCCCAGCTCCTTGATCGAGGGAACGCCTGTCAGCACGAAGACGGCGAACACTGAGCTCATGATCAGCGCCGCCGAGGAGATCGTGCGGGCGCTGGAGGAGAGGCCCTCCGCCACGGCGCGCTCGTTGTCGCCGTGCTCCATGAAGCGCTCGCGGATGCGGGACATGAGGAAGACCTCGTAGTCCATCGAGAGGCCGAAGACGACGGCGAAGATCAGCGGCACGTTGATCGTGTCCAGCGCCCCCTGGCTCTCGAACCCGAGCAGGCTGTCGAGCCATCCCCACTGGAAGACGGCAACAAGGACCCCGAACGCGGCGCCGATCGAGAGCAGGTTCATCAGCACCGCCTTCAGCGGCAGCAGCAGCGAGCGAAGCATCACCATCAGGACAAGGAAGCTGAGCGTCAGGACGAAGAGGACGATCTTCCACATCGAGCCGCTGATCTGCAGGCGGACGTCATGGCTGCGCGCGGTCTCACCGCCGACGCTGACGGTTGCGACGTCGCTCAGCGCCGTCGCCGGCACAACCGAGTCGCGCAGCCTGTCGACCAGCGCCCGCGCCGCGTCGGACTCGCTCGGGGCGCTCGATGTCGCCTGAATCAACGCGCTTTGGCCGGCGAAGGTCGGCGGGGAGACCGAGCTGACCCCCGGCGTGACCTCCACCCGGCGGGTAAAGGTCGCAACCGCGACGCGGTCGGCGGGGCCGTTGAACTCGGCGACGATCTGGATCGGGTCTGTGCCGCCGCCCAGCCGCTCGGAGGCCAGCTCGTTGCCGACCCGCACGTCGCTGCCCTTGGGGAACTGGCCGAGCGCCTCGGTGCCGGTCTCGATCGAGAGCAGCGGGATCGCCAAGGTGAGCAGAACGGCGCTGACCCCGGTCACCGCGACCCAGGGATGGGCCATGACCCGCGCTGCCCACGTCTCCCAGAACCCCCCGCCACCCCCGGACGCGGGAGCGAGGGCCAGTCCATCTCTGTCTCCTCTGGCCCGAGCGGGAGCAGAGGAGGTGGCGGCCTTATTCCGGAAGACCCCGAGCGCCTTGGCAACAACTCCTCCCGGCAGGACGCGGTCGCCGAGCATCGCGATCAGGACCGGCAGCAGAGTGGTCGCAGTGAGGATGGACACGGCGACGACCGTCATCGCGCCGAGCGCCATCGAGCGCAGCGCCTGGTTGTCGACCATCCACAACCCGGCGAGGGAAACGATCACCGCGAGGCCGGAGAAGGTGACCGCGAGGCCGGAGGTCGCCAGTGCCTGCGCGCGGGCCTCATCCGGTCCTCGTCCGACTTGCCGCTCTTCGCGGTAGCGGGCGAGGATGAACAGGGAGTAGTCGATCGCGACCCCGATCCCGATCATCGAGGCCATGTTGGTGACGAAGACCGAAGTCGACATCTGCAGTGAGATGAAATAGATGAGCGCGCCGGTCACGATCACGCTGACGAAGCCCAAGGTCAGCGGCAGCGCCGCCGCCGCCAACGAGCCGAAGACGACGAGCAGGACGATCGCGACGATCGGAAATCCGCTGGCCTCGGCCCTGGCGAGGTCCTCCTTGGAGAGCTCCTGCATTCCCGCCCAGATCGTCGGCTGCCCGGCCAGGTAGAGGGTGACACCGGCCTGGACGGTTCCCGGGTCCAGGTCGGCACGCAGGGTGCCGGCCGAGTCGATCAACTCGTCGGAGGTCTGGCTGCTGCGCAGCGGCAGCAGCGCGGTGCCCAACCGGCGCAGCTCCGCCTCACCGCGACGCGCGGCGGCCGGCGCGAGCGTCACCTCGTCGACCGATGCGACCTCGCGGCGAACCCGGGCGACTGCGGCGTCCCGTTGCGCCGCCGTCGCGCCGGGCTGCGCCCGCAACAGGACCGCGATCCCGTCCGCCTGCCCGCCAAAGTCGTCCTCCAGCGCGTTGCTGACCTCCTTCGACTGACTGCCGGGAACGTCGAAGCCGCCGCCGGTGAGGTGATCGGTCTGGTGGGAGGCGAAGGGAAGGGCAAGCGCGACGACCGCGATCCAGATGCCGAGGACCCAACGGCGGCGACGGCCGAGGAACCCCGCGATCTGGATCATCCACTCACGCATTGGCTGGACAGCCAGCTTTCCGGACGAGCGCGCGCTCGTATGTGAGTACGGTCACGCGCTGGGCCGGCGGATCAGCCCAAAAGCCTCAGGGGCTGTGAGCTACTCGCTGATCAGCAGAAAGCGAGCCGAGGCGGCGCCCGCCGCGAGGGCGGAGCTGTTGTCGCGCTCGGGGTCCGAGAGAGCCTGCAACGCGAAGCCGTCGCCGACGGCGAAGAGGTAGGAGACGACGGCCTCGGCGTCGTAGCGCAGGTTCAGCACCCCTTCGCGCTCCTTCGACTTCAGTACCTCGGCGACGTGGGACCGGGTGCGCTCGAACAGCTGGCCCACCTCGCGACGGATGTCGGGGTTGCGGCGCCCGGCGCTGAACAGCTCATACAGCAGCAAGAAGAAGGCGGGCTCGTTCTCGATCATGTCGGTGAGGCTGGCAAGCAGAACGTCGAGCACGTCGTCGACGCTCTTTGCCGTCTCCAACCGCTCGTCGAGCCGGGCGACGCGGATCTCCGCGTCGCGGCGCACCACCTCGACCAGAAGGCGCTCCTTTGTCCCGAAGTAGTAGTGCAGGAGGCCGCGGCTGACGCCGGCCTCTGCGGCAACCTGCTCGAAGGTCGAGCCCGCTGCACCGCGCTTTGCGACGCTGTCGCGCATCGCATCGATGATGCGCTGGGCCTTGTCGCCGCTCAGCTCCCGCTCTTTGGTTGCCGCCTCCATAGGGGGATCAGTCTATTACCGGCTGACGAGACCAAGGCGCCGGCAGGCAAGGACGCAGGGAGCGTGGCGTGCTCCGCACGCGAGCGAGCGAGGACGCAGAGTGCCGGCGTCTTGGGCCGTCAGGAGCCGTTGATGCTCGTGGTGCTGGTGTACTCGAACTCCTCCTCCGCGCCGAAGATCGCATCGAGCACGGTCTTGCGGGCGTCCTCGCTGAAGATCAGCGCCAGAACGGCGGCGACCATGGCGAAGAGGATGAGTCGGCCGAGACGGCTGCGCTTGCGCTTCGGCGCGCGCAGCTGTTCGGAGGCGTCGCGCAGGCTCTCGGCCGCTGCGCGCAGATCCTTCTGGACCTTCTTGTCGCTGGTCATCGCCTTGACCGGACCCCTGCCATTGCTGGTCGCCCGGTTGTAGGCGCCGCGAGCCGCCTCGAAGGCGTTGCGCAGGCTGTCGCGCAGCTCGTCGTCCTCGATCAGTCGCTGGACGTAGGGGTTCTCCCGCGCGGTCGCATAAAGATCTGCGGCGCGGTCTGCGGTCTGGGTCGCGCGTGTGCTCTTGGCCATGCCCTCAACTCCTCGCTGGTCTGCGGTTGCTCGCTGAGGATATACCCGTTGACGAGAAGCGCTACTCCGGGCCGATGCCGTCGAGGAGAATCCCGTTGTTGCGGAAGCCAAGTTGGGCTTTGCGAGCCTCGCGCAGTCGCAGCGGCGCCAGGCCCGGGCCCGGAGTCTCGTAGCGCCTCACGTAGAGGCGGCCGACCTTCCCGTAGGCAACCTGGCGCATGCCTGGCACCATGCGCGACGCGGGCGGAGGCGCCGGGCCGTCGGAGACGAAGTCGACCTCGCCGACCAGCCAGTCATAACCGTCGGCCGGAGTCACCTGAATCGAGCCGATCGGGAGGTAGTAGCGCAGGGAGGCGAGGCCGAGCGTCCAGGTGACCATCGCCCGCGGCTCGCGTGGCTCGCCGATCCGCGCCGCCACCGCGTCCCAGTCGGGACGCTGCAGACTCGGCGCAACGCTGGCCAAGATCGAGAAGCCGAGCGAGTAGGCGAAGAGGGCGACGCCGAGGATGACGCCGGTGCGGCGAGCGCGCCGCAGGGTGATGCCGACCGCGACCGCCGCCAGTAGCGGCACCAGCGCCGGCAGCAGGTTACGGGCGAGGATGAAGTCCTTGCTCGGCATGACGAGCGCGATCGCCACGGGGATCGCGAGGGTGGCGCCGACGAGCGCCAGCATCAGGCCGTTGCGGCGGCGCTCACCGGCGTCTCCCCGCGCCGCCGACAGCGCCAGCGCCGCCAGGATCAGAGCGACGGGAACGACGCCCAGCAGCGGCCGCTCCGGCCGCGCGATGATGTCGCCGACCTCGCCGGTCGCAAAGGTGAATGCGGTCTCCCAGAGCCGGTGGCCGAGGCTGTTGCCGCCGATCCACTCGGCCCGCCCTTCGGACGCCTGGTGGATCATCAGCGGCGCCAGCGCCAGACCGGCGGCGACAATGATCCAGAGTCCCCTCCAGGCCGCCCAGCCGCGCCGCCACAGTAGCCAGACCACCTGCAGGGCAATCGGGAAGACGGCGAAGTAGTGGGTCGCAAGGGCTAGGCCGGAGGCGATTCCCCAACCGATGAAGTCACGGCGATGCCCGCCGTCCAACGCCCGCACGAAGTAGAGCGCGGAGATCGTAGTCGCCAACACCAGCAGGGCATAGCCGCGCGCCTCCTGCGAATACCAGACGAGCATCGGGTTGACGGCGACCAGCGCGGCCGTGGCCAGCCCGGCGCGATGGCCGCGCAGCTCGACGCCCAACATGTAGGCCACCGGAACCGTGGCAACCCCGGCAAGCGCCGAGAGCGAGCGCAGCCCGAACTCGCCCGTGCCGGTCAGCTGGGTCCAGAGCCAGGCGAGCGCGTAGTAGAGCGGCGGCGCCGACTCGCTGAAGCCGACCGCGTCCATCGCGTGCCAGAAGCTGCCGCGCAGAACCCGGCTGGCGGTGACTATCTCATCGTGGTGGTAGGCCTGCAGCCCGAGCGTCGCAAATCGCAGGCTGGCGGCGAGGACCGTCAGCCCGGCGACGATCCAGAAGACACGCGAGCGGTCCCGCACCGCCTGCCGGACCGCGTCGGCGAAGTTCGAGGGGCTGCCCCTGCCCAGCGCTCCCGCAGCTTCCATCGCTAAGCGAGAGCCGCTTCGATCGCCTTTGAGACCTCGTCCACGTAGACGAACTCCAGCTCACTGCGCTCGTGCTCTGGGATCTCCCCAACATCGCCCTCGTTGCGCTCGGGGACGATCACCCGCTTGATTCCCGCCCGCTGGGCAGCCAGTGACTTCTCCTTGAGGCCTCCGATCGGCAGCACCTGACCGGTAAGCGTCACCTCGCCGGTCATCGCGACGTCGTTGCGAACCGGGCGGCCGCTGATCAGCGAGGCGAGCGCCACTGTCATCGCCACTCCGGCGGAGGGGCCGTCCTTCGGGACGGCGCCGGCCGGCACGTGGATGTGGATGTCGTGCTCCGCGAACCAGTTCTCGTCGAGGTCGGGGGCGATCTCTTTCCAGTGGCCGCGCACGAAGGAGAGTGCCGCCTGCGCCGACTCCTTCATCACGTCGCCGAGCTGGCCGGTGATCGTCAGCTTGCTCGAGCCGGGCATCGCCGTCGCCTCGATGAAGAGGACGTCGCCGCCGGTCGGGGTCCAGGCGAGGCCGGTGGCGACGCCGGGGACCTTGGTGCGGCGACGCTGCTCGGCGAAGACGCGGCGGCGGCCGAGCAGCTCGCGGGCGCGCTTCGCGGAGACCTTGACCTTGCCGCCGCCGTTGCCCTCGGCGACATCGCGGGCGACTTTTCGGCAGACGGTGCCGATCTGGCGCTCGAGGTTACGGACCCCGGCCTCGCGCGTGTACTCCTCGACGATCGCGACCAATGCCGAGTCGGCGAACTCGATCTGAGAAGGCTTCAGCCCGTTGGCCTCGATCTGGCGCGGAACCAGGTAGCGGCGGGCGATGTGCTTCTTCTCGTCGAGCGTGTAACCGGCCAGCTCAATCGTTTCCATCCGGTCCTGGAGCGGGCCGGGGATCGTGTCGAGCACGTTCGCGGTGGCGATGAACATCACCTCGGAGAGGTCGAACTCGAGGTCGAGGTAATGGTCGCGGAAGGAGTCGTTCTGCGCGGGGTCGAGCACCTCCAGCATCGCCGAGGAGGGGTCGCCGCGAAAGTCGGCGCCCATCTTGTCGATCTCATCGATCATGAACACCGGGTTGCGGGAGCCGGCGTCGCGCAGGGCGCGAACGATCGTCCCCGGCATCGCCCCTATATATGTGCGTCGATGGCCGCGGATCTCGGCCTCGTCGCGGACGCCGCCGACGCTGATCCGCTCGAACTCCCGGCCCAGGGCCTTTGCGATCGATTTTCCGAGGCTCGTCTTCCCCACCCCAGGTGGCCCGACGAAGCAGAGGATCGGCCCCGGCGAGTCGGGTTTCAGCTTGCGCACGGCGAGGTACTCGAGGATCCGGTCCTTGACCTTCTCCAGGTCGTAGTGGTCGGCGTCGAGCACCTCGCGGGCGTGGGCGATGTCGAGGTTGTCCTCGGTCTCCGCCGACCAGGGCAGCTCGACCAGCCACTCCAGGTAGGTGCGAATCACGCCGTGCTCAGCAGCGGCCGGAGGCAGTTTCTCCAGCCGGGAGAGCTCGCGCTCGGCGGCCTTCTGCGCGTGCTCGGGCAATTTCGCCTCGACGATCCGCTCGCGCAGCTCGTTCACCTCGGCCTGCTGCTCGTCCCCCTCGCCCAGCTCATCCTGGATCGCTTTCAGCTGCTGGCGCAGGAAGAACTCGCGCTGACCTTTGTCGATCTCCGACTGCACCTGGGACTGGATCTGGGTGCCGAGCTGGACCACCTCCAGCTCGCGGGCGAGGATCTGGGAGAGGAGGCGCAGGCGCTTGGCGACCTCGACCTCCTCCAGCAACTCCTGCTTCTCCTCGGTGGAGATGCGCAAGGCGCCGGCGATCAGGTGGGCGAGGGCAGCGGAATCGTCGATGTTGGCGACCGCCATCTGCAGCTCCTCGGGAAGGTAGGGGATCTGCTCGATGATCTCCGAGAAGGTGCGTTGCACGTTGCGGGTCAGCGCTTCCAGCTCCGGACTGGCCTCGATGACGTCGGGCTGCTCGGCGATCCGCGCGACCAGATAGGGCTCCTCGGCCACATACGGGCCGAGCTTCACCCGTTGGGTCCCCTGCACGAGGATGCGAATCGTGCCGTCGGGGACCTTGATCATCCTCGCGACGTAGCCGACCACACCGATCTCGTAGAGGTCGTCGGGGCGCGGCTCCTCCTTCTCGGGGTCGCGGGAGGCGACCATCGCCAACATCCGGTTGGCGCCGAGCACGTCGTCGACCAGCTTGATCGAGCGCTCCTGGCCGACCGCCAGCGGCGTCAGCGTGTCGGGGAAGGTGACCATCTCCCGCAGGGGAAGAACCGGCAGCGCATCGGGCAGCGGCTCGTTGGCGCGGATAGCGTCCTCGGCGTCGAGAGGCGACTCGACCACCTCCAAGACCGGGGAACCCTCCATCAGTCTCTCCCGATCGGCACTTGCCGGGTGGTGTCAGCCGGGTCGCGCAGCGGCAACTCTATGCGCAAGATGCCGTCCTCGTAGGAGGCCTTGGCGCCGTCGGGATCGACGTCGGCCTGCAACTCGACTATCCGGCGGAAGGGCCCGGACGGAATCTCGACCTGCTGGTAGACCCGCCCCTCGGTCTCCTGCACCGGCCGGCCGCCGACGATCGCCAGGCGGCGGCCGCTGACCTCGATGTTGACGTCGTCAAGCTCGATCCCGGCCAGATCAACCTTGACCACTGCCCGCTCCGGATCACCGCAGTAATAGACGTCGACGTTGGGAGAAAAGCCCGTGGTGCGGCGGCTGACGTAGGCGGTGCGCCCCCAGTTGCCTCCCAGCATCTGGTCCATCTCCCGCCGCATGCGGGCGAAATTGGCGAATAGATCGCGTTCCGGCATCCGTAAAAACATAGCCAGCGCGGCCGGCGCGCGGGTGGATCAGCTCTTGCGTCTACGCGGAAGCGTTCTGAAGACGATGTCCCAGAGAGGAGACGAGACGCCGTAGCCGTAGCGGTGATCCTGGAAGTGGTGGCGCATGTGCTGCTCGCGCAGGCGCTTGCCGAGATCCGACTTCGGCGTGAAGTGGTGCACGTAGTAGTGCGTGTAGTCATAGACGAGGTAGCCGGCGATGAAGCCGCCGAACAGCGGGTAGGCGGCCGGCGTTCCGAACAGCAGGGTGAAGCCGAAGAAGAAGAGGGCAGCAAGGGGGATTGCGACGGCAGGGGGCATGACCAGCCTCAACTTGTCGTTGGGATGGTCGTGGTGGATGCCATGGATGATGAAATGCATCCTGCGCCCGAACGCGTTGTCGGGCTCCCAGTGAAAGACGAGCCGATGCAGCCAGTACTCGGTCAGCGTCCAAATCCCGGCCCCGGCGAGAGTCAGCAGGACGAGCTGCCAGGCGGCGTATCCGCGGTCGACGCCGAGCCACTCCATCGCAACGACGACGGGTACGAAGACGACTGCCGGGATCGAGGGATGAACCCGGCTGAAGAAGTTGAGGAAGTCGCTTTCGAAGAGCTGGGGAGAGGCCGCGAGCTTCTCGGTGCGGTTGTCGGCTTCCATCGGCTCCATGGTAGCGACGCCGTCCGCGCCGACCGCAAGACGCGGGAAGTTGTGACAGACCTGTGTCGAAGATGTTGCGATTTGCGGAAATGGTGGTCGCGGAGCCCTCATGGCGGTGGCAAGATGCCCCACATGGCGCGTAAGCAAAAGGTCCCGGCCTGCGAGGACTGCTACTTCCACAGGAACCTCCTCTGCGCCCTCGAGCTCAAGGAGCCCTGCTCGACCTTCCGGCCCAACCGGCCCGAGGGCCTGGTCCCTCCGCGTCAGCCCGTTCTGCTGATGCGAGCCCCCCGCTGGGCATCCGAGTCACGGGCCGTGTAACCGCCGCTCCCGGCCTGCGTAGTTGTCGCCGTGAGTAGGGTCGAGAAAGCGGTGAACCTCGGTGCCGTGGTGATTCCGTTCGCGGCGACGATCGCCGCGATCGTGCTGCTGTGGAACCGGCTTGTCAGCCCGGCCGATCTGGCGATCGGCGCCGCTATGTACCTGCTCACCGCGCTCGGAATCACAGTCGGCTTCCATCGTCTGCTTACCCACCGCTCCTTTCAGACCTCCAAGTCGGTCGAGTATCTCTTTGCTGCCTGCGGCTCGATGGCGGTGCAGGGACCGGTGATCTCCTGGGTCGCCGACCATCGCAAGCATCACGCCCACACCGACAAGGAGGGTGACCCACACAGCCCGCATATCGGATACGGCGATGGAGTGCGCGGGGTCCTTGCCGGCCTCTGGCATGCCCACACCGGCTGGCTCCTGAGCGTGCAGGGACGAGCGGACTGGAAGCGCTACGCGCCCGACCTCTACGAGGATCGCGGAATGCGAGCGATCAACCGCCGCTTCACATCTCTGGTGCTGCTCAGCCTAACCCTCCCCACACTGGCCGGCTATGCCGTCAGCGGCACCCTTGTCGGGGCGGCCACCGGACTGCTCTGGGGCGGGCTCGTGCGAATCTTCTTCGTTCACCACATCACCTGGAGCGTCAACTCGATCTGCCACTTCATCGGCAGCCGGCGCTTCGACACCGACGATAAGTCGACCAACGTCTTTTGGCTGGCCCTCCCTTCGCTGGGTGAGTCTTGGCACCACAACCATCACGCCTTTCCCCGCTCTGCCGTCCATGGCCTCAGGAGCTGGGAACTCGACCCCTCTGCCCTGGTCATCGCAGCAATGGAAAAGCTCGGCCTGGCTTGGAATGTGATTCGCATTTCGCCCGAGCGTCAGGCTCAGAAAACCGCTTGAGGGAACGCGCCCCGCAGCACACATGGCCCATCTGTCCAAAATGCGCAATTCTTCCTAAGCAAAATGTAGTGTCACACTGACTGTGACTGTGCCACACTGTTGCGCGGCAGACGCCTTTACTCATTGAAAGGAAGAGATGGCCAGTATTTCCAATGTGATCGACGAGGCTCGCAACCTGCTCGAAAAGCGCCTTGCCGAGCTTGATGACGAGCGTAAGCGTGTCGAGCGTGCTCTCGCAAACCTGATCGAGGGCAAAGGCGGACGTCGCCGTGGTCGCCCGAAAGGGTCTACCTCCAAATCCAAAAAATCCGCACCGCGCCGCCGTCGCGGCCGTCGTGGGGGTACTCGAGCCGATCAGGCAGTGAAACTGATCGAGGCGAACCCCGGCATCACTGCCTCAGAGATCGCCAAGACGATGAAAATCAAGCCCAACTACCTCTACCGGGTTCTTGGCGAGCTCGAAAAGGAGGGACGTGTCAAGAAGAAGGGGCGTCAGTACAACGCCGCATAGCTTCTTCGCATAACTGCTCTAAAGGCCGGCCCGTAACGGGCCGGCCTTTTTCGTGCCTAGACCAGGCCCAACCCGGCGACCGCCTCGCGCTCCTCGCGCAATTCGGCCGCACTGGCGTCGATCCGCCCGCGTGAGAACTCAGGCACCTCAAGGCCCTCGACCACCGACCACTCACCACCCGAACAACGACACGGGAGTCCGGCGACGATGCCCTCCTCGACGCCATAGGAGCCATCGGTCCGAACACCCATCGAGACCCAGTCGCCCTCGGGTGTGCCGAGAACCCAGTCATGGATGTGATCGACTGCTGCGTTTGCCGCGGAGGCGGCACTGGAGGCCCCACGCGCCTCGATGATCGCGGCGCCACGTTTGGCCACCCTCGGAATGAACTCATCCGCGATCCAAGCCTCGTCGTCGACCGCGCCCCAGGCGCTCTCACCACCCACCTTCGCGTTGACCAAGTCCGGGTACTGGGTTGTCGAATGGTTTCCCCACACGGTCATGTTGGTCACATCGGAGACCTGCTTGCCGAGCTTGTTCGCCAGCTGGGCGATGGCCCGGTTGTGGTCGAGGCGCATCATTGCGGTGAAGCGCTCCGGCGGGACCCCGTCGGCATTGGACATCGCAATCAGACAATTGGTGTTGGCCGGGTTGCCAACCACCAGCACCCGGACATCCTGGGCAGCGCCGGCGGCAATCGCCTCACCCTGAGGCTTGAAGATTCCGCCATTGGCCTCGAGCAGGTCCGAGCGCTCCATGCCCGGGCCGCGTGGGCGGGCGCCGACCAGGAGACCGACGTTGACACCGTCGAAGGCCTGCACGGGGTCGTCGAAGATATCGATCTTGCGCAGCAGCGGAAAGGCGCAGTCTTCCAACTCCATCGCCGTTCCCTCGGCTGCCTTCACCGCGTCGGGGATCTCCAGCAGACTCAGCTCGACCGGGGTGTCGGGCCCCAGCATCTGACCGCTTGCGATCCGAAACAACAGCGCGTAGCCGATCTGCCCGGCGGCGCCGGTGACGGTGACTTTGACTGGAGTGCTCACGAAATCTTCTCCTGTGGATCGTGGGTTAGAGGGCGTGCGCCATCGCCGACTGGAGGTTCTCGTCGATCGAGGCGAGGAATTCCTGGGTGGTCTGGTACCCCTGCTCGGGGCCGACCAGCAGGGCAAGGTCTTTGGTCATCTTGCCGCTTTCGACCGTTTCGACGCATACCCGCTCCAGAGCCTCGGCGAACCGTGACACCTCGGGGGTGTCATCGAGCCGCCCGCGAGCGGCGAGACCACGGGTCCAGGCGAAGATGGAGGCGATCGGGTTGGTCGAGGTGGGCTTCCCCTGCTGGTGCTGGCGGTAGTGGCGGGTGACGGTGCCGTGCGCGGCCTCCGCCTCGAAGGTCTTGCCGTCGGCGGTCATCAGCACGCTGGTCATCAGTCCGAGCGAGCCGAAGCCCTGGGCGACGGTGTCGGACTGCACGTCGCCGTCGTAGTTCTTGCAGGCCCACACGTAACCGCCCTCCCACTTCAGCGCGGCGGCGACCATATCGTCGATCAAGCGGTGTTCGTAGGTGAGGCCGGCGGCTTCGAAGTCGGCCTTGAACTCGGTCTCATAGACCTCGGCGAAGATGTCCTTGAAGCGGCCGTCGTAGCGCTTCATGATCGTGTTCTTGGTCGAGAGGTAGACCGGGTAGCCGCGCTCCAACCCGTAGCGCATCGAGGCGCGGGCGAAGTCGCGAATCGAGTCGTCGAGGTTGTACATCGCCATCGCGACGCCGCCGCCGGGGAAGTCGTAGACATCCAGCTCGATCGGCTCGGAGCCGTCCTTCGGTGTGAAGGTGAGGGTCAGCGCCCCCTCCCCCGGGACGACGAGGTCCGTCGCTCGGTACTGGTCGCCGAAGGCGTGGCGGCCGATCACGATCGGCTTCGTCCAGCCCGGCACCAGGCGCGGGACGTTGGAGATCACGATCGGCTCGCGGAAGATGACCCCGCCGAGGATGTTGCGGATCGTCCCGTTGGGCGAGCGGTACATCTCGTGAAGCCCGAACTCCTCGACCCGCGCCTCGTCGGGGGTGATGGTGGCGCACTTGACTCCGACGCCGTGCTCCTTGATCGCGTTGGCCGCGTCGACGGTGATCTGATCGCGGGTCGCGTCGCGGCTCTCGATTCCGAGGTCGAAGTACTTCAGCTCGACGTCGAGGTAGGGCAGGATCAGCTGCTCTTTGATGAACGCCCAGATGATCCGGGTCATCTCGTCGCCGTCGAGCTCGACGATCGGGTTCTTGACTTGGATCTTCTCCGACACCGGCGCGCGATGCTATCGATGGAATGGCACAATGACCCTGATGGCCACGGTCGAGAGTCGGGGCGCGAGCACACACGAGGTGACGAACCAGCCGCCGCCGCTGGTCGATTACAACGTCTTCGAGGCCGACCGACCGCTGGTCGAGGCCGTGCGCCGCGAGGGCGCCGACTGGGCCGAGCAGAGGATCTCCGCGGTGGGCGAGCTGGCGGGGTCCGAGCGCGCGCAGCGACTCGGCGCAGAGGCCAACGAGAACCCGCCGAAGCTGCGCACTCACGACCGCTATGGGCACCGGGTGGACGAGGTCGAGTTCCATCCCGCCTGGCACGAGCTGCTGGGGTTGGCGGTCGAGCACGAGTTGCACTCCTCTCCCTGGAAGGACCCGCGGCCGGGCGCGCACGTTGCCCGCGGCGCCGCCTTCATGTGCATGTCCCAGGCGGAGGCGGGAATCGGCTGTCCGATCTCGATGACCTACTCGGTGATCCCCGCCCTGCGGCACCAGCCCGAGCTGGCGGCCGAGTGGGAGCCGCGCTTCCTCTCCTCCGCCTATGACCCGCGCAACGTCCCGGCGCCGGATAAGCCCGGCGCCCTGGCCGGAATGGGGATGACCGAGAAGCAGGGCGGCACCGACGTGCGGGCGAACACGACCGTCGCCCGCCCGGTCAACGGCGGCGGGCCGGGCGCCGAGTACGAGCTGACCGGCCACAAGTGGTTCATGTCGGCGCCGATGTGCGACACCTTCCTCGTCTTGGCCCAGGCCGACGGCGGCATCTCCTGCTTCCTCTTCCCGCGCTGGACCCCCGACGGCGAGCGCAACCGCTTCCGCCTGCAACGGCTGAAGGACAAGCTCGGCAACCGCTCCAACGCCTCCAGCGAGATCGAGTTCGACGCCGCCTCGGCCTGGCTGGTGGGCGAGGAGGGCGCCGGGGTGCCGACGATCATCGAGATGGTCAACCACACCCGCCTCGACTGCGTGATGGGTGGGGCGACGGGGATGCGGGCGGGCGTCGCGGGGGCGATCCACCACGCCTCCCACCGCTCGGTCTTCGGCCGCGAGCTGATCGACCAGCCGCTGATGCGCAACGTGCTGGCCGACCTCTGCGTCGAGTCGGAGGCGGCGACGATCTCGGCGATGCGCCTCGCCCGCGCCTACGACGAGGCAATCGCGGGCGACGAGGAGGCCCAGAGCTTCAAGCGGATCGCCAATGCCGTCCTCAAGTACTGGATCTGCAAGCGGGCTCCGATGCACGCCGGCGAGTCGCTCGAGTGCCTGGGCGGGAATGGCTTCGTCGAGGAGTCCGGCATGCCCCGCCTCTTTCGCGAGAGCCCGCTCAACTCGATCTGGGAAGGCTCGGGCAACGTCCAATGCCTCGACGTGCTGCGGGCGATGATCAAGACGCCCGCCTCCCTGGACGCCTTCTTCACCGAGATCGCCGCCGGCTCAGACCCACGCCTCGACGCCTATGCCTCCTCCCTCCGCGACGACCTTCCGGGGGACATCGAAACCATCGAAGCCCGCGCCCGCCGGCTCGTCGAGCGCATGGCCCTCGCCCTGCAGGCCTCGCTGCTAATTCGCTACGGCGACGAGGCGACCGCCGACGCCTTCTGCGCCTCCCGACTGGATGGAGATTGGGGCCAGGCCTTCGGAACGTTGCCGGCTACCACCAGCTTTGAGCGAATCATCGAGAGGCACCATCCGACAGCGTCGGGGTAGGGGTGGAGCGTCTTGTGCTTTTTCGGCGTTCCGATCTCGGACGGCCCGCCGACGCACCACCGAAAAAGTTAAGCGGAACCCCTACCCCGACGCTGCCCCAGAGGCGTCCCTCAATGCCCGCCCGACTTGTTCTGCCGTGATCACGCCGGAGAGCCTGCCGTCGGCGTCGACCGCCATCAGGGCACCGAAGCGGCGCAGGTTCTGGTTGGAGAGCAGGGTGTCGAGTGGCGCGTCCTCACGGACCTGAAAGGTGCCGTCATCGCGCTCGAGCACGTCGGCGACCAGCGAGGTCGCCCGCGAGACCTCCGGCACCTCGTCGGCGCGATCGCGAACCACGAGCCCAAGGAAATGATGAGCGGCATCCACCACCGGGAACCAGGGCCAGCGATAACGGTGAAAGTACTCGTCGAGGGCACGCTCGACGCTGAGCTCGTCGGAGATCGTCACCGGTTCACGGTCCATCACATCCGAGACCCGCATCCCCTCGATCTTGCCGGTGATCGCCGTCTGCATCGCGGCTCCGCGCGCGGAGCCGTTGATGACGAAGCCGATAAGCGCCAGCCAGACCCCGGCAAAGATCTGATTGGCGAAGATGAGGAGCAAGCCGCCGCCCATGAACAGGTAGGCGAAGACGCGGCCGAGGTTGGCGGCGAAGCGGGTCGCCGTGGTGCGGTCCCCGGTTCGCCACCAGGCGATCGCCCGCGCGACGCGGCCGCCGTCCATCGGGAAGGCCGGCAGCAGGTTGAAGACGAGGACCAGGAAGTTGATCGAGGCGAGCCAGGCGATCATCGCCAGCACGCCGGAAACATCGGAATTGCTCTCGACCAGCATCGCGTCGCGGAAGTCCGTGGGGCCGGCGGCAGCCAGCCCGACCGCGACCAGCGTGACGACTATCGCCAGGGTCACCGCGGGGCCGGCGATCGCGACCTTGAACTCTGTCGCCGGCGAATCGGACTCGCGATCCATCCGCGCCATCCCACCGAAGATCCAGAGCTGGATGCTGGAGATGCCGATCCCGTTGCGCAGCGCGACCATCGCGTGCCCCAACTCGTGCAGCAGGATCGAGCCGAAGAAGCCGACCGCGCTTGCAACCGCGAGGGCGAAGGGAACGGCCGCGGAGCTGGACTCACCCAAGACGTCGCCGTAGAAGCGCGAGAGCCAGAAGATCACCAGGAAGAGGATCAGGAACCAGGACCAATCGACCGCGATCCGGATCCCGCGGACGTGGAAGAGGGTGATCGAGCTGCCGCCGAGCATGCCTGAATGGTACGGCCAGCGCCGCTCCCGGCATTACCCGTCCTATTGCACCGGCAATGCCGGAGCGCGTCCCAAATCCGACTGCGGGGTCGGATTTTGGCTCTATAGAGTGCGCGCTCGTGCCCACTCATGACGTTCTAGTGATCGGTGCCGGCCTGGCCGGGCAGAGGGCCGCCCTCGCCGCCGCCGAGGAAGGCGTATCGGTCGGGATCCTCAGCAAGGTGCACCCGGTGCGCTCGCACTCCAACGCCGCGCAGGGCGGGATCAACGCGGCGCTCAACCCCGGCGACTCCTGGGAGTCGCACGCCTTCGACACGATCAAGGGATCCGATTACCTGGGCGACCAAGACGCGATCGAGATCATGTGCCGCGAGGCGCCGGAGGAGATCCTCCACCTCGAGCACCTCGGCGTCACCTTCCACCGCAACGAGGAAGGCAAGCTCGGCACCCGCGCCTTCGGCGGCGCCTCCGCCGCACGCACCTACTACGTCGCCGACATCACCGGCCAGGCGATCATGCACGTGCTCTACGAGCAGCTGATGAAGCACTCCGAGCAGGTGGCCCGCTACGAGGAATGGTTCTGCACGGCGCTGGCGATGGACGAGAGCGGCGAGTGCTGCGGCGTCGTCACCCGCAACATCTCCGACGGCTCGATGGAGCTGTTTGAGGCGAAGTCGGTGATCCTCGCCTGCGGCGGCAACGGCCAGGTCTGGAAGCCGACCACCAACGCGCTGATCTGCACCGGTGACGGGATCGCGATGGCCTACCGGGTCGGCGCCAAGCTGATGGACATGGAGATGATCCAGTACCACCCGACGACGCTGGCGGGCAAGGGCTTCCTGATCACCGAGGGCGCCCGCGGCGAGGGCGCCCACCTGCTCAACGCCAAGGGCGAGCGGTTCATGGAGCGCTACGCGCCCAACAAGATGGAGCTGGCCTCACGCGACGTCGTCTCCCGAGCCGAGCAGACGGAGATCGACGAGGGACGCGGCTTCCCCGACGGCACCGTGGCGCTCGACATCACGGTGGTGCCGAAAAAGCGCGTGCACGAGGCCCTGCGCGAGATCGTGCTGGTCGGCCGCGACTTCGCCGGCGTCGACATCACCCGCGAACCGATTCACATCAAGCCGGGCAACCACTACACGATGGGCGGCGTCAAGACGGACGTCGACGGCCGCACCGACATCCCCGGCCTCTACGCCGCGGGCGAGGTGGCCTGCGTCTCGGTCCACGGCGGCAACCGGCTCGGCGCCAACTCGCTGCTCGACACGCTGATCTTCGGCCGCCGCTCCGGCGTCGACGCGGCGGCACGCGCCAAGCGGGTCGAGCAGAGCCGCGCCTCGCGCGAGGTCCTGGAGACCGAGCGGCGCGCGATCGAGGCGATCGCCGCCCGCGAGAAGGGCTCGGGCCGGCGCATCTCCGAGATCAAGCTGGAGCTCGGCCAGACGATGGACAAGCACGTGGCGGTCTTCCGCAACGAGGGCGGCATCCAGGAGGCGCTGGAGACGGTGCGCCGCCTCAAGGAGGAGGCGCAGAGCGCCTACATCGACGACAAGGGCAGCGTCTTCAACCAGGACCTGCTGGCGGCGATCGAGCTCGGATACATGCTCGACAACGCCGAGTGCACCTGCCTCGCGGCCCTCGAGCGCAAGGAGAGCCGCGGGGCCCAGTACCGCACGGACCACCCGGCGCGAAACGACGAGGAGTGGCTCAAGCACATCGACCTGCAGCTGGGAGCCGAGGGGCCGGAGCTCTCATACTCAGAGGTGACGATCACCCAGTGGGAACCCGAAGAGAGGAAGTACTAGGACGATGGCCTCCTACACGCTGAAAGTCCGCCGTTACCAGCCGGAGGCCGGCGAGGGGCCCTACTGGGAGCAGTTCGACGTCGAGCTCGATCCCTCTCTCTCCGTCCTCGACGGCCTGCTCCAGGCGAAGGACCGCGACGACGGCTCGCTCGGCGTCCGCTGCTCCTGCCGGGCGGCGATCTGCGGCTCCTGCGGCGTCAAGATCAACGGCTCCTCCACCCTCGCCTGCAAGACCCAGATCGGCGAGGCCTTCGCGGCCGCGAACCGGAGAAACAAGGGTGCCGCCTCCGAAGAGCAGCCCCCGCCGAGAGGCGCTGACGAGGAATACACGCCCACGCACCACGAGGCAGGCGGCACGCCCGGACGCGGGAGCGAGGACGTGCCG
>DASVDE010000015.1:0-7043 GCA_036381235.1 Solirubrobacterales bacterium | reverse complement strand
ATCACCAATACACCGACTCCTACTACGGCAACACCTCGGGCTCCTCTTACTCCACGGTCGTGATCAACGGCACCGGAGCGGTGGCCGAGCAGTCCGTAGACAGCCCCTCCCGCTACATCTGCGCCTACCCGCTGGTTCGCTGAGTGGACAGATGAAGGCAGCTCGCTTCGTCAAGAGGTCCGGCGTCCTCGGGTTCGCCGCTGCGCTGGCGCTGGCAGCGGCGGGCTGCGGAGGGGATTCGTCCAGCGATCAGCCGACGACGTTCGCGATGGCGCCGATCCGCGGCCCCCAACCGCCTAAGAACGCCTCCCCGCTGCTCGAGTCGATCTACCGCAACTTCCAGCCCCCCCAGGCCGATCCGAGCGTGAAGGGCTCGGGCAAGGCCATCAAGGAGGGTGAGAAGGCTTGCAAAGGCAAGACGCCGCTGGAGGTGAAGCAGGAGTTCATCGCGCAGAGCGACCTCACGGCGGATCAGCTCAAAGAGGTCGCCAAACTCGCCAAGTACCAGCAGCGCCCCTCCCCGGACTTTCCCGCCGGCCAGCTCGCGGCGCTCGTCTACCAGAATGCGCTCAACGTCAACGAGCCGTACGCCTCCTATGGTTTCCAGGGCTGTGTCTATGTCTTGGCATTGCAATTGAAGCAGCAGCTGACGAAGCAGCAAAAGGAGAAGAAGAGCCGATGAGACGTCTTGCTGCGCCGTCGATCATTCTCGCGACCATTGCGTTGATCTTCGCCGGCTGCGGTGGGGGAGACGAGGACACGACGACCGCCTCCTCGACCGGTTCCACGCGGGAGACCCCAAGCCAGGGGTCGAAGGACACCGCCGGCCAGAAGAAGCAGCCGACATCTGCAGACAACACGACCTCCGACAAGAGCGCTTCTGGCGGAACCCCGCAGGAGGGGTCCAAGGCGCCGGCGCCTGGAGTTCCCGTCACCAAGGGCGGTGACAACAGCATCCAGACCTATGGGCTCGAGGCTTCAAGCGGCGACCGTGCGGAGATAACCGCGCTCGTGCAGAGTTACCTCGATGCGATCGCCGCCGGAAACTGGGCGAAGGCGTGTTCCTACCTGACCAGCTCACAGCAACAGCAGTACGACCAATTCGCGCAGGCGCTCAAAGTCCCGAAGGGCAGTGGCTGCCCAGCGGTGTTGGGGAAACTGAACTCCAGGATTCCGAAGAAGACCCGGGTCTCCGACGCGAAGATCGACGTGCTCAGTTTGCGGATCGGCGACGACAATCCCACCGGACAAGAGAACGCCTTCCTCATCTTCAAGGGCGCCGACGGCAAGGTCTACGCGACGGTCGCGACCCGCGAGGACGATCAGTGGAAGTTGCTCAACGGCTCCCGGACGCCACTCAACCCCACCGCCCCCGGCTAAGAGGGCAGCTCCGAGGCAGCCTCGCGCCTGGCGCTCCACTGAGCCAATGGCGCTGCGGTCATCTCTTCCCAAGCCGCTTCCTCGCCTAGGTACTGCAGGACGACGAAGTGGAGGATGCCCGGCAAGAGGTCGGGGATGCTCTTGGCGTCACCGTCCATCAGCTTGGCGGTGATCATCGTCTCGATCGCGCCGACCATGAAGGTGGCGGTCACCCCCGGGGTCTCCCCGTCCTGGCCCTCGCGCTCTCCGTCGATAGCTTCGGCGAAACGGCCCATGAGCTCGTTGCGTCGCGCCAATGCCCGCTCACCGGCAGCATGCACCTCGACGAACAACGCCCGCGCCGTCAACGGCTGTCGCGAGCACAGCTCCAGCAACTCTGCCATCCCGGCCCGCAATCCCTCACGCCATCCCGACTGGCGCCGCGCTGCGCTCATCACCCGTCGGTAAAGCCATTCGGCGGCCTCGTCGTAGGCCTCCGCAAAGCAGTCCTCCAGGTCGGCGAAGTTCTTGTAGAAGGTGGCGCGACTGGTCTTGGCCCGTTCGATCACATGTCGCACGGCGACGTTTTCGTAGCCCAGCTCGCCGCTTGTCTCCAGCATCGCCTCGAGAATCCGGGCGCGAGGGGGGCGTCGCTTCACCCCTAAGCGGGGGAAGGGAACGACCGCGGCGAGGTCGTTGTCCGCGGAGGCGCTGAGAGCTTTGTCCGGCATGCACGCCCTCCTTTGAAAACGAAATCCTTCTGTCTAGGTATAGCAACTTTCGGGAACGTTGCCTACCCCTTTCGATCAAGAACACAGCGTTTTCTAAGTAATAAGCAAGTAGACATGAAGTGAATGCTCTGGTATCGTGTCGGTATGGCGGAATCGAGGTCGATCTCCGAGCGCCTCGCCAAGATGCCCCCGGGGCGCCATCTCGTCCCGCGCGACTACGTCGCTCAGAGCCAGCGTGATCGGATCCTCCTCGCGACGACCGAGTTGGTTGCCGAGCGCGGTTACCAGAAGACGACGATTGAGCTGATCGCCAAGACCGCTCGCGTCGCCCTCTCCACCTTTTACGAGCACTTCGACGATAAAGAGGCCTGTTTCCTCGCCGCCTTCGACGAGAGCACCGAAGCCGCCGCAGAGGTCTTCGCCGAGCTGATCGACCCCACGCAGGACTGGACCGACCAGATCGCGACGGCGCTCGAGGTCTTCTTGGAGATGGTTACCAACGAGACGCCCCGTGCCACCGTCTGCATAGTCGAGTCTCAGGCAGCCGGCCCCGCCGCACTGGCTCGCTACCAGGCCATGCTGGAGAGCGTCGCGCCAAAGCTGCGCGAGGGCCGCGTGCTCAATCCGCGCGCTTCCCGCTTGCCCGATGGGCTCGAGGTGGCGATCGCTGGGGGCATCGCCTGGCTCGTCCATCAGCGGTTGGTCGCCGGTCAGGCAGGACAAATCAAGGAGCTGCTGCCGGAGGTGCTCCAGACAACGCTGACGCCGTACGTCGGCGAGGTGGAGGCCGGCCGGGCGGCCGACGCGGCCCGGGCGCGAATTGCGGCTTGAGCGCCGCCGCTCCAAGCGCTGAGGAGCGCTTCCTCGCCGCCTACGACGAGATCGCCGCCGAGTTCTGCGGTCGGGTCCGCGCCGCCTGGGAGGGGCCCGTCTCCTGGCACGATCGCATTTGGGCCGCCGGCTGGGCGGCGATGCGCTTCCTGCAGGAGGATCCGCCCCGCGCTCGCTTCTTCGTCGTCGACGTCAACGGCGCCGGCAGCCGCGCCCAGGCCCATCGCGACCGCCTCCTCCAAGGTCTCGCCGACCTGCTCGACGGGGGCCGCGAGGAACTGGAGGATCCGCGGACGGTCTCCCGCTGCACCGCCGAGATCGCCGCCGGCGCGATCTACGGCACGATCCTCACGAAGGTCAAGGGCGGCTGCCTCGAGCGCCGCGAGGACTTCCTCTCCGAGCTGGTCTACATGGCGGTGCTGCCGTATCTCGGCGCCCGGGCGGCCGAGGGAGAGCTGCTGGTGCAGCCGTTGCGGTGATCGGCTCGGATATCGTCGACACGTGAGCAAGGGGAGCGCCAGCGAGGGGAAGGGGCAAGGGAGCTCTGTCTCTCCGCCTGCTGCGCCCCGCCTTCCCGCCGGCCGTCACGGCCTACCGCGCGAGTTCATCGCCCAGAACCAGCGCGAGCGGATCATCACCGCCCTTGTCGACACCGTCGCGGCCAAGGGCTACAACGCCACTACCGTCGCCGACATCACCAAGGCGGCTTCGGTATCACGGCGCACCTTCTACGAGCACTTCAAAGACAAGGCGGACTGCTTCGAGGCCGCTTACGAGATGGTGATCGACCACATCCGCACCGCGATGGCCGCCGCCGCCGACTCCTTCGAGGAGTGGCCGCAGAAGGTCCGCGCGGCCCTCGCCACCATGCTTCGCTTCCTTGCCGGCGAGCCGGAGCTGGCCCGCGTGGTGATGATCGAGCCGATCGCCGCCGGCGGAAAGATCGCGGCCCGCCACCGTGCGTCCCTGCAGAGTTTCGTGGAGATCCTTCGCGCCGGCCGCCCTCGCCACAGTGGCGCCCGCCAGCTCCCCGAGACCACGGAGGAGGCACTGGTGGGCGGCATCGCGGCGCTGATCGTCCGCGAGGTCAACGCCGGTCGCACCGACCGCCTCGAAGAGCAGCTCCCGCAGCTCGTGGAGCTGGTCCTCGCTCCGTACCTCGGCGCCGAAGAAGCCGAACGCCTCGCCCGCTAGCGCCGCGCATGCGTCTACAGGGCCAAAAACCCCTCTCGGTACTCTCGCGGTATCGCGGATCCGTGCGCAAACTTGGCATCTTCTGCCGCCGCGAGTACCCTGGCTAGCGATGGCCGAACGCGTGTCTCCCGCGGCGCGAGTGCCGCCAGGACGGCGGCGTTTACCGCGCGAATTCATCGCCCAGCACCAGCGGGCGAGGATCATCGAAGCCCTCGCTCAGGAAATCGAGGAGAAGGGGTATCGGGCAGTCACCGTCGCCGACATCGTGCGCCGCGCAGGTATCGCCCGCAACACCTTCTACGACAACTTCTCCTCCAAGGAGGACTGCTTCCTCGCCGCCTCCGAATACGCCGTCACTGAGGCTCTGCGCCGCGTCGTCGACGCCGCCGCCAAGGTCGATGCCTGGCCCGACCGTGTCAACGCCGGCCTCGCCGCCTTCCTGCACTATGCGGCCAGTGAGCCGGCCCTGGCCCGGACCTGCATTGTCGAGGCGCTCTCCGCCGGCCCGGCCGCGGTCGACCGCTACGAGCGCTCGATCCAGGCCTTCGTCCCCCTCTTCCGAATGGGCCGCAAGGCCTCCCCCCGCGGTGAGGAGCTGCCCGACACCCTCGAGGAGACGATCGTCGGCGGCATCTTCTGGATCCTCTACCAGCGGATAGTGATGGGCCAGACCGAGCAGATCGAGGAACTCCTCCCCGAGCTGGTCGAGTTTTCCCTCACGCCCTACCTCGGCGCCGAAGCAGCGAAGCGAACGGCGTCCAAGGCGAAGGCGGGGACTGGGGGCTCAATGGCGTAGTGCTCGAGGCCCAGAGCCGCGATCGCACCGCCAGTCCCGAGCGCGCTCGCATCATCGAAGCACTTATAGAGGTGGCCGCCGAACACGGTTACCTGGAGACGACGATCGAGATGATCGTCGAGCGGGCAGGCCTCGACCGGCCCGCTTTCGACCGTCACTTCCGCGGCAAGTACGACTGCTTTCTCTCCGCCTGGCAGGAGATGAACGAAGAATGCATGACGGAGATGCTCGCAGCGTTCGATGCGGAGGAGGACTGGCCCGACCGCCTTCGTGCCGTAGCCCGCGGGGTGGTCGGGTCACTCTGCCACGATCCGGAGCGCGCGGTCTTCGGGATTGAGGTGCTGAGCGCCGGCGATGCCGCCCGCGCACGGCGCGATATGACGATGCGCGTGATCGCCTCCTTGATCGACTCCGGTCGCAATGAGATGGAGGACCCCGATGCGGTGCCTCGCACCACCGCCGAGGCGCTCGCCGGATCCGCCTATGGACAGGTCTACGCCAAGGTGGCGCAGGGGCGGATCGACGAGCTGCCGGCGTTGGTGCCGCAGCTGATGGCCGCTGCGGTGATGCCCTATCTGGGGATGGACGTCGCATTGGAGGAGCTGGCGCGCGGAATGGAGACGAGCGGGGAGGGCGGCGCGTTGGGGGCCGGGCCCCCGGCCTTCGGAGAGGTGCTGGGTACCGCCGGCGAGGCGGAGCTGATCGAGCGCGGCGCGGAAGATCGGAGCAGAGAGGATTACCCCCCTGAGCTGGCTCGGCTACCACCTGGCCGGCACGGCCTGCCGGCCGAGTTCGTCATCCGCAACCAGCGCGAGCGACTGATTGCCGGATTGGCCGAGGCGGTCGCCGAGCACGGCTACGCGGGCACGACCATCGCCCACATAACCCGCCACGCCGCGGTTTCCCGCCGCACCTTCTACGAGCACTTCGCCAACAAGGACGAGTGCTTCATCGCCGCCTACGAGACGGTGATGGAGGAGCTGCGCGAGCGGATCGCGGCGGGGTTCGACGGGGCCGAGGACTGGCCGCACGGCGTCTGCGCGGCGATCGCGGCGATGCTCGCCTTCCTCGTCGCCGAGCCCAGCCTTGCCCGCCTCGCGATGGTCGAGGCCCTCGCCGCGGGCCCGATCGTGGTCGAGCGCTACGACGCGGCGATCCAGAGCTTCGTCCCCTACTTCCGCGAGGGACGGGAGGGCCGTTCGGTCGAGGCGACGGCGGATCTCTCACCCACCACCGAGGAGGCTCTGGTCGGCGGCATGATCTCGCTCATCTCCCGCCGCGTTCTCGCCGGTCGCGGTGGGGAGTTGGAAGACCTCCGTCCCGGCCTGGTCGAGTTCGTCCTGACGCCGTTTCTCGGCAGCGCCGAGGCAACCGCGATTGCGCGTTAGCGGGTCGGTCTCACGTTAAATCGTGACTTTTGTAACCTTTCGGCCGCTTAGCCGGGTTCTCTGCACGGGAAATAGGGAGGCCCGCAAACTTCTTAACTAGGGGAGAGATAGGGATGCAGGGAGAGAGCAAGCGGCGTATCGGCTACCCCAGTCCGGCGATGGTCGTCGCAATCATTGCCTTGATCGCAGCGCTGACCGGCACCGCCTTTGCCGCCCTCGGCAAGAACTCCGTCGGCACCCGCCAGCTGAAGTCAAAGGCGGTTACCACCGGCAAGCTCGCCAACAACGCCGTCAACGCCAAGAAAGTCGCCGACGGCTCTCTCACCGGCAAGGACATAAACCTCGGCGCCCTGGGTACCGTCCCCTCGGCCACCGACGCCACCAACGCCACCAACGCCGCCAACGTCGGCGGCCACTCCGCCTCCTGCCCGGCCAACACCACCCTGCTGCGCGGCGTCTGCTTTGACTCCGCCTCCAACCCCGTCGTGGGGACCCTGAAGGAGGCAGCCGACGCCTGCGCCGCCAAGGGCGGCTACCTGCCCTCCCCGATGGAGCTCTACTCGGTGCGGGGCATCATCAACCTCGGCACCGGGGTCGGAACCGATCACCAATACACCGACTCCTACTACGGCAACACCTCGGGCTCCTCTTACTCCACGGTCGTGATCAACGGCACCGGAGCGGTGGCCGAGCAGTCCGTAGACAGCCCCTCCCGCTACATCTGCGCCTACCCGCTGGTTCGCT